>JBKJSB010000187.1:0-12599 GCA_046593015.1 Allobosea sp.
ACCTCCGGCACGACCGGAAACCCCAAAGGCGCGCTGCATGGCCACCGCGTGCTGCCAGGCCATCTGCCGGGTGTGCAGCTGGCGCACGAATTCTTTCCGCAACCGGGCGATCTCGCCTGGACGCCGGCCGACTGGGCCTGGGCCGGCGGACTGCTCAACATGCTGCTGCCGGCCCTGCATTTCGGCGTCGCCGTGGTGGCGCGGCCGGTGACGCGGTTCGAGCCGGACGAGGCCTTTCGCCTGATCGCGAGCTTACGCATCCGCAACGCCTTCGTGCCGCCGACCGCGCTCAGGATGCTGCGCAGCGTGGACAAGCCGCGCGAGCGCTTCGGCTTCGACCTTCGCACGGTCGCCGCCGCCGGCGAGGCGCTGGGCGCGGAGACGCTGCACTGGGGCCGCGACGCGCTGGGGCTTGCCATCAACGAGGCCTATGGCCAGACCGAGTGCAATCTCGTGCTGGCCTCCTGCGCGAAAATCGGCGTCAGCCGGCCGGGCTGCATCGGCAAGGCGGTTCCGGGGCACGAGGTTGCGATCATCAGGCCGGATGGCTCCGTCTGCGCGGCGGATGAGGAGGGCCAGATCGCGGTGCGCCGGCCCGACCCGGTGATGTTCCTGGGCTACTGGAACAACCCGAAGGCCACTGTGGAGAAGTTCATCGGCGACTGGATGACGACCGGCGATCAGGGCGTGCAGGACGGCGACGGCTATGTCCGCTTCATCGGCCGCGACGACGATGTCATCACCTCGTCGGGTTATCGCATCGGGCCGGGCGAGATCGAGGACTGCCTGCTGAAGCACGATGCGGTGGCGCTGGCGGCCGTGGTCGGCAAGCCCGACGCGCTGCGGACGGAGATCGTCAAGGCCTTTGTGGTTCTGAAAGCTGGGCGCGCGCCGTCGGACGCGCTGGCTGCCGAGCTTCAGGTCTTCGTCCGGCAGCGGCTCTCGGCGCATGAATATCCGCGCGAGATCGCCTTTCGCGACGAGCTTCCGCTGACCACGACCGGCAAGATCATCAGGCGGCTCCTGCGCGCGGAAGCCTGAACAGCGAGCGCCGCAGCGCGTCGCGGGCGCGGGCGGCGAGGTCGCGCGGCTTCAGCGCGCCCTGGGGCGTCAGCCGGAGTTCTCCATGGGTGGCGGTTGCCGTTCCGAACACCGGCGCGCCGCCCGGCAGCAGGATCGCGCGTGCGGGCGCGGCCTGCCCCAGCATCGCCAGCAGCACCAGTTCGGGCTCGAACGGCGCAAAGGCATCGTCCTGGACCGAGGCGAAGAGCCAGCGCCTGTCGCCGCGTCCGAGCAGGATCGCGCCCGCGATCGGCCGCTCCCCGAGCATCAGCAGCGCCACGCGGCATTGTTTGCCGCGGCCGAGGCTGCGTGTCATGGCGCGCACGAAGCCCGCCTCGCGCGTGTCCTGCAGCATCGCCGTGCCGGCCCGGGCGCGGGCGCCCGATGCCTCCATCGCGAGCAGGATCTCGACCGCATCGCGCAGCTTGATGCGCGCGCCGCTCTCCAGCAACGTGACCTTGCCTTGCCGGGCGAGCGCCTCGCTGAGCGCCGCCGCCTTGTTGGGGCTGACCATGGCGAGCCGCGAACGTGCGGGGCTGCTCGCGGGCTGCAGCGTCGCTGCGAGGCCGAGCCGTTCGGCGGCGCGCAGGATTGCCGTCGTCAGCGGACTTCCGAGCGCGATCTGACGCAGGACGAGGCCATGCCCTTCGAGCCTCCAATCGTTGCGCAGGCTCAGCACGGCTTCGATCACGGCCTGCGCCCGCAGGCGGTCGAGCAGCGGCGCGCCATCGAGGACTCGCTTGTCGGAGAAGCCGATCAGTTCGTCTGGCACGAACAGGCGATCGCGGGGGAAACACGGGATGAGGCCGATCAGGCGGCGCTGCGGTTCGTCGGCCTCGCCCTGCCAGGCCAGGATCGCGACCGCGTCCCGGAAGGCGACGAGGTGCTGCGCGGCGGCGAGCGCGAAATCGGGCTCGAAGAACAGGTTGGGCGCGATCGCGCGCCCGGCGAGGTCGGCCCAGGCATCACGGATCCCGGCGCAGGCCTGGAGCGGCCTGATCTCGATCCTGATCGGAGCGTCGGGCCGGTGGCGGGCCGTCTGCGGCGCGGCGGAGGCGACGGCTCCCGGGGAACTGCCCTTGAAGGCGACGATTGCGTTCATCTGGCCCTGCCTGCGGTTCTGCTGCATCGTCCCGGCGCGGGCCTGTGCCAAAATGACAAGGTTCTGCGCGCGGAGCGACCGATCGCCCGACAGGCTTCAAGATCAGGGCCAGCGCAGCCGGGGTCAGGCCGGGGCGGCTTGCCTCTCGGTCTGGCCGAGGAAAGCGGCCCAGAGGCGTTCGACCACAGCCGGCTCGATGTCTTTGACGATCAGCACGAGGTGCGAGCGCCGGTCGGCGTCGGGCCAGGCGTCGAGCAGGACGGGCGGATGCAGGATCTGCTGCACCGCATGGACCAGCAGCGGCCGGCCAGGATGCTCCTTCAGTGCGACCAGCCCCTTGAAGCGCAGCAGCTTCGAGCCGTGGGTCGAGCGCAGCAGGGTCCAGAACAGGTCGAAGGTCGCCTGCGCGATCGGCTGCTCCGCCGTCAGCGTGAAGGCGCGGATCGCCTCGTCATGACGATTCACGTCATGGCGGTGGGCGTGGTGATGGTGACCGTGGCCATGATCATGGTCGTGATGATGATGATCATGTGGCGCGGCCCTTGTCTCTGCGGCCAGCCAGCGCGTCAGTTCGGCGGGCCGTGAGGTCAGGTCGTAAAGACCAGCACCGACGAGGTCGGCGGCCGGCGCATCGGGCTCAAGAAGCGCGATGCCGGGATTAAGGGCGGCCAGCCTGCGGCGCAGCGCGCCGACCGCCTCAGTGTCCGCGGCAAGGTCGGCCTTGGTCAGGACGATGCGGTCGGCCGCGATCACCTGCTTGCGGGCCTCCTCATGCTCGTCCAGCGTAGCCCAGCCATTGACCGCATCGACCAGCGTCACGAGGCCGTCGAGCCGGAAGCGCAACGCGAGATAGGGGTGGTTGATCAGCACGTTGAGGATCGGCGCGGGGTCGGCCAGCCCTGTCGTCTCGATGACGACGCGCCTGAACGGCGTGATCCTGCCATTGTCGTGGCGGCGCAGCAGGTCTTCCAGCGTCACGATCAGGTCGTCGCGGATGGTGCAGCACAGGCAGCCCGAGGCGAGCAGGATCATGCTCTCCTCGACGCCCTCGATCATCAGATGATCGAGCCCGATCTCGCCGAATTCGTTGACGATCACGACCGTCTCCGACAGGCTTTCGTCCTTCAGCATGCGGTTGAGCAGCGTCGTCTTGCCCGCGCCGAGGAAGCCGGTCAGCAACGTCAGCGGAACGGGTTGCGGGCGTCTTGCGTCGTGTCTGGGATCTTGCATCGCGGCAATCCGGAAGGCGTCAGGCCGCTGCCGGCCGGCGGAATTTTTGTTCCAGTATTACATTGGCCATGATCGCGGCGACGACAAGAGCGCCGCCGGCATATTGCAGCCAACCGACCCGCTCACCGAGCACGACCGCCGCCACCGCGACCGCGAAGACCGGCTCGGCGCAGAAGGCGAGCCCCGCCGGGCCCGGCGCGACGCGCGCCAGCGCCAGCACCTGCAGCAGGAACCCGACGAGATAGCCGCCGATCGTGACCGCGACCGCCAGCGGCGCGAGCGCAAGGCTTTGGGGCGGCAGCAGGCCGCTGGTCGCCAGCACGATCGCCAACGTCACCGGCAGGATCAGCAGATGCGACCAGAACAGCTTCGGCAGCAACCCTGTCGTCGCGCTCGCCGAAGCGGCGAAGAACTGCGTCGCCGCAAAAACGCTCGCGGCCATGGCCAGCGCCAGCCCGCGCGGATCGAGCCCGTGGAGATCGGGGCCGACGACCATGGCGACGCCACAGAAGGCGACGAGCGCCACCGCCAGCCGGTCGAGGCTGAAGCGCGCCTTCGTCACCAGCGGCTCCGCCAGCACGATCAGGACCGGGAAGGTGTAGAACACCACGGCCGCGACCGTGACCGGCAGGAAGGCGACCGAAGACAGATAGGCGCAGCCGACCAGCGCGCTCATCAGGCCAAACAGGGCCAGCGCCCGGCGCTCGCGCGGTGGCACCTTGAGCGAGGCACGCCAGATCAACGTGGCTGCGAGCACCAGCGCCAGCATGATGAAGACGCGGTAGAACACCAGCAAAGGACCGGCGAGACCGGCCTGTCCGGCGATCTGGGCGCTGACGATGTTCGTGCCATAGGCGGCAGCCGAGGCGAGCGCCAGCAAAAGGCCCTGCTGCGTCGCAGCCTGGCTGCGTCCGGCGATCACGCGCTCGGGCTCAGGCGTCGGGCTTTGTCTTGGGTTTCGTCTTCGCCTTGGCCTGCGGCGCGACGGCTTTGGCCGGCGCTGTCTTCGCGGGCTCGGTCTTGGCCTTCGGTTTGGCCAGGAGCGGCCGCGCGGGCGCAGGCTTGCCCTTGATGCCGGCCGCCGCTCCGGGACGCAGGCTCGCCGCCGTCGCGGCGCCGGGCTGGATCGCGCCCTGCAGCCGCAGCGGGCCGGACTGGGCGTCGCCGGTCGGCGCAGCGTCGGTCGCCGGAGCGAAGGCCGAGGTCGCGCCTGGGATGCCGCCATTGCCGGAGGCGGTTCGGGCGGACGCCGTACCGAAGAGGCTGGCAGAGACCGGAGCGCCAGGCGTGATGATCGGGACCGCGCCACGCGCGATCAGGCTGTCGGGACGCCCGGCGACATTGGCCGCCAGCGGAGCCGCGGCCGAGGCCGGCGTGCGACCAAAGGCGACCTCGACGGGGATGGCCTGGGCGCGAGGGCCGAGCACGATGCGGCCAGACGGCGCGCGCGTCAGAACCGCGCTTGCGGCTGCCGGCTGCGGCGAAAAGATCGGGAAGCGATCCGAGGTGCCTTCGGCATTGCCGCCGACGCCGCCGGGGATGGCGGTCGCGCCGATCGGGCCTGCGACATCGACATCGTCAGCGAGCGGCCCGCCGCCGCCCTTGCGGCGGACATCGTCGCAGATGCTCTGGGCCCGGCCGCCATTGCCAGACGGCAGGGTCGCGGCGGTGTAGCCGAACCCGCCCCATTTGCCGAAGCCGTCATCGAGCAGTTGCGCCGCCTTGACGGTGCGCTCTGCGCCGGAGAGCGCGCCGAGCACGACGGCGATCAGGGTGCGCCCGCCACGCGTCGCGGTCGCCACGACGTTGAAGCCCGAGGCGCAGACGAAGCCCGTCTTCATGCCGCCGATGCCGTAATAGCGGCCAACCAGGCCGTTGGTATTATTCAGCACCTGCCGTCCGAGCTGGACGGCCGCCGTATTCCAGTAATCGGCGTAGTCGGGGAATTCGCGCATCAGCGCCATGGCGAGGATGGCGAGATCGCGCGCGCTGGTCTGCTGGTCGGGATGGTGCCAGCCATTGGGATTGGCGAAATTCGTGTCGCGCATGCCGAGCCGCTGGGCTTCGGCGTTCATCATCGCGACGAAGGTCGGGACGTCGCCGCCGACGCCCTCGGCGATGACATAGGCGATATCGTTGGCCGACTTGACCATCATGATGCGCAGCGCGTTGTCGAGCGTCACCTCCTGGCCGGCGCGGATATAGACCTTCACGCGCGGCTGGCCGGCGGCGAGCTTCGAGGCCGGAATCGCAGTCTCCAGCCCGATACGGCGCTCGCGCACCGCCTTCAGCGCCAGATAGGCGGTCATCATCTTGGTGGTCGAGGCCGGGTGCCAGGCCTGGCTCGGGTTCTCGCTGGAGAGAACCTCGCCGCTCGACGCGTCGATCACGAGACTGGTGCCGGCGCTGGCCGGCAATGCGGATGCGAGACCGGCGAGGCTGAGACCGAGCGAAATGGCGGCGGCGAGGCGGAAAGCAATCATCGGCTGGTCTTGAACCTGTCTGGACGTGGGTCGAGGCTGGAGGCTTCAACGCGACGCGTGCGGCATTTTCGAGACGGCCGGCAATGAGCGCCCGACCATGAACGCATACCTACCCCCAGCCGAGCGATTTGCCTAGCCGTCAGGGCCGGTTCACAAGGCGTCGTCAACCGGTGCGTCAGCCGGTCCGGACGCGACAGACAGCAAGATCGCCCGTGAGCCTCACCCTCCTCTGGATTCCCGCGACGATCGCGGCCTCGCTGCTGCAGACCGCGCGCAACCTGACCCAGCGCTCGCTGACGGACGCCATCGGCGTCGTCGGGGCGACGCAAGTGCGCTTCCTCTACGGCCTGCCCTTCGCGCTCGTCTTCCTCGCGGGCGTCTGCCTCGTCAGCGGGCGGATGCCGCCGGTAGCCGATGCCCGCTTCCTGCTGTTTGCGCTCTGGGGCTCGCTGACGCAGATCGCGGCGACGGGGCTGATGCTGGCGGCGATGCGCGAGCGCTCGTTTGCCGTCACCACCGCCTACACCAAGACCGAGCCGGTGCAGGTCGCGATCTTCGGCGCGCTGCTGCTCGGCGATGCGCTGACGATCTGGAAATTCGCGGCGATCGTGCTTGCGACTGCGGGCGTCGTGACGATGTCGTGGAAGCCCGGCGAGAAGTTCAGCGCTGCGGGCCTGCGGCCGGCCGTGCTCGGCATCGCGGCCGGCGCGAGCTTCGCGCTCTCGGCGCTGGGTTTTCGCGCCGCGATCCTGGCGCTGCCGGACGGGAACTTCGTGCTCCGCGCCACGACGACTCTGGCCTGGGGGCTCGCCTTCAGCACGCTGGTGCTGGTCGCCTACATGCTGATCGCTGATCGCGGCGCGCTGTTTGCCTCGCTGCGGATATGGCGGCGCTCGCTGACGGCGGGATTTCTGGGCGCGGCGGCCTCGCAATTCTGGTTCATCGGCTTCTCGCTGACCAGCGCCGCCAATGTCCGTACGCTCGGCCTGCTCGAAGTGCCGCTGGCGCAGATCGCGTCACGACGGGTCTTTGCCGAGGGGACAAGCATGCGCGAGCTTGCCGGCATGGCGATGATCGTGGTCGGGGTGGGACTGGTGCTGCTGCTGTCTTTGTAAGATCGTCCGTTCCGCATCGTGGTCCCTCTTTCCACGCACGCCGGAAATGCGCTTGTGCCGGCTTGCGGGGAGGTCTTTCGCAGCGCAATTAGAGGTCAAAAGCGGGTCATCAGGAGAGAAACGCCATGTGCGCTGCAATCGTCGGCTGGGCCCATACGCCGTTCGGCAAGCAGGATGCCGAGACCATCGAAAGCCTGATCGTGCGCGTCGCCACCGACGCGCTGGTCGATGCCGGGATCACCGCCGACCAGGTCGACGAGATCGTACTCGGGCATTACAATGCCGGCTTCTCCGCCCAGGACTTCACCGCCTCGCTGGTGCTGCAGGCCGATCCCGCTTTGCGCTTCAAGCCGACGACACGCGTCGAGAACGCCTGCGCCACGGGCTCGGCCGCCGTCCACCAGGGCGCGCGCGCGATCAAGGCCGGGGCTGCGAAAATCGTGCTCGTCGTCGGCGTCGAGCAGATGACGAAAACGCCGTCCGCCGAGATCGGCAAGTTCCTGCTGAAAGCGTCCTATCTCGCCGAAGAGGGCGAGACGACCGGCGGCTTCGCCGGCGTGTTCGGGCAGATTGCGGCGTCCTATTTCCAGCGTCATGGCGACCAGTCGGACGCGCTCGCCATGATCGCGGCGAAGAATCACAAGAACGGCGTCGAGAACCCTTATGCCCAGATGCGCAAGGATCTCGGCTTCGAGTTCTGCCGCAACGAGAGCGAGAAGAATCCCTTCGTCGCGGGCCCTCTGAAGCGCACCGACTGCTCGCTGGTCTCGGACGGGGCGGCGGCTCTGGTGCTCGCCGACGAGGAGACCGCGATGGCCATGCGCCGGGCCGTCGGCTTTCGCGGCATGGCCCATGTCCAGGATTTCCTGCCGCTGTCGAAGCGCGACATCCTGAAATTCGACGGCTGCGCGCTGGCCTGGAAGCAGGCGCTCAGCGCAGCCGGCGTCACGCTCGACGATCTCTCCTTCGTCGAGACGCATGACTGCTTCACCATCGCCGAACTGATCGAATACGAGGCGATGGGGCTGACCAAGGAAGGCGACGGCGCACGCGCCATCAAGGAGGGCTGGACCCTCAAGGACGGCAAGCTGCCGGTCAACGTCTCGGGCGGGCTGAAGGCCAAGGGTCATCCTATCGGAGCGACAGGCGTCTCCATGCATGTGCTCAGCGCCATGCAACTCGTCGGCGAAGCGCCCGAGGGAATGCAGGTGAAGGATGCCCGTCTCGGCGGCATCTTCAACATGGGCGGGGCGGCAGTCGCCAACTACGTCTCGGTGCTCGAGCGGATCAAGTGATCCGACGGGTTCGTCGACGGGCGGCGTGACGTGACGATCTTCCTGGCGCTGCTGCCGGCCTATTTCCTGTCGATCTTTTACCGCTCCTTCCTGAGCGTGATCGCCCAGCCGGTGATGGCCGACCTCGCGATCGGTCCGCGCGAGTTCGGCTTTCTCGGCGCGGCCTGGTTCGTCGCCTTCGCCTGCGCGCAGTTTCCGGTCGGCTGGGCGCTCGACCGGCTCGGCCCGCGCCGGACTGTGGCGGCGACGATGGCGCTGGGCACGGCCGGGGCTTTCCTGTTCGCCTCATCGTCGAGTGCGCTTGCCGGCACGCTTGCCATGGCGCTGATCGGTATCGGCTGCGCGCCGATCTTCATGGCGGCGCTGTTCCTGTTCGCCCGCACCACCGAGCCGGCGCGCTTCGCCTCCCTGACCTCGGTCTTCATCGGCATCGGCTCGCTCGGCAACCTCGTCGGCGCGGGGCCGCTGGCGATCGCGGCCGAGCGCTATGGCTGGCGGCCCTCCATGCTGGCGATGGCCTGCGCCTTCGGTATCGCCGCGCTGATGGCGGCGCTGCTGATCAAGGATCCGCCGCGCGCCGAGCAGGCGTCGGGCAAGTCGGAAGGCTTGATCGAGGGGCTCGCCAGCATCCTGAAGCTCAAGGCCCTGCGCTATCTCGCGCTGATCACGCTGACGGGTTACGCCATCCTGGCGACCGCGCGCGGCCTGTGGATCGCGCCGTTCATGCGCGACGTCCACGGCTTCGACGCGGTTTCCGCCGGCAACGCCGCGACGGCGATGGCGCTCGCCATGGTCGGCGGCGCCTTTTTCTACGGGGCGCTGGAACAGCGCGTCGGTCGGGTCAAGCCGCTGGTGCTCTGGGGCACGGTCGCCACCGCAGCGCTGTTTGCACTGCTGGCGCTGACCGGCGGCGCGTCATGGCTTGCGGCTGTCGCGCTGTTTTCCGCCATCGGGGCGATCGGCTTCACCTATGCGATCCTGATGGCGCATGCGCGCATCTTCTTCCCCGCTCATCTGATCGGGCGCGGCATGACGGCGGTGAATTTCCTGTTCATTTCAGGCGCCGCGCTGATCCAGTCGGGCTCCGGCTGGTTCATCGCGAGCCAGCGCGGCGCGGGGCTGGGGGCGGCCGCGACCTTCGCCAACCTGCACTGGGTTTTCGCAGGGCTGCTGCTGGTCTCGGCTGCGGTCTATGCGCGGACGCCGGAGCGTGCGCCCTGACGCCGCTCAACCTTCGCCCGGCCCGCGCGCCACGATCGCCAGCGCGTGGACGCCATCAGTCAGTTCCTGCGCCAGCGCCGCATTGACCAACCGGTGGCGCTCCAGACGGCTCTTGCCGGCGAAGGCCTCCGATATGATATCGACCCTGAAATGGGTCTCGCCGCCCTCGCGCCAGCCGCCATGGCCGTGATGCTGGTGCGATTCGTCGATCACGTTAAGGCGCTGCGGCGCGAGAGCCTGCTGCAGCTTGGTGGTGATCCGTTCAGCCATTCCGGTCATGATCGCGACATCATCCTGATCGCCAGTGCCGGGGTGGGCCGCCGCATGCTGCGCCGCACTTGCCCCGCCGTCCCTTGAGTCTCATAACCGTTCGACCATGAACTTCAACTCGCGCCTGTTCGACCGCATCAGGATCGGCCCTTCCGAGGCGGAAGAGGTCGAGATTCCTGTCGGCACGCCCTGCGACCATGCCGGCTGCCGCCGCGCGGGCGAATTCCGCGCGCCCAAGGGGCGGGGCCGCGAAGGGCAGTTCTTCCTGTTCTGCATGGAGCATGTGAAGGCCTACAACGCGACCTACAACTACTTCCAGGGCATGAACGACGAGGCGCTGGCGGCCTACGCCAAGCAGGAGGAGATCGGCCACCGGCCGACCTGGAAGCTCGGGGTCAACTCAAGCGCCGCGCGGATGGCTCAACGGGGCCGCGTCGCGGGCGGGAAGGCCGGCCCCGAGGTCACCGATGCCTTCGACATCTTTGGCGCGCGCCGGGCTCAAGCCGCGTTGCACCCGGAATCGCGCGTCGGCGTGGTGGCGCGCAAGGCGCTGGAGACGCTGGGCCTCGATGACACCGCCGACGCGGTGGCGATCAAGGCGCGCTACAAGGAGCTGGTGAAGCGCTTCCACCCGGATGCGAATGGCGGCGACCGCTCGCGGGAAGGAACGCTGCAGGAGATTTTGAAGGCGTATCAGACGCTGAAGACGACGGGGATGGTGTGACACCGCTCGCGAATTCTACTGGGGCGGCCGTCTGACGCGGCTGTCTGCGCTTCCGGTGCTCACGGACCAATGTCCGCTCCGCTCCGGTTCTCGACACCCACGCCAGCCGGCGCACCCCAGCGAATTCTCGAACGATCTCACCTGCGCCCTTCAACGAGATTTAATCCCGCGCCTTCGCCGCCAGTCCCGCCACATCCGCGATAATCCCGTCCAGCTCGAAATTCTTCGGCGTGTAGACGCGGGCGACGCCCATGTTTTTCAGCGCGTTTTCGTCGTCGGGCGGGATGATGCCGCCGACCACGACCGGAATATTCATGCCCGCGACGCGCAGCCGCGCCGTGACGTCGCGCACCAGCGGCAGATGCGAGCCCGACAGGATCGACAGGCCGATGATGTCGGCTTTCGTCTCCTGCGCCTGCGTCACGATCTCGTCCGGCGTCTGGCGGATGCCGCCATAGCTCACCGCCATGCCGGCGTCGCGGGCGCGCACCGCGATCTGCTCGGCGCCGTTGGAGTGGCCGTCGAGCCCTGGCTTGCCGACGAGGAAACGCGGCGGCCGGCCGAGCTTTTCGGTGGCGCGCGCGACGGCGGCCTTGACCGTGGCGAGGTCGGCATTGTCGCCGAGCTTGCTCGTATCGACGCCGGTGGGCGCCCGGTATTCGCCGAAGATCTCGCGCAGGGTCTGGGCCCATTCGCCGGTGGTGACGCCCGCCTTGGCGCAGGCGATCGAGGCCGGCATGACGTTGCGCGCCTCCTTCGCGGCCGATGCCAGTTCGGCCAGCGCGGCTTCCGATGCCTTGGCGTCGCGGGCGGAGCGCCAAGCCTTGAGCCGGCCGATCGCCTCCAGCTCAACGGAATCCGGCACGGTCACGACATTGCCTTCGCCGGCCGAGAGCGGGGAGGGCTCGCTGTTGGTGAACTTGTTGACGCCAATGACGATCTGCTCGCCGCGCTCGATCGCCTCGATCCGGCGCGCGCCGTTCTCGACGAGCGCCTGCTTCATGTAGCCGGTCTCGATCGCCGCCAGCGCGCCGCCCATGTCGTCGATCTTCGCCAGTTCCTCCAGCGCGGCCGCCTTCAGCTCGGCGACCTTGGCGTCGATCGCGGTCGAGCCGTCGAAGATGTCGCCGAATTCGAGGAGGTCGGTCTCATAGGCCAGCACCTGCTGCATCCGCAGCGACCATTGCTGGTCGAAGGGGCGGGGGAGGCCTAGCGCCTCGTTCCAGGCCGGCAATTGCACGGCTCGGGCGCGCGCCTTCTTCGACAGCGTCACGGCCAGCATCTCGATCAGGATGCGGTAGACGTTGTTCTCGGGCTGCGGCTCGGTCAAACCGAGCGAATTGACCTGCACGCCATAGCGGAAGCGCCGCATCGCCTCATCCGCCACGCCGTAGCGGCCAAGCGTGATCTCGTCCCAGAGATCGACGAAAGCGCGCATCTTGCAGAGCTCGGTGACGAAGCGCATGCCGGCGTTGACGAAGAAGGAGATGCGCCCGACGACCTCGGGAAATTCTTCCGCGCTGACCTCGGGCCGGGCGCGGATCGAATCGAGCAAAGCGATCGCGGTCGCCAGCGCGAAGGAGAGCTCCTGCACCGGCGAGGCGCCGGCCTCCTGCAAATGGTAGGAGCAGACGTTGGTCGGGTTCCATTTCGGCAATTCGCGGGCCGTGAACACGACGATGTCGGTGGTGAGCGCCATCGAGGGGCG
The DNA here is from genome assembly GCA_046593015.1 of Allobosea sp. GTDB lineage: Bacteria > Pseudomonadota > Alphaproteobacteria > Rhizobiales > Beijerinckiaceae > Allobosea. The sequence goes on from JBKJSB010000187.1 coordinate 12,211, forward strand.
CGGCGGAAAGACGTAGGTGCCGCGCGAGAGGTATTCCTTGACGAGGTCGTTCTGGGTCGTGCCCTGCAGCGCCTTGCGGTCGCAGCCCTGCTCGTCGGCGACCGCGATGTAGAGCGAGAGCAGCCAGGCCGCCGTCGCGTTGATCGTCATCGAGGTGTTCATCTGCGCCAGCGGGATGTCGGCGAAGAGCGCGCGCATGTCGCCGAGATGGCTTATCGGCACGCCGACCTTGCCGACCTCGCCGCGCGACAAAACATGGTCGGGGTCGTAGCCGGTCTGCGTCGGCAGGTCGAAGGCGACGGACAGGCCGGTCTGCCCCTTGGCGAGGTTGTTGCGATAAAGCCTGTTGGATTCCGATGCGTCGGAATGCCCCGCATAGGTCCGGAAGA
>JBKJSB010000343.1:0-18323 GCA_046593015.1 Allobosea sp.
GCCGCCATGGATCAGCTTGGTCGAGGCCGAGGAGGTCGCGCTGGCGAGGTCGTTCTGCTCAAACAGCACCACGGACGCGCCGCGCCCCGCCGCATCGCGGGCGATGCCGCAGCCGTTTGACGCCGCCGCCGATGATGGCGAGGTCGAAGGCGGCTGGCGGAGGAGGATCGACCCGGCTCAAAGCATCGCGCTCCGCCTAGGCGTCGGCCAGGTTGATCGTCGTGTGATTGGTCGGGCCAAGCTGAACGGGTCCAAGACGGATTGAATGCTTGCGCGGTTTCGACTTTGCATCGAACCACGGCAACAGCGAAGGGTGAAGGTTGACCGCTGTTGCGTCGGGAACAGCCCCGCGCTTGCAGTCCTGGCTGCGAGGGTGTTTCGTAAGGTTAGGCAGCCGCGTCGTGGAGGAAGCTCATGGTGGAGGATGTCGCGGCGCTGACGCGCCGGGTGGCCGTGCTTGAAGCGTCGCTCAAGGCGCTGGTCGACGCCATCACCATCAATGCCGGCGGGATCACGATCAGCACGCCGGGCTCCCTCGTCCTCACGGCGCAGGGCCAGATGACGGTGGCGTCCCGCGGCGGTCTGGCGATCACGGCGGACGGCAATCTGCTCGTCGCCGGCAACCGCGCCGAAATCCGCTCGGGCGGCGCGCTCGCCATCAACAGCAGCCAGACGACGATCGCCGCATCGGGCCAGTTGAATCTGGTGGCGGGAGCGACGGCCGACATCTCGGTCGGTGGCGTGCTGTCGATCCAGAGCGGCGCGAACCTCGCCGTCTCGGCCGGCTCGGCGATGGCCGTGAATGTGGGCAACCGGCTCGCGTTGACCGTCGGCATCGATGTCAGCCTGCGCGCCGGCCGCAACCTCAATGTGATTGCGGCTCAGGACATGAGCATCGAGGCGCGCGGGTTGAAGCTCAAGACCACGGCGGCCGCCGAATTCGCCAGCCGCTCCATTACCCTGGCATCCACCGACTCGGTGACGATCCAGAGCGGCAGCGGCTCCCTGGCCATGAAGAAGGACGGCACGATCGCCATCAAGGGCAAGGACGTCTCGATCGTCGCCAGCGGCGTGATCAACGCCAAGGCGAGCGGCAACGTCACCATCAAGGGATCGAAAGTCGCGCAGAACTGAGAGCCCGTCCCGAAACTCTACTCCGGCGGCCGTGTGGCGCGCCCTTCTGCGCTTCCGGTGCTCACGGACTTAAGTACGCTCCGCTCCGGTTCTCGAAGACCACGCCAGCCGCCTCGCCGGAGCGAGTTTCGGAATGGGCTCCTAACCGTTTCGCGCCCCTCAGGGCTCGCGGGCTACGCGCAGCCCGTTTGTGTAGAAGCGCACATTCGATTCGTATTTGAAGCGCGCTGCCGAGCGCAGATAGCGCGGGTCATTGTTGAAGGAGCCGCCGCGCAGCACGCGCTCGCGGCAGCCGGGCGTGGCGAAGGCCGAGCCGTCGCGCGGTTTGGCGCGATAATTGTCGGCCCAGCAATCGGCGACCCATTCCGCGGCGTTGCCCGCCATGTCGTGCAGCCCCAGCGCGTTGGCGGGAAACTGCCCGACAGGCGTGGCCTGACGGCGCGGCTGCGGATTGCAGCCATTGCAATTGGCCTTGTCGACCTCGACGGCGCGGCCCCACGGATAGCTCGTGGTCGAGCCGGCCCGGGCGGCGAATTCCCATTCGCTTTCGGTCGGCAGCCGGTAGCGCTTCCCGGTCCTGACCGAGAGCCAGGCGGCATAGGCGTTGGCGTCGTCCCAGTGGATGTCGGTAACCGGGCGCTCGCCGCGGCCGGCCCCGCGGTCATTGGGCCGGTGCTGGCAGCCGCCCTGATCGACGCAGGCGTCCCATTGCGCGAAGGTGACCTCGTTGACGCCGATATAGAAGGCCGATTTGAGCGTCACCGGATGCACCGGCTTCTCGAACTCGAACATCTCGTTCGAGCCCATCTCGAAGCTGCCGGCCGGCACCAGCGCCATCTCCGGGCAGTCGGCGCAGTCGCGCAGGGTCCGGGCCGAGGAGACCGGGGCCGGGGGCGCCGCCGCTGCGGGGGCGGCGGGCGTGGCGGCCGGCGGCGCGGCCGGGCTCGGAGGCTGGCGCGACAGGGCAGGTGGCGGCGGCGTGGCGCTGGCGACGGCGGGGCCGCTGCGCGCCCGGTAGGATTGCTCGCGCGCCCGCGCCAGCGCGGCGAAGCGGCCATTGGGATAGGCGTCGAGATAGGCGCGGTATTCGGCGGCGTTCTCGCTCGATCGGATCGATTCCCAGAAGGAGAGCTCGTAGCTGTCGGGCTGGCCCGAGGTTCCCGGCGGATCGACGGGCGAGATCACGGCGCGCGTCGTCTGCGCCACCTGCGGCGGGCGCGGCGGCGGCGTCACCACAAGTCCCGCAGGCGGGGCTGAGGACAGCCAGAAGGGTTGATGCGCGCGGTCCCTGGCGGCGGCGGCGCGCGCCCGCGTCAGCGCGGCCGTCATGTCGAGATTGACGGTTGCGATCGCTTTCAGCCATTCCGCGACGGCGCCCGTCTCGGGCCTGGCGCTGCTGCGTACGATGCTGCCCGGCGGCGCGGTCGCCGCGACGGCGATCGTCTGCATCTTCTCGATCGCGGCGAGCCCCTTGAGCTTGTCGTCGATCGCCTCCTGCCATGGGCTCTCGCGGCTGGCGTCGAGAAGGACGAGCGCGCTGCGCGGGCGCGAGACGATCAGCGCGTCGATCAGCACGTCGAGATCGAAGGCGCGGTCGCGCACCTCCTGTGCCGAGCGGGCGGGGGTATCGACCGGCACGAGCAGGTTGCGGCCGCGAGCCTGCACCGCCTGGCCGGCATAGAACACGACCGCGAGCCCGTCCCGCTTCAGCCGCGTCGAGAACTCGGCGATGGCCAGCGCCAGCTCGGTGCGCGTGGTGTCCTCGGCGAAGACGACATCGAAGCCGCCCGCGCGCAGCGCCTCGGCGGCGGCCCGCGCCTGGTCGGCCACGGGCAGCGGCGCGGAGGTCCCGTAACGCGCATTGCCGATGACGAGCGCGACGCGCGCCGGCGCGCTGTCGGCGGGCTGCGCCAGGGCCGGTTCGGGCAGAGCGACCCAGCACAGTGCGAGAGCCGCAAGCGCCGAGGCCAGCATCGCCCGCATCAGGCGAGGCAGGGGGCGGGAGCGGGCTTCCGGCGCGAGGTGTCTGGGTCTAGCGGACATTGATCCTGATCTTCTGGGACATCACCGGCGGGTCATGCGGCACATGGGCGTGGTCGCCCAGCAGCAATTGCAGCGTATGACGCCCCTTGGGCAAGGTGACGACGATTTCGGTCTGGCCGTTGCCGAGATGGATGTGATTGTAATCGGCCGGGATCGGCTGGTCGGGCACGATGCTGTCGACATCGATCAGCAGATGATGATGCCCGGTCGCCGGCGTGGTCACGCCGGCGGGCGCAACGCCCATTTCCTTCAGGCCGATGCGGACGGTGAAGCGCTCGGAGACGCTGAGCCCGTCGAGCGGATAGTGGAAATAGACCTGCGCACCGCGTGGCGCGGGCTGGCGCTTGCCGGTCTGCGCCGGCTGCGCATTGGGCTGGTGGCCGGCGTGCTGGGCAGCCGGCTGTGCTGACGGCCACGCGGCTGCAAGCAGGGTGAGCCCGGCCATCACGGTCATCTGTCGCAGGATCGTTCTGGTCATCGCCGGCGCGCCGTCTTGCGGGGGTTGCCGACGAAGACCCTGATCCGCTCCGACATGACGGGCGGATCGTGGGGCACATGCTGGTCGTCGGCGAGGATGAGCTGGAGCGTGTGCCAGCCCGGCTTGAGCGCGATGACCTTCTCGACCTGCCCGCCGCCGAAATGCAGATGGTTGAGGTCGGCCGGGATCGCGACGTCGAGAGGCGGCGTCGGCGCGTCGATGATCAGGTGGTGATGGCCGGTGTCGGGCTTGTCGACGCCCGCCGGCGCGACGCCCATGTTGCGCAGGCCAAAGCGGATGGTCGAGCGGGGATAGATCGTCTCGCCGTTGCGCGGATAGATGAAGTAAACGACCGCATCGGGTGGCGAGGGTTTGCGGCCGGATGTCGGGGCGGCCGCGGACGCCGCGGCCGGGGCGGCCGCGCCCTCGACAACCCTGACCCTGATACGCTGCGACATCACCGGCGGATCATGCGGGACATGGTCGTGGTCGCCCATCAGCAATTGCAGCGTGTGCTCGCCGGGCGGCAGGTTGAGTTCGTATTCGGTCTGGCCCCTGCCGAAATGGACATGGTTGAAATCGCTGGGGATTTCGCGGTCCAGCGCCGGCGTTTCCGTGTCGATCAGGAGATGATGGTGGCCGCCGCTGGCATGGGCGGTTCCCGCCGGCGAGATCACGACGTTCTCGACGCCGAAGCGGATCGTCGCGCGCGGCGGAATCGTCGCGCCGTCGGCAAGATCGCGGAAGAAAACGCGCGCGCCGGGCGCCGCGACCGAGCGCGGCTTTTCCTCGGCTCCGGCCACGACCTCGATCTCGATCGCGTCCGACATCACCGGAGGGTTATGCGGCACGTGCTCGTGGTCGGCGAAGAGGAGTTGCAGCCGGTGCCGGCCCGGAGCCAGCGAGATCTCGGTCTCGGTCTGGCCGCCGCCGAAATGCAGATGGTTGAAATCGGCCGGGATCGGCCGGTCGAGCGCCGGCAGGGGCGTGTCGATCAGCAGGTGGTGATGGCCGGCATGGCGTCGCGCCGTGCCGGCCGGAACGACCTCCATGCCGCTGATCTCGAAGCGGACCATGAGCTTCGTGCCGACGACGCGCGCGCCGTTCTGCAGCCCCACGAACTTGAGCGTCGCGCCGGGAGGGGCCGGGCTGCGCTGTTGCGCCAGCGCGGCCGGCGCGAACATCACCGCCAGCGCCGCCAGGAACGCCGCGACGCAGAGGAACCGGCCAGGCCGGGCTAAGCACATCCGCGTCTCTCCATTCTCGCCAGAGCCCAATGCTAACAGCCTGCCGGCGTCAGAGCAAGAAATCGGCAACCTCCTGAAGGCAGAGACTTTCCGAGCGATCCGGATCAGTCGAATTCGACTGGATTCCGACGCCTGCGTCCGGTAGCTTCCCTACAGGAATCCAATGATGTCCCCGATGCCAAGACTGTCTCCGATGCAAAGACTTGGCCTGCTGCTGGCCCTGGTGCTCCAGCTCCTCGCGCTGCCGGCTTTTGCCGAGGAGCGCCGGGTCGCGCTCGTCATCGGCAATTCGAGCTATCGCAACGCGCAGCCCCTGCCCAATACGCTGAACGATGCGCGCGACATGACGCTCGCGCTGCGCAAGGTCGGCTTCGAGGTCGTGGACGGGCTCGATCTCGACAAGCGCGGCATGGATCAGGTGGTGACGCGCTTCGCCCGGCTGGCGCGGGATGCGGACGCGGTGCTGTTCTACTATGCCGGTCACGGCCTGCAGTTCAACGGCGAGAACTATCTCGTCCCGGTCGAGGCCCGCGTCGAGGACGAGGTCAGCGTCCAGTACGAGACGACGCGGCTCAACGACGTCATTACTGCGCTCGGCTTCGCCAAGGGCGTCAAGATCATGGTGCTCGACGCCTGCCGCAATAATCCGTTCGTGCGCCAGCTCGCGAGCAAGCAGGCGACGCGAGGTTTCGCGGTCGGCAACGGTCTGGCCCCGATCGCGCGGGCGCAGGGCATGGTCGTGGCCTATGCGACGCAGGCCAACGACGTCGCCGCCGACGGCGCCGGCCGCAACAGCCCGTTCACGGCCGCGCTGGTGCAGGAAATCCAGACGCCGGGCCTCGAGATCGCCAGCATGTTCCGCCGCGTCCAGAAGGTCGTCTATGACGCGACTGGCGGAAAGCAGACGCCGGAGCTGTCGCTGTCGCTGCTGGGCGACTTCTATCTCAACCGCGAGGAGACCGACGCCGATGTCTGGCGCGCCATCCGCGCCAGCGACGATCCCGCCGTGCTGAACGGCTTCATCAGACGCTTCCCGACCAGCTTCTTCGCGATCGACGCCCGCACCAAGCTCGATCTGATCGAGCGCCGCGCCGCCGAGGAACGCGACCGCGACAGGCTCGCGCGCGAGTTCGGCGAGCGCGAGCGGGCGCTGCTGGAACGGCTGAAACAGGCCGAGCGCGAGCGCCAGCAGGCGGCCGAGACGCTGGCGCGCCGCGCCATGGACAGCGTCGCCGCAGCGCCTGCCATCGCGCCCGCGCCGACGCCGGCGCAACCCGCCCGGCCCGACAGGGCCGCCGCCGAGTGGGCCGAGAAGGACCGTCTCGCCTCCGAACTCGCCCGCAAGGACGCCGAACTCGCCTCGCTCGAAACCGAGCGCAGCCGCCTCGACGAGGAGCGTCGCGCGCAGGAGCAGGCCATGGCGGCGCGGCTTGGAACGGTGGGGCTTGGAACGTCGAACACTGGAACACTGACGCTCGGAACGCCAGAGCCTCCGGTCCCGCTCACCGCGCCGCAACGTCCCGCCCCAGTTGACCGCCGTCTCGGCGAGACGGTGGCGGCGACGCCGGCCGCGCGTCCGACGCCGGCGGCCTGCGCCAGCGCGCTGGCGCGCGCGCAACTCGGCGAGTTTTCGGACCAGATCCGGGATGTGCTGAGACAATGCCGCTGAGGCCGCCGACGCGCCGGCGGACCAAGGATGCGCGTGCGCGCCTCGGTCGCGCGCGAAAATCTTGCCGCGCGAGAACTGGAGCGTCGCCGCCATGTCGTTGATCCGCCGCGCCGCCCGCCGCTCTCTCGGCCTGACCCTGCTGCTCGGCCTGACGCTGCCCGTGCTGGCTCAGCCCGCCCCACCGACGCCGGTGCCCTATCCCGACGCGGTGCGCCGCGCCGCCGACGATCTGTTCAACAAGGCGAACCTGCCGCCCGGACCGGTCGAACTGGTGATTGACCCGCTGATCGACGGTGTCTCGGGCGCGCAATCGGCGGCGACCCGGGCGATGCAGGAGACGCTCGCCGAACTCGTCCGGACGGCGCATCCGCGTTTCACGCTGCTGCCGTTCAACTCGGACTCGCTGGCGCGCAAGCCCGTGGTGCTGGTCGGCACCTTCACCGCGATCAACAATCTCGGCGACGTCCAGGGTCCGCGCGACGCCTTCCGCATCTGCTTCACCATGGCCGATCTCGCCTCGCGGACCGTGGTGTCGAAGGGCGTCGCGCGCGCCCGGCCCGAAGGCGTGGACGTGACGCCGACGGGCTATTATCGCGACGCGCCGGTCTGGGGCCAGGACCCTGCCACCGACGCCTACATCAAGACCTGTCAGGGCACGAAGCTCGGCGACGCGCTCGACACGGGCTATGTCGAGCGGCTGACGGCCGGCGCGCTGATAAACGACGGCATTCTCGAATACGAGGCGCAGCGCTATCGCGAGGCGCTGGCCTTCTATCGCTCGGCCGGGCGACTGCCGGGCGGCGACCAGCATCGCGTGCGGATCGGGACCTATCTCGCGAGCGAAAAGCTCGGCCGGCGCGAGGAGGCGGTCGATGCCTTCGCCACGCTGGTCGATGCAGGCCTCGAGTCGCGCAAGCTTCTCGTCAAGCTGCTGTTCCGGCCGGGATCGACGCAGTTCGTCGACGATCCGAAGATCACCGAGCCCTATCCGATGTGGCTCAGCCAGATCGCGACGCGGACGCGGCAAAAGAAGGCCTGCCTCGAGATCGTCGGGCATACCTCGCGCACGGGGTCGGCGGCCCTGAATGACAGGCTTTCCGTGCTGCGCGCCAATTTCGTCATGGAACTGCTGAAGACCGGCGCGCCGACGGGCGGCGCCAGCCTGATCGCGACCGGGATGGGCTTCCGCGAGAGCCTGATCGGGACCGGCAAGGACGACGCTAGCGACGCGCTGGACCGGCGCGTGGAATTCAAGGTGCTCGACTGCTGATGACAGATACCGCCCCGGTTTCGGACAGCGCCGGCGACGGCGCCAATCCTTATGATGCGATGGCCTATAACGGCCACGCCTTTCCGCAGACGCAGCCGGCCCGGCTCGCCACCATCGCGCATGCGCATGGGCTGCAGCCGGCCCCCTGCGCGCAGGCGCGCGTGCTTGAGCTCGGCTGCGGCTCCGGCGGCAACCTGCTGCCGCTCGCCTTCGCCAGCCCGGAGGGCCGGTTCGTCGGGATCGACCTGTCGGCCAGCGCCATCGCGGAGGCGAAACGGCGGTCCCGGGAACTCGGGCTCGCCAATATCGATTTCGTCCATGCCGACATCATGTCGGTGACGGCGGCACTGGGGGAGTTCGACTACATCATCGCGCATGGCGTCTATTCCTGGGTACCGGACCCGGTGCGTGACCACATCCTGGCGACCTTCGGGTCCCTGCTCGCGCCGCACGGCGTCGCCTATGTCAGCTACAACGCGCTGCCCGGCTGCCGCATGCGCGACATGGCGCGCGACGTCATGCATTTCGCCATCCGCAACATCGCAGAGCCTGCGGCGCAGATCCGTCAGGCGCGCGTCGCGTTGAAGACGATCGCCGAGGCGACCGATCCGAAATCCTTCTACGGCGCGGCGTTGAGGGCGCGCTCCGAACAGATCGACGCGTTGTCCGACGACGTCCTCTTCCATGACGACCTCAACCCGATCTCGCGCGCCTTCAGCCTGACCGAGGTGGTGACCGCCGCGGAAGGCCACGGCCTGCAATATCTCGCCGACGAATCCTTCCCGAACCGTTTTGAGGCCGTGCGCGGGCCGGCGCGCGACATTCTCGCCAACATCGCGCCTTATCCGCCGGTGCTGCGCCAGCAGGCGCTCGATCTGATCGTCGGCCGCTTCTTCCGCCAGACGCTGTTGTGCCGCGCCGGGCTGACGCTGCATCGGGCCGAGGAGGAGCTGTCGCTGGCGGCCTACCACCTTGCTGCCGATGTCAGCGAGGTTCCCGACGATGCGTCCGCATCCCGTCCCGACGCGACCGGATTCGCCTTCGCCGGCGGCATCAAGCTGGTGATCGACCTGCCCGTCGCGAAGGCGGCGCTGCGGCGGCTCGCGGCATGCTGGCCGGCCGCGATCGCTCATGGCGACCTCGTCGCGCTTTCGCTGGCCGAAGCCGGGGTCGCGCCGGGCCCGGACGCCGCTCGCGAGACGGTCCGTCTCGACGAGGCCCTGATGGCGCTGTTCGGGGCAGCCCTGCTCGAGATCCATCTCGACCCACCGGCGCTCGGCGTGATCCCCGGCGAGCGCCCCGTCGCGAGCGCCTATGCCCGCTGGCAGGCGGCGAGCGGGCGCGAGGTGACCGATCTCAGGCACCGCACGGTGGCGCTGGACGACGATCTCGTCCGCCATTTCCTCAGCCTGCTCGACGGCACGCGCGACGCTGCGGCCCTGCTTGCGGCGATGAACGCCTATCTCGAAACGGCGCCCCGGCCAGCCGGCGACGCGCCGCCCCTGCCGAAAGCTGTGACGCCCGAGGACATCGCGATGCATCTGGGGAGCCTCGGCCGTCTCGGCCTGCTGCATGCCTGACGATTGTGAGACGGCCGCTTCCGGAGTAGCCTTCCCCAACGGGAGCAAGACCACGATGGCAACCCGGCCGTGACGCGGCGGTCAGCAGCATGAGCCAGCGCTTCAAGAGTTTTCAGGCCGCCTTCCCGGAAGAGCGCTGCCTGTCAGTGCTGATGGCGGCGCGCCAGGGCGCGACGACCCTGCCTTGCGCCGCCTGCGGGCGCACCGGCGTCTTCGCGCCCCGGCCCCGGTTGCGGGCGCTCGCCTGCGAGGCCTGCAACTACCTCGTCTACCCGGCCGTCGGGACACCGTTGGAGAACCGGCGCGCCAGCCTGTCGAGCTGGTTCTACGCGATCGCACTGGGAACCGCGGGCAAGCAGACCGCGCCGATTGCGACGCTCCAGCGCGAAACGGGCGTGACGCAGCCGCTGGCGCAGCGCATGGCGCAGGACGTCGCGGCGCTGTCGAGCGAGGCGCAGGCCGGGCGCGCCGACTGGTTCGCCAAGCTTCGCGACGCCGTGGCCGCCCCCGCTCCCGCTCCGGTCCTCGCGACCATGCCAGATGACGCGCCGTTGCCCGCCGTGAGCGCCGGCGCTGCGGCCGCGCCGCCGCCCGCCATGCCCGCCATGCCCGCCGCGCGAGGCTTCATGCTTCCGATCATGGCCGTCGCGGCAGCGATCCTGTCGGCGGTGGCGCTGGCCGGCTTCGCCATCGCCTCGCGCCAGCCGCAGCCCGAGATGCTGCAACTGGCCGAGCCCGACCTGCCCGATCTCAAAAGCGCGCCGGCCAGGCCCTCGCTGGTGTTGTCCTCGGTGGAAAGCGACCTCGAAGCGGCGCGGCAGGCGACCCAGTTCGCGCTGACGGCGAACCCCGCGCTCGCGGCGATCCGGCCTCAAGGACCCGATGCCACAGCCGCCGCGCCGCCGCAGGCTCTGCCGCCCCCGCCCAGCAACATCCTGCTCGTCCCGCCGCGCCTGCCGACGCAGGGCGCGCAGCGCCCGCAGTCTGCGCCAGTCGTCGCAGGGAGCGGCGATCCCGAGCAGATCCTGACCTTCGGGCCGATCCGGATCCGGCGGCATCTGGTCGATACGATCGTGCGCGCCGGCCGCATCGTCGGCGCGGACCCGACGCTGCTGATGGCGGTCGCCGACAAGGAATCGTCTTTCGCCACTGCCGTGCAGGCCAAGACCTCGTCGGCGACCGGGCTGTTCCAGTTCATCGAGCAGACCTGGCTCGGCGTCGTCGACGAGTTCGGCGCGCGCCACGGGCTGGCCGCCGAGGCGCAGACCATCACCCGCTCCGGCCGCCAGTTCCAGGTCGCCGACGCCAACGAGCGCCAGCGCATCCTCGATCTCAGGCGCGAGCCCTATCTCTCGGCGCTCCTGGCGGCCGAGATGCTGAAGCGCGACACGCTGCGGCTGGAGAAGCAGATGGGCCGCCATCTCACCGGCGGCGAGGTCTATCTGATCCATTTCCTGGGGCCCGACGCTGCCCAATCCTTCATGGCGACGATGGAGCAGGCGCCGACGTCCAAGGCGGCAGAGCTGCTGCCGCGTCCGGCCGAGGCCAACCGGCCCATTTTCTATGCCGAGGCCGGCGGCGAGACGAAGACGCTGACCGTCGCCGAGGTCCACGCCAAGTTCGACGCCATGATCAAGCTGCGGCTGGACCGCTATGGCAGCGTCCGCAGACTCGCCGGGCAGAACGCGACGAAGAAATAGACGGACCAGACAGGGGCGCGCCGGTGCGGGCCGTGGGGCCCGGCGGGTGATAACGAAGGAGCGAAGAATGGCCGCAAACCGGTTCGAACAGGTCGACGAGGCCCCCGACGATGCGATCACGCTCAGTCTCGCCACGGGCGAAGCCGGGCCGGTTGGCACGATTTCCTGCCCGGCGGCGTTGGCGGGCGGGCATCTGGTCAATGATTTCGAGAGCGACCCGATGGCTCCGGTCGATGCGTTCCGGCAGGCGATCCGCCTCGCAAACGAGATCCAGGCCCCCGTCGTGGTGGTCGATGCCGGGGGGCTCTGGCAGGCCGACTGGGGCGTGCTCTACCGCGAGGAGGACGCCTGAGCGGCGTCCTCCGGCATCCGGCCTGGCGTCAGTAGATCCTGAAATAGCGGATGCCGAGCCCGACCTTGCCGCCCGCGGCCGAGATGTCGCGGGCGAGGTTGGGAAAGAACTCGGTCGCGGGCGCGGGGTTGGGGCCAGACAGCACCGGCAGCGGGGTCTGGCTCGCCAGCGCCAGCACGGTCTGCGGGCGCATCGCCGGGCCGGTCGATTCGAGCTTGAGGGCGAAACGCGCGCGCGCGCCCTCCCGGCGGGTGAAGTTCGACAGATTGTGGACGAGGCCGTCATCGCCGACGAGCAGCAGCGCGACCTCTTTCGCCGGGCTCTCGATCGAGCCGTTCAGCGCATCGCCGCTCTTCAGGTTGAAGGTGTTGATCTGCAGGCCCGTCATGCGATCGATTCCAGCGCTGCTCTGGCGCAGGAATTCGACCATCGGGCATTGTTGCGCGGTGACCGGCCGGAGGTTGATCTGCGCCTCGAAGCCCTGCGCCGCCTTGAAGGCCGCGTCGAAGGCGACGAACGGCTCTGCCCCGCTGCCGAACCCTTCCAGATTGGCCTTCTTCTCGCCGAGTTCCAGCGGCCACAGAAAGAAGCAGCGCCCGCCATCGTAATTGACGATGTAGCGCTCGATCCGTTCGGCCGGCGTGCGCGGTTCCGTCACCGCAGCGATGGCGGGCGGGGCGGGCCTCGACTGGGGCGGGGTCGGCGTGGCGGGGCGCGCCGGAGGCTCGGCTGGCCGACTGGCGACCTGCGGTGGCGGCGTGACTTGCGGCGGCGTGATCTGCGGGGGGGAGACTGGCGGCAAGGCGGCCTGTGGGGGGACGACGGGCGGCGCGGGTTCGCTCAGGGCCGGCGGTGGCGGCGTCACGGGCCGCGCGGGCGCTGCCTGCGGCGCCGCAAGTGGTTCGGTCCGCGCGGCGATCTGCGGTGGCGCGACCGGGGGATCGACGCGCGGCGGCGGCGGATCGGGCAGTCGCGGCGGCTGCTGCACGGGCGGCGCGGCGGCCTGCTGCGTGGGCGCCGGCGTTTGGGCGGGTTCGGCGAGCTGCGGAGGGGCGGTCGGGGACGACGTCTCGCCGGTCTCGGCCAGTTCGGGCGCGGGCGCGATGGCGGGGCCCGAGGCCGGCTGCCGCGACGTCCAGACGCCATAGCCGCCGCCGGCCAGGACCACGAGCCCGGCCGCGACCGCGACCCAGCGCAACGCGCCTCCACCACGGCGCGGGGCGGCGGGAGCGGCGCGCTGCCAGGATGCGACCGCGGCCATGTCGGCTGGGCGCTTGGCCGGATCGGGCGCGAGCATCGCGTTCAGCAGCGGGCGGTAGGACGGGTCGATGCCGGCGAGATCGGGCACGCGCCTGCGCTTGTCGATGAGCTGCACCTGCGTGCCGCCCATGTCGATGGCGCGGCCGGTCAGCGCCTCGGCCAGGACGAGGCCGAGGCTGTAGATGTCGGAGCGGCCGGTGACGTCGCCGCCCTCGAGCCCGAGCTGCTCGGGCGAGACATAGTTGTATTTCCCGGCGAAGCCCGAGCCGATCACCGTGCCTTCGCCGACCTGCGTCGAGCGGGCGATGCCGAAATCGATGATCTTGGCGCGCTCAACGCGGCCGGACGGCAGGATGATGTTGTCGGGCGAGATATCGCGATGGACGATGCCGAGCAGATGGGCCGCATGCAGGCCGCCGGCAATGCGCCGGCGCAGCACATCGACCTCATCGACGCTCAGCGTGCCCTCCTTGATCCGGTCCGAGAGCGGCTGGCCGTCGACATACTCCATCGCGAGATAGGAGACCTGCGTCGCCGGATCGACGGTGAAGACGTAATAGCGGACGATGGCCTCGTGATAGAGGTTGTGCAGCGACGCCGCCTCCTTGCGGAACAGCGTCACGGCAGCCGCATTGCGCGCCATGTCCGGCTTGATCATCTTGATCGCCACGGCGTCGCCGGTCTGGATGGCGCGGCCCTTGTAGACCTCGCCCATGCCGCCGACGGCGATCAGCCGCTCGATCTCGTAGATGCCGTTGAGCTGCGTGCCGACCGGCAGGCTGGAGCCCTGCAGGATGACGGTGCGGTCCTGATCGCTCATGAGCCGGACCTCCTCGTGGCGCGGGCATTGGGCAGCCAGCGGGTCGTGCCGCCATCATCGCCGCCGCCGTTTCTGCCGCCATTCTGCCGCCGCACGACGACGATGGTGACATTGTCGCTCGCGCCGCGCTCCAGCACGAGAGAAAGCAGCGTCTCGCAGGCCGCCTGCGCGCCCGTGTCGCGGATCGCGACCTCGATCTCGGCGTCCGTGACGTGGCCCGTCAACCCGTCCGAGCAGAGCAGGAAGACGTCGCCCTCGCCGAGCTCGCCGCTGTCGAGATCGAGTTCGGGGGTGTCCGCCACGCCGATCGCGCGGGTGATGACATGGCGACGCGGCGAGTGCTTCGCCTCCTCGGGCGTCATCACGCCGCTGTCGATCATGTCCTGCACCTCGGTATGGTCGCGCGAGACCTGAGACATGCGGCCGTCGCGCAGCAGATAGATCCGGCTGTCGCCGGACCAGACGCAGGCGAAATGGCGCTCGAAGACCAGGAGCGCGACCAGCGTCGAGCCCATGGCGACGCCGCGCCGGCCCCGGATCAGCGCGCGCAGCTCGCCATTGGCCTTGAGCACGGCCGCCTCCAGCCGCGCCAGCAGATCGGCGGCAGAGACGGCCGGGCCGATGGCGTCGATCGCGGCAGCCAGCGTGCCGCTGGCCAGCGCGCCGTTCTCATGCCCGCCCATGCCGTCGGCCACCGCCCAGACGCCGAATTCGGGCCGCGCGACATAGGCATCCTCGTTATGACTGCGCACGCGCCCGACATGACTGACCGAACCGGTCTCGAAAGCCTCCGGCAGGGCCGAGGATTGCGTCGCGGTCATGAGGCGATCCCCTGAACGAAGGCGTCGAAGCGCCCGGTGAGCAGGCCGGCGAAAAGATGCGGATCGGGCAGGGTCTGGCCCGCGAGCAGCAGCGGCTCGAACTCCTCGCCGCCGACCGTCCAGAAGCAGCAGGCGTGCGCCTGCGCGCGCAGATGGTCCTCGACGCGCAGCGCCGGCAGCCTGACCGGCAATGTGCCCGGCGCGAGCGCGGCCACGATGGTGCCGTCGGACAGCCTGACCGCCTCGCCGGGCGGCGGCAGCGCCGGGGTCGCTGGCGGCGGCAGCGCGCGCAGTCGCTGCGACAGCGCCTCGAAACTGGCCCCCGTTTCCAGCGCGTGCAGCAGGAAATCCTCGATCGCGGCGAACCAGGCCTCCTGCGGATCGAGTTCCGGCGGGGCCAGCGCGGCCCCCGCCTCGCCGAAGGAGAAGACGGTCAGGGGGAAATAGCGGCCGACGCCATCGACCGATGGCATGAAGGCCCCGGCGACAGGCCGTTCGCAATAGCCGCCGCCGAGCCAGAAGCGCCAGATCGGCGCTTTCAGGAAGGCGTCCTGCCAGTGCCCGCCGAGTGAGAGCCGGCTCGCCGTCAGCCCGCCCTGGAGCCAGGGCTCGTAGACCGAGAGAAAAGCCTGCGGCGCATCGACCGCGATGAAATCGCGCTTGGCCGGGATCTTGCCGAACAGCCCGCACGCCATCGTCTCAGATCCCCGTCGGACAGCGGAATTCGCGCAGCGCGGGGAGGACGAGCGGGTTCTTGAGCGAGCCGACGCCGAACTGGTAGCCAACCTGCCGCCCGCCGGCCGCCAGCGTCAGCACGATGTTGTCGCCCTGGCGCAGCACTGAGCCTGTGTCGAGCAGGCGGAAGAACGACCAGATCCCGTCGCGCTCGAACAGTTTGGCCTCGCTCGCCGCCGGCGTCGAGCCGCTGGAGAAGAAACCGCCGCCGAAGATGCCGCCGCCGCCCGCCGCCGCGCCGCCCAGCGTCAGCGTGATCGCGGTCTTGCCGACGCCGCCGCCCGGCCACATCACCGGCACAGGCGTCGCGACGCCCTGCTGGCTCGCCACGGTGAAGCCGTTGATCTCCAGCTTGCCGGCCGAGGCGTCGGAGGAGAGCGCGGTCGGCGTCACGATCATCTGGAAGGAGGGCAAATTGCCGCCGGTCGGGAAGAAGGCCTCGCGGATCTCGCTGGCGCGCTGGAATTCGCGGAGCGTCGTGACGGAGAGCGCGCGGGCTACCCGGCTGTCGACGCGAAAACCCCATTGCGCCTTCGACTTGTCGACATAGGGCTCGATGCGCTCCTTGAAGAAGGTCTCCATGATGCCGGTGGGCGCAAACAGCCGCGCGAAATCGGCCAGCGGCACGTCGCGCGTGCTGCCCTTGGCGAAGGGGAAGCGGTTGGTGACGATCTCGCCGCAGACGCGCGTGACCTGGTCGGCGAGTCCCTGCCGCAGCAGGGCCACTGTCGCGCCCGTCGCGTCGCCCTCGAAATCGTTCACGGCCGAGAGCACCATGCCGTCGAAGGGCGCGGGATAGCGCGAGGAGTTGGCGCGCAGCGCCGCGATCAGCGGCACGAGCGCGGCGTTGGCGGCGCTGGCCTGGGCCGGGTTGGTCGCGGCGGTGGCGAGGTTCTGGTTGATCTCGGAGAAGACCTGCAGCAACTGGTCGACCGGGCGGCGGCCGAGATCGCCGTCGACCAGCACATGCAGCGCCTTGAACTGGCTCTCGATATTGGCCCCGAGCGCATCCGTGCCGCCGGACAGCACGCGCTCGACGCCTGGCGCGCTGAGCGGCAGGTTCGCTCCGAGCCGGCCGAGCGCGTCGCTGGCGCGCTTCTCCAGCGCCTGCCCCGCCACCTGCCCCGCCGCAGCCTTGGCCGCGGCGGCCTTGGAGAGTGGGCGCTCCTTGGTGAGCTGGGTCTCGTCGCGCACCGATTCGAGGATCTGCTTGAAGGGCGAGGTCGGCGCCGCGATCGCGCTGAGCGCCACATATTTCGGCTTGTCGGCGTTGAGTGGGCGCAGTTTCAGCCGCGCCAGCGACTTCTGCCAGGTCGCGACGAAATCGCGCGTGTAGAGCCGCAGCAGATCCTGGAACAGGGTCGCGTATTGCGCCACGATCGCCGACTGGTCGGTCGTCTCGCCCAGCACCCAGCGCTCCTTCTCGATGCGCTCGCCGATATCGCCGAGACGATCGACGAAGGCGCTCTGGAAGCCCTCATAGGTGTAGAAATACGGCACGCGGATGCCGTCGAGATCCTCGCCGCCCACACCCTCGAAGGCCAGCCGCACATCGCCGCCGCCGCGCAGCGCCGCGACCCAGTCCTTGGCTGGCAGCCGGCCTTGCGTGCGCAGCAGTTCGTAGGCGCGCTCGGCGATGCTCATGCGGCGCAGCGTGCGCTGCGAGTTCTCGATCAAGGTCTGGTTGAGCTTGACGATCGGTTCGGCCCCTTCGTCGAGGTCGAGCATCGCGATCAGGTGTTCTTCCAGCGCCTCGCGCCCCTTGGCGTTGGCCGCGCCGGGGAACAGGTTCTCGGCCCAGTCCTGCCGCATCCAGGCGATGACGAGGTCGCGCTCCAGCCGGGCCTGCGCGCCGATCATCAGATAGACCTTGAGCGCCTCGTAGACGAAGCCGGGATTGTTGACGTTGGCCTCGAGCTGCTCTTCCAGCCGGAAGATGATGCGCGAGCGCAGCATGCGCTCCAGCGCCTCCTGATAGCTGATCTGCGAGGCCGACTGCAGACGCTCGCGCTGGCTCAGGCCGAAGGTGGCGAGCAACGGCGTCGGCTCGTCCTTGCTGGCATAGCCCGCCGGCATGTGCCGGAGCTTGTGCAGCAGCGGCAGCACGCGGCTGAAATTGCGCTCCGCGATCGTCGTTTCCTGCAGCACGGGGGCTGCGGTCTGGCGGTAGTCGGAGAGGCCGAAATTGGTCGCGGTGATCAGCCCATCATTGCGCGAATAGCTCGTCCACCACAGCCCGATCAACGTCGCGCAGACGATGGCGACGACGGCGAAGCCGCTCGCGCGGAGCAGCGTCGCCCGGCGCGCCGCGCCGAGATCGGTCGAGACCCAGCCGGCTTCGCCGATGATCACCTTCTGGATCAGATCGGTGAGGAAATAGCTCTTGCCGCGGCCCGAGAACGCGCCAGCATCGGCATGTTCGCTGCCGAAGCTGCGCGCCAGCGAGCCGATCAACTGGTCGATCGGCGTGCCTTCCTGCGTGCCGGAGGTGAAGTAGAAGCCGCGCAGGGTCGCATTGGCCTGGTAGCGCGTCGGCTCGAAGACGCGCGTCAGGAAATCGGTGACCTTCGGCTTCAGCGCCGCCACCTGGCTCGGCAGACCGAAGAGCTGGGCGCGGGCGGTCGGATTGTGCTCCTCCTGCAAACGGTCGGAGAGACGCTCGTTCAGGCGTTCGATCAGCGCGTCGTATTCGGGCGCGACCTCGCCGATCATGTTGCGGGTCTTCTCGGTGGTCTGGAAGCTGTGGCCCCAGACCATGCGCCGCTGCGGCTCGGTCAGCCCTCCGAAGAATTCGTTGAAGCCGGCGACCAGATCGGCCTTGGTGAAGATCGCATAGACGGGGAAGTCGATCTTCAGTCGCTCATGCAGTTCGAGCAGGCGCGTGCGCACGGCGTCGGCATGGGCGGTGATCTGCTCGGGCGTCGCCGTCAGCAGGTCCTCGACGCTGATCGCGACCATGACGCCGTTGATCGGCTGGCGCGGCCGGTTGGTCTTGAGCAGGTCGAGGAAGGAGAGCCAGCTCGCGCGCTCGGCCTTGGAATCGGTGTCCTGCGTGGTGTAGCGGCCGGCGGTGTCGATCAGCACCGCATCCTCGGAGAACCACCAGTCGCAATAGCGCGTGCCGCCGACGCCGGCGACGGCGGCCGGCGTCGCGCGCTATTGCGACTGGTGGTTCTCCGAGGATGCGGTGCTGATCGACACCGCCGGCCGCTAC
>JBKJSB010000352.1:0-6634 GCA_046593015.1 Allobosea sp.
CGAGGCTCCGGCCAAGGCGCTCGCTAACAAGTTCCAGGTCCAGAGCATTCTCGACAATGCCGGCGAGGCCCGCGCAAAAGTCTCGGACGCCAATCATTTCCTCTATCTGATCAAGGCCAACCAGCTCTTCGCCGCCGGCGGCGTCTCGCTCGCGGACGCGGCGACCAGGATCAAGGCGCCGCTGCTGCTGATCACCCAGCCCAAGGACCTCGTCTTCACGGCTGATGGGGTCGAGCGGACCGCCGAGACGCTGAAGAAGGGCGGCGTCGACGTCACGCATGTGTTGCTGCAGGGCACGCGTGGCCATCTCGACGGCGTCATCTCGATGAAGCAGGCCGAGGGCGCGATCCGGGCCTTTCTCGAGAAGTGAGGGCGCGGGCCCGCGGCGCGCTCAGTTGATCATGTCACGGCGGCGCAGCAGCCAGTAGACGCCGAGCGCCGCCGTCAGGCTGAAGATCACGACATAGACGAAGCCCCAGTCGTCATCGAGGAAGGGCAGGCCCTTGGTGTTCACGCCGAACAGCCCGGTGACCAGCGTCGCCGGCATCAGCGTCGCGGTCAGGATCGACAGCACATAGAGTTGGCGGTTGGTCTGCGCCGTCAGCCGTGCAGCGATCTCGTCCTGCAGCAGCCTCGCGCGCTGCTGGACGATCTGTACGTCGGTCAGCATCGTGTCGACGCGCCCCAGAAGCCGCGAGGCGGCGCTCTTGACCGTTTCGGGCGCCATGCGCGCCGAGGCGGTGTCGGCGAAGCGCCTGAAGAGCTGGTGGAGGCCATTGAGCTGTCGGTGCAGCTTCACGGTGCGCCGCCGGATCTGGCCGAGCCGGCGCGCATCATTGCCGATGCGGTCGTCGATGACGTGGTCCTCGATCGAGTCGGTGTCGTCGGTGAGACGCATCACGTCCTCGGCGACATCCTCGATGACATATTCGATCAATCGCTCGAACAGAATCACGGGCGAGGTGGCGCGGAAGCCGGCTTCCAGCGCATCGCGCGTCAGCCGCGTCGCCTGCAGCGCGGCGCGGCGACCGGTGATCAGGACGCGCTCGCCGACGATCCAGTGCAACATGCCGGTGTCGTCGGCGAGGCTGTCGACCTCGCGGATCTGGTCGAAGGTGATGCCCCAGGCGAATTCGGCATTGTGGAACAGGCGCTGGTGTTCGTCCTGCGCCACGAAGAGCGTCAGCGCATCGGCCGGCAGGCCGCCGCAGCCGGCGATCCACTGCTTGGCGCGGCTGTGGACGAGATCGAGATGCAACCAGACGAAACTCGCTACCTCGTCTCCGAGGCCAGGCATGATGTCGCGCGGGATGAGTTCGGCCTGGCCTTCGCCATCGAAGCGATAGGCCCAGACGAAGCCGGCCTCCGATTGCAGGTCACGCAGCATTCTGGTCCGGCTCCACCCGACGCGCCGGCTTGCGTCGGCCCGCGCACGATCAGGACCCGGCGAGCATGTCGGCGATGTGACGACCCATCGGGTTCAGGCAGCGGCCTCCGCCGCCGGCTCCTTCCGCCGGAATCCGGTCGCCAGCACATAGAGTTCCGAGGAATCGGGCCGGCTCGCCGCCGGCTTGACGTTGCGCACCGTGGTGAAGTCGCGCTTGAGCTGGGCCAGCAGCTCGGCGCTCTCGCCGCCCTGGAACAGTTTGGCGAGGAAGAAGCCGCCCGGCGCGAGGATGTCGTTGGCGAAGTCGAGCGCTGCTTCCGCCAGCGCGATGATCTTGAGATGATCGGTCTTCTTGTGCCCCGTGGTGTTGGCGGCCATGTCGGACATCACCCCGTCGGCGCGGGCGCCAAGGAGTTCGGTCAGCAGGGCAGGGGCCTCGTCGGCCATGAAGTCCATCTGGATCAGCTCGACGCCGGGAATCGGATCGACATGCAGCAGATCGATGCCGATGATGCGGCCCTTGCCCTGTTCGAGATCGATCTTCTTCGCCGCGATCTGGCACCAGCCGCCCGGCGCGCAGCCAAGATCGATCAGCTTCTGTCCGGTCTTCAGGAATTTGTAGCGCTCGTCCATCTCTTCGATCTTGAAGGCGGCGCGCGAGCGGTGGCCGAGTTCGCGCGCCCGCTTGACATAGGGATCGTTGAGCTGGCGCTCGAGCCAGAGCTGCGAGGAATGCTTCAGCTTGCCGGCCTTCTTGACCTTGACGCGCAGGTCGCGCGCGCCGGCCACGCTGGATTTGCCGCCTGCCTTGCCGGTGCTCATAGCTGTCTCCGCCGCTGCCAGGCGCGGTCTTCATGCATCATGCGCAGCAGGATGCCCTCGCGCAGCCCGCGATCGGCGATGCGGACCCGCTCGCTTGGAAAAGCCCGCCTGATCGCCTCGAAGATCGCGCAGCCAGCCAGCACGAGATCAGCGCGTTCGCGGCCGATGCAGGCATTTGCCGCCCGCTGCGCATAGTCCATCGCGACGAGCTGGTCGATGACCGTCAGGATGTCGGCCTGCTGCATCCACAGCCCATCGACCACGCGCCGGTCGTAACGCGGCAATCCGAGATGGATACCGGCAACGGTGGTGACGGTGCCGGACGTGCCGAGCAGATGAAAATGCTTCGCGTCGCGCGCCTTGGCCGCCTTGATGGCGAAGGGCGCCAGCGCCAGCGCGCAATCATCGACCATGCGCTCGAACAATTCGCGCCCGACATCGACGCCGCCATACCGCTCGGCGACGGTGACGACGCCGATCGGCAGCGAGGCCCATTCCCTGATGCGCCCGGCCGGGTCGCGGGATTCGGCCCGGCCGCCCATCCAGATGATCTCGGTCGAGCCGCCGCCGATGTCGAAGACGATGACGCCTTCAGCGGCCGGATCGGCCAGCGCCGCGCAGCCGGAAACCGCCAGCGACGCCTCGGTGCGCTGATCGACGATCTCGAGGTCGAGCTGCGCCTCCTGCGTGACGCGGCGCACGAAATCGAGCCCGTTGGTCGCGGCCCGGCAGGCTTCGGTGGTGACGAGCCGGGCCCGGCTGACGCCGCGATTGGCCATTTTCGAGCGGCAGATCTTCAGCGCTTCGACGGCGCGGTCCATGGCGGCGTCTGCCAGCCTGCCGCTGGCGGCGAGCCCCTCGCCAAGCCGCACGATCCGCGAGAACGCGTCGACGACGCGAAATCCGTGCTGCGCCGGCCGCGCGATCAGCAGCCGGCAGTTGTTGGTGCCGAGATCGAGCGCGGCGTAAGTCACCGGATGCTGGCGCGGCGCGTGGAAGAGCGAGCCGACCGCGAGCGGATCGACGCCATTGACCTGCGCCGACGCCGCGAATGCGACGTGCCGCTCCTGCCGGTCCTCGACCGCCACGTTTCCAAATCCCTTGACCGGCCGAAAGCGCAAAGGCTTCGCGGCGGGGAGCCGGGCGAAAGGCCCGGCTGCTTGCTTCGTCCGCGAGCGTAACGCCAGCGGCGCGCCGGTGCCAAGCGGAACCTTCGCCAAGCTCGTAACCTCGTGGCGCCGCTGTCTTGCCCGAGGCTGCGCCTTCCGGCACATCTGGAGCAGGGCCGCATCGCAAGTCGGCCGCAGGGAGACGCCGACGCCATGGCCGCCGCACGCCACATCCTCGCCATCGACCAGGGCACGACCTCCTCGCGCGCCATCGTCTTCGACGGGAGCCTGCATGTCACAGCCAGCGCGCAACAGGAGTTCGCCCAGCATTTCCCGGCGTCGGGCTGGGTCGAGCATGAGGCCGAAGACCTGTGGGACACGGTGCTGGCGACCTGCCGCACGGCGCTGGCCAAGGCCGGGCTGGAGGCCCGCGACATCGCCGCGATCGGCATCACCAACCAGCGCGAGACGACGCTGGTCTGGGATCGCAAGACTGGCCGCGCCATCCACCGCGCCATCGTCTGGCAGGACCGGCGCACCGCGCAGACCTGCGCCGAGCTGACGGCGGCCGGTCATGAGGCGCTGGTGGCGCAGCGCACGGGCCTGAGGCTCGACCCCTATTTCTCCGCCACCAAGATCGGCTGGATGCTCGACAACGTGCCCGGCGCGCGCCGCCGCGCCGAGGCCGGCGAACTCGCCTTCGGCACGGTCGATTCGTTCCTGCTCTGGCGGCTGACGGGCGGCGCGACGCATGCGACCGACGCCACCAACGCAGCGCGCACCATGCTGTTCGACATCCGGCGCGGCGTCTGGGACGAGGAGCTGCTGGCGCTGTTCCGGGTGCCCGCCGCGATGCTGCCCGAGGTGCGCGACTGCGCCGCCAATTTCGGTGAGAGCCTGCCCGAGCATTTTGGGGCCGCGATTTCCGTGCGCGGCATCGCCGGCGACCAGCAGGCGGCGACGATCGGCCAAGCCTGTTTTTCGCCGGGCATGGTCAAGTCGACCTATGGCACCGGCTGCTTCGCTTTGCTCAACACGGGTTCGGAGCCCGTGGTCTCGCAGCATCGCCTGCTCTCGACCATCGCCTACCAGCTCGAGGGTAAGCGCACCTACGCGCTGGAAGGCTCGATCTTCATTGCGGGCGCGGCCGTGCAATGGCTGCGCGACGGGCTGGGGATTATCGGCAGCGCCAGCGAGACCGGCCCGCTGGCCGAGGCCGCCGACGCAGGCCAGGACGTCTATCTCGTGCCGGCTTTCGTCGGCCTCGGCGCGCCGCATTGGGACGCCGCCGCGCGCGGCGCGATCTTCGGCCTGACGCGCGGCACGGGCCCGCGCGAATTCGCCCGCGCCGCGCTGGAGAGCGTCTGCTACCAGACGCTCGACCTGGTCGAGGCGATGCATGCCGACTGGCCGGACGGCGGCCGAAGCGAAGCGATCCTGCGCGTCGATGGCGGCATGGTCGCCTCGGACTGGACGATGCAGCGCCTCGCCGACATTCTCGGCGTGCCGGTCGACCGGCCCTCCGTGCTGGAGACCACCGCGCTGGGCGCGGCCTATCTCGCCGGGCTCGACGCCGGCCTCTTGCCGGAGCCGGACCGTTTCGCCGACCTCTGGCGGCTGGAGCGGCGGTTCTCGCCGGCGATGGCGCCAAGCGAACGCGAGCGCAAGGTCGTCGGCTGGCGCGATGCCGTGCGTCGAATACTCGCATAACGGGAAAAGCAGACGATCTTATGGGCTTGCCGAGTAGTGTTGAGCGCTGACCCACGAGGCGCGGCAAGTATTCCTTTACGTCTCCGGACTAATAACCTCGGACGTTGCCGCTTGATCGATTCCCGATGTCCTCTCCGAAAACCTCCCTGACTGATCGCGTCGTCCTGACCAGCTTTGCGGGGGGCTGCGCTGTGATGGTCGCCGTGGTGGCGTTGCCGACGCCGCGCGCCGGCGAACAGGTCGCGCTTGTCTATCCGCCCTGGGCGTCCGGCTTCGGGGCCTTGTGGCGCGCGGCCGCTTCTGGTGCGCGACTGGTCCGCACGGGGCGCTACCCGTTCATCGTCATCGCCGACGCCCCCTCCGCGGAGGAACTCCGGAAGCTCGGTGCGTCCGGCGCGATGGCGACGCTGGGCGCCGCCGGCCTCGGCGGCTGCATCATTCGCCTTGCCGGGACACCGACATGAATCGCCGCCTGGAATCGCTCAGACGGTCGGTCGCCAGGGTCCTGCTCGGGCTTGTCGTCCTGCATGTGCCGGTCC
Organism: Allobosea sp.; assembly: GCA_046593015.1. Classification (GTDB taxonomy): domain Bacteria; phylum Pseudomonadota; class Alphaproteobacteria; order Rhizobiales; family Beijerinckiaceae; genus Allobosea. The sequence continues at coordinate 5,568 of JBKJSB010000352.1, forward strand.
TTGTCGGCCTGAGCAGCCTGCTTGCGGTCGATCATGTCGCGATCGGCGCTCTCGCGGCGGTTGTCGCCGCCGTACCCCTGGCATTGTATTGGCTCGATCGCGCGATATCCGTCGTCTCGGCGGCGATATCGATCGCGCTTGTCAGCCAATGCATGCTGCTGGTCTTTGTCTTCGCCGGCCATCCCTGGCAGGTCGAGATGCATTTCTATTTCTTCGCCGTGCTGGCGATGCTGGCCGGCTTCTGCGATCTGCGCATTCTGATCGGCGCCGCCGGCGCGATCGCCCTGCATCATCTCGCCTTCAACTGGCTTCTGCCGGACGCGCTCTATCCAGGCGGGACGAATATCGGCCGCGTCCTGGTGCATGCCGTCGTCGTCATCATCGAGACGGCCATGCTGGTGGTGATCAGCCGCGTCATCGGTCAGAGCTTCGACGCAGCCGAGCGCGCCGACGCGTTGGCCCAGTCCTCGGTCGAGCGCCTGGAACGCGCCGGAGCGACGCTGACGAGCCGGCTGGATTCGACCAAGGCTCTCGCCGACCATCTCGGATCGGAGCTGTCGCTGTTCCGGTCGGAGATCGCTGAGCGCCTGCAGCGTCTGGGGAGCGCGTCGATGTCGCTGGAACGGACCTCCGAATCATTGATGCAGGCGGCCACACGGACCACTCGCGAAACATCGATCGCATCGGGCGCCGCCGAGGCGGCCAATCGCAAGGTCGAGAGCGTCGCCGTCCTCGGACAGGAATTCCTCGACACCATCTCGCAGATCGGCGCCCATGCCGACCGCTCGGCCGAGATGGGGGCGCAGGCCGTCACCGAAGCGGAAGCGACGACGCAGGCGATCGACGAACTCGAGGCTGTCTCTCAGCAGATCGGCGCCGTTACCGCCATCATCGCCAACATCGCCGCCCAGACCAACCTGCTGGCGCTGAACGCGACGATCGAGGCTGCCCGCGCCGGCGAGCACGGCCGCGGTTTCGCGATCGTCGCCAGCGAGGTGAAGGATCTCTCGGCCCAGACGACCCAGGCCGTCGCAACGATCACGATCATGGTCGAGACGATCCGCAAG
>JBKJSB010000043.1:0-16155 GCA_046593015.1 Allobosea sp.
CGGCCGCCTGTTCGAGCCCGAGGAGCTGCGCCGCGGCGAGATCGTCGCGATCATCGGCCAGACCGTGGCCCGCAACCTCTTTGGCGAAGAGAACCCGCTGGAACAGCAGTTCCGCATCCGCAACGTACCCTTCAAGGTCATCGGCGTGATGGCGTCGAAGGGCCAGTCGGCGCTGGGGCAGGATCAGGACGACGTCATCTTCGTGCCGCTCGACACCGGCCGCCGTCGCATCGTCGGGCGCAACTACGCCCGCGACCGCTCGGTCCAGACCATCATGGTCAAGTTCGCCAACGAGCAGGCGATCGCGCCCGGCATCGCCCAGACCACGGCCCTGCTGCGCCAGCGCCATCGCCTGCCGGAGGATCAGGACGACGACTTCATCGTGCGCAATCTGACCGAAATCGCCAACACTGCGACCGCCGCCGCCAACACCCTGTCCTGGCTGCTGGCGGCCGTGGCGGCCGTCTCGCTGCTGGTCGGCGGCATCGGCATCATGAATATCATGCTGGTCTCGGTGGCCGGGCGCACCCGCGAGATCGGGCTTCGGCTCGCGGTCGGCGCGCGCCAGCGCGACGTGCTGGCGCAGTTCCTGATCGAGGCGACGACGCTCGCCACCATCGGCGGCGCGGTCGGCATCGCGCTCGGCGTCGGAGCCGCGCTGACGATCGCGCGGATCGCCGGCTGGCCCTCCGTGGTCTCGCTCGAGACGATCCTGATCGCGGTCGGCGTCTCGGGGCTGATCGGCGTGTTCTTCGGCTTCTATCCGGCGCGGCAGGCGGCGCGGCTCGATCCGATCGAGGCGCTCCGGCGCGAGTGACGCAAGGCAGGCCGCGCCTTCGCGGCAAGAACCCGTTAACCAATCGGAACTAGCTTCGCCGGACTATACCGATCGGCCGATCCCGGCCCGGTCGAGAGCCGATCGATGAGGCATTCGTGAGCCCCGAGCCGTTGTCCGCCGCCGACGCCAAGCGCCTCTACGACCAGGCCGCGCTGCTGGCGAAAGTCGGCGCCTGGGAATGCGAACTGGCGCGGGAAACGCTGACCTGGACCGACGGCGTCTACGATCTGTTTGGACTGCCGCGCGGCTCGACACTCCACCGCCCCTCGACCGTCGATCTCTATCACGACGATTCGCGCGCCGAGATGCAGCGCCTGCGCGCAAAAGCCATCGCCAGCGGCGGCGGCTTCAGCATGGAAGCCCATATCCGGACACCGGCCGGCGAGGACCGCTGGATGCGGCTGGTCGCCAATGTCGCCTGCGAGAACGGCCGCCCTGTCCGGATCTACGGCGCCAAGCAGGACATCACGCATGAGAAGGCGATGTGGGCGAGCCTGCGCGAACTCGCCTATAGCGACCCGCTCACCGGGCTCGCCAACCGCCGCGTCTTCGAGAGCCGCTGCGAGGAGTTGCTTGGCTACGGCTATGATGACGCAGCGCTGTCGGCGCTGGCCGTCCTCGACGTCGATCTCTTCAAGCAGATCAACGACCAGTTCGGCCACGCCGCCGGCGACGAATGCCTGCGCCAGATCGCGGCGCGGCTGGAGCGCGTCTTCGAGGGCGCGGTGCTGATCGCGAGGATCGGCGGCGACGAATTCGCCGTGCTGCTGCGCCTGCCGCTCGGCCTGCCGCATCTGACGCTGTTGCTCGACCATGCGCTGCGCGTGCTGGCCTGCCCGGTCGTCTGGCACGGACACCCGATCGAGATCGGCGTTTCGATCGGCGTCACGCTGCTGCGCCCGGCCCATCGTCACGACAACCCAAAACTCTTCGCCGAGGCGGATTCGGCGCTCTACCTCGCCAAGACGGCCGGGCGGAACCAGGCCCGCCTATTCGGCGCCGCGATCGACGCCCCCGTCTCTCTGGGTGCCATCGGTCCCCGCATGGCCGAGCCGATGGTCCGCATGCTCTGAGCCGGCGGCCGCAGCATCAGGCCGCGTCGGCAGCTTCGCCCAGGCGCTCCTTCAGCTTCAGCCCGACGGCCACGATCGCCTGGATCGCCGGCATCAGCTCCTCGCCGAGATCGGTCAACTGATACTCGGCCGAGGGCGGCGAACTCGCCACGACATGGCGGGTCACCACCCCCCTGGCCTCCAGGTCGCGCAGGCGCTCGCTCAGCATCTTCGCCGAGATCAGCGGCATGTCGCGACGCAACTCGCCGAAGCGGCGCGGGCCTGCGCTGAGATACCAGATCAGGTTCGGCGTCCAGGCCTTGCCGATCACCTGCATGCAGGTGCCCACGGCGCAGGTCGGCGGCGGCGCAGCCACGCGGCTCTTCCTGATTTTCAAGGCCATGGCCAAAGATCCCCGGTTACCGGAAGGATACCGGAAAATGCGGTAACGACAAGTTACCTGGTATACAAAAGTTATCTGACCGGCGTACCCCTGTCGCATCGCCAACCCGGAGATGACGACGATGAAGCTCTACTACGCCCCCGGCGCCTGCTCGCTCTCGCCCCATATCGCCCTGATCGAGTCAGGCCTGCCCTTCTCGATCGAGAAGGTCGACATCAGGACCAGTCGCACCGAAGCCGGCGAGGACTACGCCGCCATCAACGCCAGGGGCTACGTCCCGGCCCTGCGGCTCGACAGCGGCGACGTGCTGACGGAGGGCGCGGCGATCGTCCAGTTCATCGCCGACCGGGCGCCTGCTTCCGGTCTTGCGCCGCAGGCGGGAACGCTGGAGCGCGCAAGGCTGCAGGAGGCGCTGAACTTCGTCGCCAGCGAACTGCACAAGGCCTTTTCCCCCTTGTTCCGTCCCGGCACGGATGAACAGGGCAAGCACGACGCCCGCAAGGCGGTGGCGCTGCGGCTCGGCCAGGTCGAGGCGATGCTCTCCGACGGACGCCTCCATATGCTCGGCGAGCGGTTCAGCGTCGCCGACGGTTACCTCTTCACCGTGGTGAACTGGAGCGGCCATGCCGGCATCGCTCTCGATCCGTGGCCGAAGTTGCAGGCCTTCATGGCTCGCATGGCGCAACGCCCGTCCGTGCGGCAGGCGATGGCGGCCGAAGGCCTGCTGCAGGCGGCGTGATGGACCCTCGCTTTGCAGCCATCGTGGAACTGCTCGGCCGTTACTTCGACGGCCTGCACAAAAGCGACGCAGCCGGTCTCGGCCGGGTCTTCCATCCGCAGGCCCTCTATGCCTGCGCCAGCACCGGCAGCCTGACCCACATGACCATGGACGCCTATCTGCCCATGGTCGCGGTGCGCCCCTCGCCCGCGAGCCGCGGCGAGGCGAGGCGCGACCGCATTCTCTCGATCGCCTTCGCCGGGCCGTTCACGGCGCTGGCGACCGTCGAATGCGCCATCGCCGAGAAACGCTTCACCGACCTGCTCAGCCTCGTCCTGCTCGATGGCGAATGGCGCATCATCGCCAAGGTCTTTCATTTCGACATCGCGCCGGTCGCCTGAGCGCGCGGCCGGCAAACACCCGGAGAGCCCGATGCCTTACGTCAACATCAAGATCACCCGCGAGGGCGCGACAGCAGCCCAGAAGAAGGAGCTGATCGCCGGCGTCACAGATCTGCTCGTGCGCGTCCTCGACAAGAAGCCGGCCACGACCTTCGTCGTCATCGACGAGGTCGCGCTGGAAGATTGGGGCGTCGGCGGCCTGCAAGTCGAGGCCTGGCGTCGGCAGGACGGATCCCGGACGGCGCTCTGAAACAAGACCCCCCGCCATCCTCGATGGCGGGCGGTTTCGTTCCGGAATCCGGCTGGCTCAGCCCTTCACGCTCTTCACGACCTCGGCCACGTTGACGCCGAAGGCTTCGGCCGTCTTGAGGTCGCCGGGGATCATCTCCGCGACGCCGGCATCCGACGGCGAGGTCACGAGCAGGCCCTGATAGCCTCCGAGATTGTTGAGGTCGTCGCGCGTTGAGGCCTTGGCGTTGGACGGGTGCATGCCCGTGCCGGTCCAGAGCATTTTATGCTGGGCCGCAAACAGCGCGAGATAGGCAATGGTCGAGCCTTTGTCGCCGTTCAGCGTCGCCGAATTGGTGAAGCCCGCCGCGATCTTGCCCTTCCACTCCATGCCGTACCAGGGCTTGCTCGAGGCGTCGGCGAACTTTTTGAACTGCCACGAGACGCTGCCCATATAGGTCGGCGAGCCGAAGATCACGCCGTCGGCGGCCATGATGGTCTCCCAGGCCGAGTCAGGCAGATTCCCCTCGGCGTCGATCGCGAGGAGATCGACGCTCGCGCCCGTCGAGGCCGCGCCCTTCTGGACATGCTCGGCGACCCTGGCGGTGTGGCCGTAGCCGGAATGGAAGACGATGGCGATCTTGGTCATCTGAAAAACCTCTGTCTCAAACGGTTGCGTTCGATACCGCACTAGATGTTGCAGCGCGGCGACGGCTGCAATGCCGCGGCGATTGCGGTCGCGCAGGATCGCCTTGGCGCAACGGCAATGAAGGCGGCCCCGCGACGATCTCCGGATTTAGCGGTCACGCGGGTGTCGTATCGCGCTCATGGCGTCGCTTTTGGGGATCGAGCGTGACGCGTTCAACAGTCGGTTCGGTTGCGTCGCGGGGAGTGCTGGGCCATGCAAGTCGATATCTTCACCCAGGTGATCGTGGCGGTCATCGGAGGGCTCGGCATCTTCATGCTGGGGCTCGAATTCATGAGCAACGGCATCCAGAATCTCGCCGTCAACAAGATGCGCGCGCTGCTCGCCAAGATCGCGGGCACGCCGATCAAGGGCGTGCTCGCCGGCGGCTTCATCACAGGCGGGATCCATCCTCGACCGCGATGAGCGTGATGGTCGTCGGCCTCGTCAATGCGGGCGTCATCGGCCTGCGGCCGGCTATCAGCGTGATCATGGGCGCCAATATCGGCACGACGCTCGGCAACGGCCTGATCGCGCTGCCGCTCGGCCTGCTCCTCGCCGGCATCTTCGCGCTGATCTACATCTTCGGGAAGACCGACAAAGTGAAGAATATAGCGCTCTACACCTCGGGCATGTTCAAGGCCGACATGCCCTATGCCCGGGCCGATCTCGTCGCCAGCCTGATCGAGGAAGAGGACCAGACCGCGAGCCTCGGCGAGACGCTCTACCAGATCGCCCGCCGGATCGAGCGCCAGCCCTTCGCCGAGATCGGCCGGGGCCTCGTCGCTACGGTTGTCGACCAGGTCGAGGATGCGCTGCGCGCCATCATCCCGATCGATCAGGTCAATCCGCCGGTCACAGCCGATGCCGGGCCCCGGCTCAAGGGCCTCGCCGAACTGCGCGAGCGCTGCCTGCGCCTGGGCGCGGAGCTGCCTCGGGTCGAGCGCGGCGCGATCCTGGCCTGCTCGGCTCGGCCGAGCGCGCCTTCTACCTGATCGAGCGGATCGACTCCGAGCGCAAATCGGTCTCGCGCGTGGTGCCGTCGGCACAGGCCCGCTCGGCGGAAGGCTTTGGCGGCGCGGCCGTCCCGGCCTGATCCGCGCTTCGGCCTGTTCTGAACAGATCAGGGGCCGCTCTCCGGAGCGGCCCCTTTTTGGTCGGGAGCAGGCGCAGCTTGCGTCTCTGCACCGATGAAGCGGCCCGCACGCGGTTGAGCCGTCCGGCGCGATCCTGTAGGGCGGCTGGACCCTGTTCCGGTTTTGAAGAGACGTCCTGATGATCCTGCGGCTGGCCACTGCCCTGCTCGCCTGGTGCTGCCTTGCCCAGCAGATCCATGCGCAACCCGCGCCAGCCAGCCCGCAGACCGCGCAGGGTGTCGGCTGGAAGACGGGGCGCGAGGCCGTCGCGATCGAGCGGCGTATCGATGCGCTGATCGGCCGGATGACATTGCCGGAAAAGGTCGGCCAGCTCGTGCTGACCGGGCGCGGCGACGGCTTCGACATCAACCGCATCCGCAACGGGCTGATCGGCGGGGTGATGAACTTCGTCGTGCCGCGCGAGGTCAGGGAGGTTCAGGAGGCGGTCCGCGCCTCGCGTCTGAAGATCCCGCTGATCATCGGGCTCGACGCCGTCCACGGCTTCTCGACCTACTTCCCCCTGCCGCTCGGCCAGGCCTCGACCTTCAATCCGGCGCTGATCGAGGAAGCCGCCTACTGGACCGCCCGCGAGGCCTCTGCCGCCGGCGTGAACTGGACCTTTGCGCCGATGGTCGACATGTCCCGCGATCCGCGCTGGGGCCGGGGCCTGGAGGGCGCAGGCGAGGACCCGTACTACGCCTCCGTCGTGGCCGCCGCCCGCACGCGCGGCTACCAGCGCGGCGGGGTCGCCGCGACCGTCAAGCATTTCGTCGGCTATGGCGCGGCCGAAGCCGGGCGCGACTACAACTCGACCTGGATACCGACGAGCCAGTTGCATGATGTCCATCTGCCGCCGTTCAGGGCGGCGTTCGAGGCCGGCTCGATGACCGCCATGGCGGCCTTCAACGCGCTGAACGGCCTGCCCGCGACGGCCCATCGCGGCATGCTGACCGAGCTTTTGCGCGACAAATGGAAGTTCAAGGGCTTCGTGGTCTCCGATTTCGGCTCGATCACCGAACTGCGGCTGCACGGCATCGCGGCCGACGACGCGGAAGCTGCGCGCAAGGCGCTGCTGGCGGGCATCGACATGGACATGATGTCGGAGGTCTATCACCAGCATCTGGCCAAAGAGGTGACGGCCGGCCGCGTGCCGATCGCCGCGCTGAACGAGGCGGTGCGGCGTGTGCTGCGGGTCAAGTTCCATCTCGGCCTGTTCGAGCGTCCCGACGTCGATGTCGCCGCCGCTCAGGCGTTGATGCAGACGCAAGCCGCCCGCGATGTCGCGCTGAAGGCGGCGCAGGAGAGCGTGATCCTGCTGAAGAACGCTGGCGATCTGCTGCCGATCCGCGATGCGGTTCGTTCGGTCTCGGTCATCGGCGCCATGGCGGTGCCGGAGGATGAGCGCGTCTGGACCGACCCCGCCGGGCTCGGGCGCCGCGTGGTCCAGCCGCTGCCCGACGCGCTGCGCGAGCGCCTGCCGGCGGGAGCGACGGTGCGCTACCAGCCTGCCTTCACCAAGGCCTGCGGCACGGAGTTCGCCGATAAGGCGGCGGCAATCGACGCTGCGGCCGCGAGCGACCTGATCGTCGCCATGCTCGGCGAGGATTGCGAGTTCATGGGCGAAGGCGCATCGCGCACGCAGCTTGGCCTGCCCGGCCTGCAGCAGGAATTGCTCGAGGCGCTGGTCGCCACCGGAAAGCCCGTCGTGCTGGTGCTGGCGACGGGGCGGCCGCTGGTGCTGACCTGGGCCAGCGATAAGGTCGCGGCGATCGTCCAGACCTTCCATGGCGGCACCGAAGGCCGCACCGCCATCGCAGACGTGCTGACCGGCAAGGTCAATCCGTCCGGACGCACGCCGATGAGCTTCCCCCGCTCGGTCGGCCAGATCCCGGTCTACTACAACCAGCTCCCCACCGGCCGGCCGGAGCAGATCCGGCAGCGCTATGAATCCATTTTCATGGACGAGGCCAATGACGCGCTCTACCCGTTCGGCTTCGGGCTCTCCTACAGCCGCTTCAGCTATGCCAACGCCCGCGTCGCCAGGGGCTCGGTGGCCGTGAATGGCACGGTCGAGGTCATGGTCGATGTTACCAATGCGGGACCACGCGACGGGCAGGAGGTGGCGCAGCTCTATATCCGCCAGCCGGTCGCCAGCCGCTCGCGGCCGCTGCGCGAATTGAAGGCGTTCGAGAAGGTCCTCTTGCGGGCGGGCGAGACGAAGACGCTGCGCTTCCGGCTCGATGCGGCCCAACTCGGCGCTCATGACGACGCGGGACGCTACATCGTCGATGCCGGGCTGGTCGAAATCTGGCTCGGAGCCTCGTCGCGGGCCGATCTGAAGACACAGGTGTTGTTGACCAAGTCTTGATCGCATGCGTCTGCCGCATGCCCGCCAATTGATCTCGACACGGCTGAAATTTCGGTCAATCCTTGTAGCGCGCGGGCCTTCGGACGCTTGCATCCGAAGCACGGCGAGACGCGATGGCTCCAAAGGATGCGGCGATGGCGACCGGAACCGTAAAATGGTTCAATACGGAGAAGGGCTTTGGCTTCATACAGCCTGCGGATGGCGGAAAGGATGTGTTCGTTCACATCACTGCCGTTAAGGAAGCGGGCTTTATGACGCTGACGGAAGGACAGAAAGTCTCGTTCGAACTCAAGACCGAACGCGGCAAGACGGCAGCAGGCTCGCTGCAGTTGCTCTGATCCGACGACACTTCGGATTCCGATAAGGATCGCATCGCGGCGATGACGAATGGCTTTGCGCGCGGCGTTGTCGCCGGCGTCTACGAAATCCCCCCGGTTGCGGACAAGCTGCATCATTTCGTGACGCGCGCCTGTGAGCGCTTGACGCTCGATCTCTCCGGCATTCCCGGCGATCCGCATGGCGGCGCGACGCGCAAATCCGGCGCGCGCGAGCCCTGGCTGGCGCGCGGCACGGTGCTGCGCAACGACCGCCAGCTCTCGGCCTTGGGCGAGGAGGAACTTGCGGAGACCGCAGGCGCTCTCGGCCTCGCCAATCTGCCGCCGGAATGGATCGGCGGCAATCTCCTCGTCTCCGGGCTCAACGCCTTCTCGCGGCTAGCGCCCGGCAGCCGGCTCGCCATCGGCGGCGCCTGGGGCGGCGTCGGGCGCTTCGACGGCGGCGCTGTGCTGCGGGTCGAGGCCTACAACTTTCCCTGCCGGCAATCCGGGCGGGCGGTCGCGGCTCTGGCCGGGCGGCCGGAACTCGAATTCGCCTTCGTCAAGGCCGCCGCCGCCTTGCGCGGCCTCGTGCTCAGCGTCGATCTCGCTGGCCCCGTCAAGCCGGGTGATGCGGTGCTGGTGATGCCGCCGGTGATTCCAAAGGCAGGTTGAGCATAGGGCCGCCACGCCCGGCGAAGCGCCGCGCCATCGCGACGCACACCGCCACGGCGGCGCACACTCCCAGCATCGTCGCGCTCACGCTCTCATCCAGCAGCAATGCCGCCAGCGTCAGCCCGAAGAAGGGCTGGAGCAATTGCAACTGGCCGACCGCCGCGATGCCGCCCTGCGCCAGCCCGCGATACCAGAACACGAAACCGATCAGCATGCTGAACAGCGCGACATAGGACAGGCTGAGCCACCCTGTCCTGCTTACGCCGCCAAAGGTGGCCGGCGCGGTCCACAGCGCCAGCGCCAGCATGACCGGCAGGCTCAGGACCAGCGCCCACGAGATCACCTGCCAGCCGCCGAGCCGGCGCGACAGCCGCGCGCCTTCGGCATAGCCCAGCCCGCAGATCACGACGGCAGCCAGCATGAGAAGGTCGCCAACAAGCGAAGCTTCGAGGCCTTGGGTCAGCGCATAGCCGACCACCAGCGCGCTTCCGAGGCAGGAGAACAGCCAGAACGGCAGAGGCGGCCGTTCGCCGCCGCGCAGCACGCCGAAGGCGGCCGTCGCCAGCGGCAGCAGCCCGATGAAGACGATGGAATGAGCGGAGGTGACGTATTGCAGCGCCAGCGCTGTCAGCAGCGGAAAACCGACGACGACGCTGAGCCCGACGACGATCAGCGGCACGATGTCGCCCCGCAGCGGCCGCGGCTGGCGGAAGGCGAGCAGCAGTGCCAGCCCCGCGACGCCGGCGATCGCGGCCCGCGCGGCGGTCAGGAAGACCGGGTCAAACTCCGCCACCGCCAGCCGCGTCGCCGGCAGCGAACCGCTGAAGATCAGCACCCCGATCAACCCGTTGATCAGGCCGCCCGTCACCTTGGTCATGTCGGCCGCTCCGCTTTCCCGCTGGATCGGCCGGATGCATTCGATTATCCAGAGACACTGCAATACAGTTGGCGCAAACTGTCATGGTCACGGCATCGATACAATTCGCGGAGAAGCCCGACGCGGACGCTGGTGGCGGCACGCTGGTCGGGCGCGTCATGGCGAGCGTCCGGCAGCGCATCGCCGGTCGCACGCTGGCTCCCGGGGCGCGGTTGCCGTCGATCCGCGCCTTCGCCGCAACGATGGGCGTCTCCAAATCGACGATCGTCGAGGCCTATGATCGGCTCGCCGCCGAGGGCGTGATCCAGGCCCGGCGCGGCTCGGGCTTCTATGTCGCCGGCCATGCGCCGCCATTCGCACTCGCCGAGATCGGTCCCCGGCTGGAGCGCGCGGTCGATCCGTTCTGGGTTTCGCGGCAAACGCTGGAAGCAGGCGAGGCCGTGCTCAAGCCGGGCTGCGGCTGGCTCCCGGCCGACTGGTTGCCGGAAGAGAATTTGCGCCGGGCGCTGCGGAGCCTGTCGCGCGCGCCGGTCGAGACGCTCGCCGATTACGGCACGCCGCTGGGGCTCAGCCCCTTGCGGCAGCTTCTTGCCCGCCGCATGGCGCTGAACGGTGTCGAAGCCGCGCCCGACCAGATCCTGCTGACCGAATCCGGCACGCAGGCGCTCGACCTTCTCTGCCGCTTTCTGGTCGAGCCCGGCGACACCGTGCTCGTCGACGACCCCTGCTATTTCAACTTTCACGCTTTGCTGAAAGCCCACCGCGTCCGCATCGTCGGCGTGCCCTATACGCCGAACGGCCCCGATATCGCCGCCTTCGAGCACGTGCTGGAGGCGCAGCGCCCGCGCCTCTACATCACCAATTCCGCGCTCCACAACCCGACCGGAGCGACTTTGTCTCCGGTCGTGGCGCATCGCGTGCTCAGGCTCGCCGAACAGTTCGGGCTGACCATCGTCGAGGATGACATCTTCGCCGATTTCGAGCCGGAGCCGGCGGCGCGGCTCGCAGCCTTCGACGGGCTCGACCGCGTCGTCCAGATCGGCAGCTTCTCGAAATCGCTCTCGGCCTCGGTGCGCTGCGGCTACATCGCAGCAAAGCGCGACTGGATCGAGGCGCTGATCGACCTCAAGATCGCGGCCTCCTTCGGCACGGGCCGGCTCGCGGCGGAACTGGTGCTCGCCATCCTCAAGGATGGCGGCTACCGCAAGCACATGGACGCCCTGCGCACGCGTCTTGCTCGCGCCAGAAGCGAGACCTCCGCCCGGCTCCGGACCATCGGCATCGTGCCCTGGATCGAACCGCGCGGCGGCATGTTCCTGTGGTGCGCGCTGCCGGCGGGGCTGGACGCGGCCGTCATCGCCCGGCAACTGCTCGCGCAGGACATCGTGCTGGCGCCGGGCAATGTCTACAGCCTGTCGCAGGAAGCGAGCGGGTTCATGCGCTTCAACGTAGCGCAGTCGGGCGATCCACGCCTGTTCGGCGCACTGGAACGGGCGATGCGGCAGGCCTGACGCCGGCGAGCGCGACGAAGCAGTTTGCGCTTGCGAACGCATCGAAATTGACATAAAGATATCTTTATATCTTTTTTCGTCCCGCGGAGCGAGCGCTTGCGCCAGACCACGCTGTCTTCCGATGTCCTGCTGGCTGGCCTGCGTGCGGCGGGCGAAGAGACGCGCCTGCGCATCCTGGCGCTGCTCTCGGAAGGCGAGCTTTCGGTGTCCGACCTCACCGACATCCTTGGCCAGTCGCAGCCGCGCATTTCGCGTCATCTCAAGCTGCTCGCAGAGGCAGGCCTCGTGCGGCGCTCGCGCGAGGGCGCCTGGGCGTTCTTCCGGCTCGACGAGACCGGCACGGGCGGCGCCTTTGCAGCATCGCTCGCGGCCTGGCTCGATCCGCGCGACCCCGTGCTCACTGCGGATCGCGAGCGGCTGGCGGCAGTGCGCGGCTCGCGGGCCGAGGTGGCGCAGAACTATTTCGCCAGCGTGGCGCGCGACTGGGACCGCTTGCGCTCGCTGCATGTGCCTGATGAGGCGGTCGAGGCCGCCGTGCTCGCGGCTGTCGGCGAAGGCACGCGCGGCGCGGTGCTCGATCTCGGTACCGGCACCGGCCGCATGCTGGAGCGAATCGCGCCGAAATACGGCCGCGCCGTCGGCGTCGACGCCAATCACGCCATGCTCGCGGTGGCGCGCGCCAATCTGGAGAAGGCCGGCCTTTCACGCGTCGAGCTGCGTCAGGGCGACATCCACGCGCTGCCCTTCGCGCGCAGCGCCTTCGACTGCGTCGTCATCCATCAGGTGCTGCATTTCCTCGACGATCCCGGCCGCGCCGTGCGCGAGGCCGCCGCCATGCTCAGCCCCGGCGGACGGCTGATCGTCGTCGATTTCGCAGCCCATGAGATGGAATTCCTGCGCACCGAGCACGCCCATCGCCGGCTGGGATTCTCGCGCGCCCAGATCGCCGGCTGGTTCTCTGAGGCGGGCCTCACTTGTGATCTCGCCGAAGAGGTCAAGGCCAAGGGCGGGCAGGCGAGCCAGTTGACCGTGATGCTCTGGCGCGGTCGCGACGCCCGCGTGCAGGGCGATCTTCCTCTGCGACAAGACAATTTCGAGGTGGCCTGATGAATGCGTTTCGTCCCAGCCGGCACGGCTCGCGCCGTCCAAAGGTCTCGTTCGAGTTCTTCCCGCCCAAGACGCCGGAGATGGAGGTCGCGCTCTGGGAGAGCGTGCGCCGGCTGGAGCCGCTCGGCCCCGCCTTCGTCTCGGTGACCTATGGCGCCGGCGGCTCGACCCGCGAGCGCACCCATTCGACCGTCAAGCGCATGGTCGAGGAGACGGGCCTGAAGCCCGCAGCCCATCTGACCTGCGTCTCGGCCACGACCGACGAGGTCGACGAGGTGATCCGGGCCTACTGGGATGCCGGCGTCCGCCATATTGTGGCGCTGCGCGGCGACCCGGCCGGCGGTCTCGGCACCACCTATGAGCCGCATCCGAACGGCTATCACCAGACGTCGGACCTCGTCGCCGGTATCCGCCGCGTCGGCGATTTCGAGGTCACGGTCTCGGCCTATCCGGAGAAGCACCCGGAAGCCGCCTCGCTCGACGCCGATATCGAGGCGCTGAAGAAGAAGGTCGATGCCGGGGCGACGCGCGCCATCACCCAGTTCTTCTTCGATAACGACGTCTACTTCCGCTATCTCGACAAGGTCCGCGCAGCCGGCATCGACATTCCGATCCTGCCCGGCATCGTGCCGGTCCAGAACTTCAAGCAGACCGCGAGCTTCGCCCGCAAGACCGGCGCAAGCGTGCCGCAATGGCTGGCCGACCGCTTCGATGGGCTGGAGGAGGATGCCGCGACCCGCCGGTTGGTGGCGGCCGCCGTCTGCGCCGAGCAGGCGCTCGACCTGATCGACCGCGGCGCGACCGATCTGCATTTCTACACGATGAACAAGGCCGACCTGGTCTATGCGATCTGCCATCTCGTCGGGCTGAAGCCCGAGCGGGCGGCGGTGGCGCAGGCTGCGGCGGCGGAGTGAGAGCAGATGCCAGCCGTATCTTTGGAGAATGTTCCGCCGCCTTGGTGCTTCGGGGCGTCGGTTCTACTGCGCGAGGATTCGGTAGTGCTGCCGGGAAACTGGGGTCGGATTCTAGAATTATCCAAGGACATGAACGTCCAGCAGCAATCAAAATGGTTTCTGGAGCAGATATTTGAATCTGAACGAAATCGGTCTGCGCCTTCTGCCCCCTCACGGATGGACTGCGTTTTCGTCTGCCCAACCCCAGACGCAGGGCACCTGTTCACGTCGGCTCAGAACAGGTCAATTGACGTCTTGTATGAGGTCGAACCAATCAACAGTGACAGCCCCCTCTTCATGGCGGACTGGAGCCTTTGGAATGCCAGTGAGAACGTCGGCGTGCCCTTTAAGGTGATGTCTGCGCTTAAGAAGGCCAAAGATTACTGGACAGGTGCTGTAGTGGCGAACCACGAACTTCTTGTCGGCGGCCCAGTTCGCGTTGTGAGAAAAATCTAATGTCTGACTTCACCCCCACCCCCGTCGACGGCGCCGAGATCGAGCGCGCGCTGCGTCAGGCCGCGTCCGAGCGCATCCTCGTGCTCGACGGCGCGATGGGCACGCAGATCCAGGACCTGAAGCTGTCGGAGGCGCAGTTCCGGGCCGAGCGCTTCAAGGGCTGGAACCACGATCTCAAGGGCAACAACGACCTGCTGGTGCTGACACAGCCAGAGGCGATCCGCGACATCCATCTGGCTTACTTTCAGGCTGGGGCCGACATCGTCGAGACCAACACCTTCTCCTCGACCCAGATCGCCCAGGCCGATTATGGCATGGAGGCGCTGGCCTATGAGCTCAACGTTGAATCGGCGAAGCTCGCCCGCGAGGCCGCCGTTCTGGCGCAAAAGGCCGACGGACGTCGCCGCTTCGTCGCCGGCGCGGTCGGGCCAACCAACCGCACGCTCTCGATCTCGCCGGACGTCAACAATCCCGGCTTCCGCGCCGTGACCTTCGACCAGGTCCGTGATTCTTACGCAGAGCAGGTGCGCGGCCTGATCGATGGCGGCTCGGAACTGATCCTGGTCGAGACGATCTTCGACACGCTCAACGCCAAGGCCGCGATCGTCGCGATCGAGGACGTTTATCGCGAGAAGGGCATCCGTCTGCCCGTGATGATCTCGGGCACGATCACCGACCTCTCGGGCCGCACGCTCTCGGGGCAGACCACCGAGGCCTTCTGGAACGCGATCCGCCATTCGTCACCCATGACCGTCGGCCTCAACTGCGCGCTCGGCGCTCGCGAGATGCGCGCCCATATCAAGGACCTGTCGCGCGTCGCCGACACGCTGATCTGCGCCTATCCCAATGCCGGCCTGCCCAACGAGTTCGGCCTCTACGACGAAAGCCCCGAGGCGACCGCCGGCATGCTCGCCGAGTTCGCCGATGCGGGCCTCGTCAACGTCGTCGGCGGCTGTTGCGGCACGACTCCGGGCCACATTCGCGCGATCGCTGAAGCCGTGGCCGGCAAGGCCCCGCGCAAGGTGCCCGAGATCAGGCGCTATCTGCGGCTGGCGGGGCTGGAGCCGTTCACGCTCGACGAGACGATTCCCTTCGTCAATGTCGGCGAGCGCACCAACGTCACCGGCTCGGCGAAGTTCCGCAAGCTGGTCAAGGAGGGCGATTTCGCCGCCGCGCTCGACGTGGCGCGCGACCAGGTCGCCAACGGCGCGCAGGTCATCGACATCAACATGGATGAGGGCCTGCTCGACTCGCAGGCGGCCATGACCGAGTTCTGCAACCTGATCGCCTCGGAGCCGGATATCAGCCGCGTGCCGATCATGGTCGATTCCTCGAAGTTCCACGTCATCGAGGCCGGCCTCAAGACGATCCAGGGCAAGCCGATCGTCAATTCGATCTCGATGAAGGAGGGCGAGGAGGCCTTCCTCGAACATGCCCGAATCTGCCGCAACTACGGCGCGGCCGTCGTCGTCATGGCCTTCGACGAGACCGGCCAGGCCGACACCTTCCAGCGCAAGATCGAGATCTGCACGCGCGCCTACAAGCTGCTCACCGAGACGATCGGCTTCCCGCCCGAGGACATCATCTTCGACCCGAACATTTTCGCGGTGGCGACCGGGATCGAGGAGCACGACAACTACGGCAACGACTTCATCGAAGCCACGAAGGCGATCCGCGAGACCCTGCCCCACGCCCACATTTCTGGCGGCGTCTCGAACCTGTCCTTCTCCTTCCGCGGCAACGAAAAAGTCCGCGAGGCGATGCATTCGGTGTTCCTCTACCACTGCATCAAGGCCGGCATGGACATGGGCATCGTCAATGCCGGCCAGATGGCCGTGTATGACGATCTCGATCCGGAACTGCGCGAGCATTGCGAAGACGTGGTGCTCAACAAGCGGCCAGACGCCGCCGAGCGGCTGCTGGCACTGGCCGGGCGTTTCACTGGGCACGGCAAGGAAAAGAAGGAAGCCGATCTCACTTGGCGCGAATGGCCGGTCAAGAAGCGCCTCGCGCATGCGCTGGTGCACGGCATCACGGACTACATCGAGACCGATACCGAGCAGGCCCGCCAGAACGCCGAGCGGCCGCTGCACGTTATTGAAGGTCCCCTGATGGACGGCATGAACGTGGTCGGCGACCTGTTCGGCTCCGGCAAGATGTTCCTGCCGCAGGTGGTCAAATCCGCCCGCGTGATGAAGAAGGCGGTCGCCCACCTCATCCCCTATATCGAGGCCGAAAAGGAGGCCTCGGGCGTCTCCACCGCCAAGGGCCGCATCGTCATGGCGACGGTCAAGGGCGACGTTCACGACATCGGCAAGAACATCGTCGGCGTGGTGCTGCAGTGTAACGGCTATGAGGTCATCGACCTGGGCGTGATGACGCCCTGGCAGGACATCCTGAAAGCGGCGAACGACAACAAAGCCGACATGATCG
>JBKJSB010000073.1:0-8307 GCA_046593015.1 Allobosea sp.
CACGATCATGCATATGTTCGGCGTCGATGCGGCGACCGTCTCCGTCAATGCGACGGCCAAGGTCGTGGGTGGCGCGCCGATCTGCGTAATCGGGCTGGAGCCGTCGGAGACTTTCACGGTTTCACTCGACAAGAACGCGCGGCTCGAAGCGCCGGGTTGCGCGATATACTCCAACTCGACCAATCCCACCGGCCTGTTCGCCAAGAACAACGCCGCGATCAAGGCGGCCTTCATCTGCTCGGCCGGCGGCAAGAGCAGCCCCAGCCCGGGCAGCTTCGTGCCGACGCCGCAGACCGATTGCCCGGTGCTGCCCGATCCGCTGGCGACGCGGCCCGCGCCGCCGGTGGCCGGCTGCGTCATGACCGACGCCGTGATCAAGACCTCGACCACGCTCTATCCCGGCGCCTATTGCGGCGGCCTCGCCATCACCGCCGGCGCGACTGTCACCATGAGTCCCGGCACCTACGCCATCAGGGACGGTGCATTTTCGATCGGCGGCGGCGCGACCGTGTCGGGCGTGAATGTCGGGCTCTATCTGTCGGGAAAAGGCGCACGGCTCGATTTCCAGGCCGCCTCGACGATCTCGCTGACCGCGCCGAAATCCGGCGATCTCGCCGGCATGCTGGTCTTCGAGGACCGCAAGTCGCCGATCGGCCAGGTCCACGACATCCTCAGCGACAACGCCCGGACCCTGCTGGGCACGATCTATCTGTCTCGCGGCAGGCTGCACGTCGCCGCCAACAAGCCCGTCGCCAACGAATCGGCCTACACCATCGTCGTCGCGCGCCAGTTCACGCTGTCGGAGGGGCCGACCATGGTGCTGAACACCAATTATTCCGCCACGAACATCCCGGTTCCGGCCGGCGTCGGCCCGGGCGCCAACGGGCCCCGGCTGACGCAGTAATCACGAGGGCATGCCAAGGCAAACGAGTTGTCCAGATAACAGGCACTCGTTACGTGAGAGATTGATCGCAGGTTCGGCTGGGGGCTGGCTCGAACGACAGGTCATCGGCGTCGTGCAAAAGGCACTTGGTAACTTTCTCAGCTCCGAAAGCGGCGGCGTTGTCGTCATCAGCGCCATAGCACTGCCGGTTCTGCTGATTGCGGCAGGAGCTGTCATCGACTACGGCCTTGCGATCCGGGATCGGTCCGTCCTGCAGACCATCTCCGATGCGACGGCGCTCGCGGCCGCGCGCGAACTTTCGACGACCAAGCTCTCCGATGCGCGGTTGAACGCGGTTGCGGAGGGCTTCGCGAAGCCGCAGCTCATAAATCACGAGATCGGGGACGATGCGCGGATTGTCGCGACGATCGTCGGCGCTCATCGCGGAGTCACGGTCGTGACCGAGCGGCCGATGCGCCAGTTCTTCAGCGGCTTTCTCGGCATGAAGTCGGAGAACATCGGCGTCAGATCGACGGCCACGGTGGTCGGAAACCAGAAAGTCTGCGTCATCGCACTGGACGAAGCGGCCGCCGAGTCGATCTACATGAAATCGAACTCTTGGCTGACGGCGCAGGATTGCAACGTCTACTCGAACTCCAGGAGTCCTTCGGGGATCAAATCCGATAGCGGAATCCGGCTGACGGCAAAACTGACCTGCTCGTCGGGCGGTTTCTCTGGCGCGGGCCAGTTCTACGGCCTCAAGGTCACGGATTGCCCTCCGATCGCAGACCCGCTTGCCGCGCGTCCGGCCCCTCCGACAGGCGCGTGCAAGGCCCAGAACCAGAACGTGATCGACAAGGGCACGGCCTCGGCCCGCCATGTCCTGACCCCGGGCACCTATTGCGGAGGCCTGTTCATCGGCGGCAATTCGGCCGTGAGGCTCGATCCGGGGGTCTATGTCGTCAAGGACGGCCCGTTCGTCATCGACTCAAATGCGGATGTCCGGGGCACGAATGTCGGATTTTACATGCAGGGCGAAAAGACGACGTTCCAGTTCCTCAGCAATGCGCGAGTGGTCATCGATGCGCCCAAGGACGGGCCCATGGCCGGTCTGCTCTTCTTCGAGGACAGGACCGTGTCGCTCGCCCGGGAACACAAGATCACAAGCAACTACGTCTCGAATCTGACGGGCACGATGTATCTGTCTCGCGGAACGCTCAGCATCGATGCGACGAACGAAGTCGCCCAGCAGTCGGCGTTCACGGTGATCGTCGCACGAAAGATCTATCTGAGCGCCAGTCCGAAACTCATTGTGAAATCGGACTATGGCTCGACCGACATTCCGGTGCCGAGCGGGCTTGGGCCGGCCTCAGGGAACCCCATGCTGACGCAATAGCTGGCTGCGAGCGCCTTCGCCGACCTGCCGCAGGATCAGCCGGGCGCAGCCCTCGGCCAGCGCTGACGCAGAAGCTCGTCCACCGCATCGGCGCTCACGGCGGGCGAGAACAGATAGCCCTGCAGATAGTGGCAGCCGGCAATCTTCAGAAAGCGCTGCTGCTCTTTCGTCTCGACGCCTTCGGCCACGACCTTGAGGCCCAGCGCCCGCGACAGCGCCGTCACGGCCTGGACGATCGCCGCAGCCTTCAGATTGCCGACGCCTTCGACCATCGACTTGTCGAGCTTCAGCTTGTCGAGCGGCAGCTTCTGCAGATAGGACAGGCTCGAATAGCCGGTGCCGAAATCGTCCAGCGCGATCCTGACGCCGTGAGCACGCAAGGCCTCCATGGTGGCGCTGGCGCGCCCGAAATCCTCGATGATCGTGCCCTCCAGCAGTTCAAGCTCGATCTGCGTGGGCGCGACGCCGACCTCGGCGATCAGCGCGAGCATGCGCGCGGAAAAATCCGGGTGCTGGAACTGGCGGGCGCCGATATTGATCGCGACCGAGAGATCGGGCCAGCGGCGTGCGTCGCCGCAGGCCTGCCGCAGAATGCGCCAGTCCAGCGCATCGGCTTCGTCCGGCGTCGCGATCGCAGCCAGCATCTCCTGCGGGCCCGTGATCGCGCCGTCCGGCTGCCTTGCCCGCAGCAGCGCCTCCAGCCCGACGAAACGCCCGCCATCGGCCGTGACCTGCGGCTGATAGAACAGCGTCGGCTGCTCGTCATGGCCGATGGCGGCGGCGTCGCTCAATATCGCATCCTCCCTGAAACCATCCCGCCAAGCTAGCAGACGAAGGTTATCACTTCATACCCGCACGCTTTTCCATGCCCGCCGGTTGACGAACGCCCCTGCCTGCGCGACCCCGTCAGTCATGACTCATCCTCCCCAGCGCGCCTTCCTCGGCGTCACGCGCTCCGCGCTCGGCCGGCCCTGGCGCGACCGGCTTGATGCCGCGGGTCTTGGCCGGGCGGAGGCGCTGGCGCAAATCGAGGGCTTCCCCGACGTGCTGGCGCGGCTGCTCGCCGGACGCGGCGTCGAGCCGGCTGACGCCGCGCGTTTCCTCGAACCGAAGCTGCGCGACCTCCTGCCGGATCCTGCGACGCTGACCGGCATGGATGCCGCCGCCGACCGGCTGGCGACCGCCGCGCAACGCGGCGAAAAGGTCGCGATCTTCGGAGACTACGACGTCGACGGGGCCTGTTCGGCGGCGCTGCTCGCCGGTTTCTTGACGCAAGCCGGGGCGCGGCCGCGCATTCATATCCCCGACCGGCTGATCGAGGGCTACGGCCCCAATGCCGAGGCGATCGCGATGCTCGCCGCAGAGGGCGCGACCCTGCTCGTCACCGTCGATTGCGGCACGACCAGTCACGAGCCGCTCGCCGAGGCGCGCCGGCTCGGGCTCGATGTCGTGGTGCTCGACCACCATCAGGCGCCCGAGCGCCTCCCGGAGGTCGAGGCGCTGGTCAATCCCAACCGGCAGGACGATCTCTCGGGGCTCGGCCATCTCTGCGCCGCCGGCGTCGTCTTCCTGACGCTGGTCGCCACGAACCGCACCTTGCGGGTCAGGGGGGCATGGACCGGGAGGTCTGAGCCCGATCTGCTGGCGGCGCTCGATCTCGTGGCGCTGGCCACCGTCGCCGACGTGGTTCCGCTGACCGGCCTCAACCGCGCTTTCGTGCGGCAGGGGCTGGCCATCCTGCGCGGGCGGGCGCGGCCCGGTCTCGTGGCGCTGATGGATGTCGCGGGGCTCGACGGGCCTGTCCAGCCCTGGCATCTCGGCTTCCTGCTCGGCCCGCGCATCAATGCCGGCGGCCGCATCGGCGATGCGGCGCTGGGCGCGAGGCTGTTGCTGACCGAAGATGAGATCGAGGCGCGCGGCATCGCCGCCGAACTCAACCGCCTCAATCAGGAGCGTCAGGAGATCGAGCGGCAGGCCGTGGTCGAGGCCGTCGCCGAGGCCGATTACCGCCTGACGCTGCAGCCGGACCAGCCCGTGCTGCTGGCGGGCTCCGCCGACTGGCATCCCGGTATCGTCGGGCTCGTCGCTGCGCGGCTCAAGGAGCGCTTCCGGCGGCCGGCCTTCGCTCTCGCCGTGAACGGGGAGGGCGGGGCGACGGGCTCGGGCCGCTCCGTCGCCGGCGTCGATCTCGGCCGGGCCGTGCGGGCGGCGGTGGAGGCAGGCCTCGCGGTCAAGGGCGGCGGCCACGCCATGGCGGCCGGCGTCACGCTCGCGCCCGGCCAGAGCGAGGGCTTCCTCGCCTTCCTGACGGCGCGTCTGGTGGGCGAGGTGGCGGCGGCCGGTGAAAGCGAGGCGCTGCTGATCGACGGTGCGCTCAGCGCCGGCGGCGCGAGCCCGCGCCTGCTCGCCGAGATCGACAAGGCCGGACCGTTCGGCTCGGGCGCGCCCGAGCCCGTCTTCGTCTTTCCCTCGCACCGCCTGACCGAAATCATCGAGATCGGCAGCGGCGGCCATCTTCGGATCAAGCTGAAGGCCGGCGACGGGGCGACGATCGGCGGCATCGTCTTCCGCGCGGCGCAGGAGCCGCTCGGCCAGGCGCTGCTGGCGGCGCGCGGCGAGACCGTCCACCTCGCCGCCACGCTGACGCTCAACCGCTGGGGCGGCAACGAGAGCGCCGAACTGCGCGTGCTCGACATCGCCCGGCAGACCTGAGAGCCGCGCCGTCCCTGCGGCCATTCGCGCGGCGTTTGCTCACAGGTCGCGTCAAACTCGGGCTTGCAGTGCCTCTCCCCTGACACTATACCTCGGCCCGCTTCGCGACGGTCACGCCATCGCTCCAGAGGCAAGCGGCCTTCGTCTATCGGTTAGGACACCAGCCTTTCACGCTGGGGAGACGGGTTCGACTCCCGTAGGCCGCGCCAGCATTCCAGATGTCCGACAAGACCAGCCGACACCGCCAACCGGCGTGCGGGGCGTTCCGACATCATCGCGGAATGCTGACTACGGCTCGCTGTTCGTGTCGACCAGGCGTGCAGCAATCAGCCTTGCGGGCCGGCGGGCAACGAGGCGACGCCGACATCCTGCATCACCAGCTCGAACACGGGCTCCGGCAGACTCTCGACGAGCCGGCCGAGGCCGGCGCTGTAGCGATCGCGCAGATCGGCCCAGTACGGGTGCTGGCTTGCTTCCGGCTCGTCCATGCCCGGCTCGAACGGGCGCATGGCGAGCCTCTGCGCGGGGTCGAGGCTCTCGCCGAGATAGCCAGCGATCGAGCGGATACGCCATTCTCCGCTCGCGCCGGCGATGAAGGCATAGGTCGAACGCATGGCGGTCCCGTTCTTGCTGGGCGGGGCGACTTGCCCGGTCGAGGCAAGTCACATGCCGCCGGCCACGGATGGGCGCGGAGAGGGGCCGCTCCGGGACAGCGGGTCACGGAGCGACGACTGGGACGGTGACGCATGCTCGGGATTCCAAGGCGCTACAGCCACTATGTCTTCGGGGTCCTGCAATCGGGCCTGACCTCGGCTATCGCGGCGGGCATTGCGCTGTTTCCGGGTGATGGCAGCCCGGGTCTGCCATTGCGCTGGCTCGCCTCCTGGCTCCTGGCCTGGTGCGTGATGCTGCCGGTCGTGATCTTCGCCGCGCCCTTCATCCGCCGGCTGGCGGTGGCCTTGACCCGGGAGGACTAAGGACAGGCCGTCAGCCCGCCCTTGCCCGCGCCAGTTCCGCCTCGAGCGTCAGGATGCGCCGGTCCCGCTCGTTGAGGATGTCGGCGACGTCCGAAGCCGCAATCAGTTGCGGGATATGCTGCGGGCAATTGGCGTCCCAGGCTTCGATCCGAAACAGGATCGCCTGCTCGGGCGTGCCGGCATAACCCTGCGGCCGCAGGCGCTCCAGCAAGTCCGGGTCGTCATCGACGACCCTGGCCGTTCCCCAGATCTTGATGCGCTGGCGACGGGCGTAGTCGATCAGGAAAAGATAGGCCTTGGGATTCTCCGACAGGTTGCCGAGGCTGACATATTGGCGGTTGCCGCGAAAATCGGCGAAGCCGAGCGTATGCTCGTCGATGACGCGCAGGAAGCCCGCGGCCCCGCCGCGATGCTGGATATAGGGCTGGCCGTCGGCGCTGGCGGTCGCGAGGAAGAAGCTGTCGCGCGCGGCGATGAACGCGGCGAGCTCCGGCGTCACCGTCGTCTGCCAGCCGCCGCGCTCCTCCATCTTGCGGTAGCCGCCGCGCGAACCCTTCCGGCTCTGGATCGCCTTCACGGCCGGGGTGAAGGCGACGTCGCTCGATATCCTCTGATCCGTCATGGCGGTGCTCCGGGAAGCGCTCCCTTGCAGCGCGCCGGGATGGCCGCCGCCTGAGGGAGACCATGACAATGTCGTTCGATGATGATAATCACCTCACTTGACACTTCATCATTGCGCCCGGCGGTGTAATCACGATGGACCGTTTCGCCACCCTGTCGGCCTTCGTCAAAGTGGCGGACATGCGCGGCTTCGCGCCGGCCGCCCGTCGTCTCGGCCTGTCGCCTTCGGCCGTGACGCGACTCGTGGCGGCGCTCGAAGCGCACCTCGACGTGCGCCTGCTGCAGCGCACCACGCGCTCCGTCACGCTCACCGACGAAGGCGAACGCTATCTGCTGCAGGCGCGCCGCATCCTGGCCGAGCTCGAGGAGGCCGATGCGTCGATGCAGGCGGCGCGCGCGGCCCCGGCCGGCCGGCTGGTGGTGTCGGCCCCGCTCGCCTTCGGGCGCTTCCATGTCGGCCCGCTCTTCTCCGCCTATCTGTCGCGGTTCCCGGCGGTGCAGGGCGAGTTGCTGCTCGGCGACCGCATGATCAACCTCGTCGACGAAAGCGTCGATATCGCTGTCCGCATCGGCCATCTCGGCGATTCGAGCCTGAAGTCGCGGCGCGTCGGCGAGACCCGCCGCGTGCTCGTCGCCTCGCCGGATTATCTCGCCCGGCATGGCGAGCCCGCAACGCCGGCCGACATCGCCGGGCATCGCTGCATCCACTTCTCCGGCTTCAACTCCGCGCAGGAATGGGTCTTCGAGCAGGAGGGGGCGCGCCTGCGGGTCGGTTTCGTCCCGAGTTTCGCCACCAACGGCGCCGAAAGCGCGGTCCAGCACGCCATCGACGGTGGCGGGTTGACGCTGGTCCTCGCCTATCAGGCGGCCGCTGCCGTCAGAAGCGGAACGCTTCGCATCCTGCTCCCCGGGTTCGAGCGCGAGCCCTCGCCGATCCAGCTCGTCTACCCGACCTCGCGGCTGCTCTCGGCGAAGGTCAGGGCCTTCATCGACATGGCCGCGAGCGAGACCGACTGGTCGTTCGTGGACCTGAGCTGACGGCCTTCCGTCGGACCTCGGCTCATGCCGCCTGGGTGTTGGGGCGCGCGAAGGCGGCCTCCATCTCGCGCCGGACTTTTACGGCGGTGCTGGCGGGGTCGTAGGCGACATCGCTCCACTTCAGCCGCTGGCCCTCTGCGATGTCGGTCTTGAGCTTGACGTTGTGGGCGAGTCCCAGCGGCAGGTAGCCCTCGTCCAGCGAGGCCGAGGCCGGGGTCTGCTTGCCCCAGACGCAGAAGCCGCCTTCGCCGTCGAGCATCTCGCCGGCCTTGAGCGCGCGCTTGGCGGTCGCGACCACGTCGGAGTTGAACATGATGGCTGCGCCGGTCGCCTCCTTGCGCAACGCGGCCGAAGCGACCGAGATGCCCAACTCCAGTCCGATCATGTGGATCGGCCGGTAGAGGCAGGCATATTTGCCGCTCGTGTCGGGCAGCATGGAATACTCGCGGAAGCACTCCTCGCTATAGGCGCTGTCGGTCTCGAAGACGACATAGGTGCCCATCACCAGCGAATGCGGCACGTCCGTTCCGTCGCGATAGACCGAGGAGGTGACCTCGGTGACGCCGGCCCGTTCCAGCACGCCGCCATCGGCCCTGGGCTTGAAGATATCGGCATGCTCGAAGCGCGTCGCCGGCGGGAAGGAGAGCCCCTCGGCCTGCGAATGCAGCCCCGTGGCGTTG
>JBKJSB010000334.1:0-4079 GCA_046593015.1 Allobosea sp.
TCGGCGATGACGGTGTGCGGCACGCCATGCCCGCCGAGCTCATAGGCTGTCAGCGCCGCACCCTGGTTGCGCGGGCGCGTCTCGTCGACCCAGACATGGACGGGGATGCCGGCGTCAAAAGCGAGGTAGATCGGAGCCAGCGCCGTGCCCCAGTCGACGGTGGCGAGCCAGCCGGCATTGCAATGGGTCAGGATGTTGACGCGCTCGCCCGGAGCTTTCCGCGCCGCGATGGCGGCAATCAGCGTCAGGCCGTGCCCGCCGATCGCGCGGCAGAGCGCCACATCCTCGTCGCAGATCGAGGCGGCCTGCGCATAGGCGGCGGCGGCGCGCTCAGACGGCGGAAGGGGCGCTAGCGCGGCGCGCATCCGCGCCAGCGCCCAGTGTAGATTCACCGCGGTCGGCCGCGTCGCGCCCAGCAGAACCAGCGCAGCCTCCAGCGCCGTATCCGTGGCGTCGGCCCGCATCGCCAGCGCCACGCCATAGGCCGCCGTCGCGCCGATCAGAGGTGCGCCGCGCACGACCATCGTGGTGATCGCGGTCGCCGCCTGTTCGGCCGAACCGAGCGTCACCGTCTCGAAGCGGAAGGGCAACCGCGTCTGGTCGATGACGCAGACGCGAAAACCATCCTGCGCGAGCCAGATCGTGCGATAGGGCTGGCCGTTGATCTTCATGCTCAGTGCCCGTCGAACGAGACCAGCGTGCGCACCGGCACGCCGAGCTTCCTGATCTTGTCGGCCCCGCCAAGCTCAGGCAGATCGACGATGAAACAGGCGGCGACCACCTCAGCACCCAGCCCGGTCAGGAGCTTGACCGCGCCTTCAGCCGTGCCGCCTGTCGCGATCAAATCGTCGACCAGCAGCACGCGCTCGCCGCGAACGACCGCGTCGGCATGGACCTCGATCGCGTCGGTGCCGTATTCGAGTTCATAGGTCACGCTCACCGTCTTGTGCGGCAGCTTGCCCTTCTTGCGAACGGGCACGAAACCGGCCGAGAGCTGATGCGCCACAGCCCCGCCGAGAATGAATCCACGCGCCTCGATGCCCGCGATCTTGGCGATCTTCAGCCCGGCGAAGGGCTGAACCAGCTCGTCCACCGTGCGGCGGAAGGCGCGCGCATCGCCGAGCAGCGTTGTGATGTCGCGAAAGACGATGCCGGGCTTGGGATAGTCCGGTATCGCGCGGATGCTGTCGGCGAGGTTCATGAGCGGGCGTCTCGGGCGAAAGGACTGGCCCTTTGGTCGGGCCTTGGCGCGGCTTCGTCAAGCGCGACGGGCGTCAGCCCACTGTCAGAACGCGCCCCGCCACGGCGTCGAGCTTGGCCAGCAGCGCGCGATCGCGCAATTCGGGCGCGGTGACGATCGCGGTGTCGAGCGCGTTGTGGGAGCCGGCGGGACAGGGCTCGCGCTGCGCCGGAAAATCAGCCGCCAGCCGCGCCACCAGCCGGCGCGCCTTCTCGGCATTGCCGTGCAGCACGGCGACGACGGCCGCGACATCGACCGCGCCATGGTCCTCGTGCCAGCAGTCGAAATCGGTGACCATGCCGACGGTGGCGTAGGTGATCTCGGCCTCGCGGGCGAGCTTCGCCTCCGGCATCGCCGTCATGCCGATCAGGTCGTAGCCGAGGCCCTTATAGGTCAGCGATTCGGCCAGCGTCGAAAATTGCGGTCCTTCCATCGTGACGAGCGTGCCGCCCTTCACATGCGCGAGGTCCTCCGCCTTCGCCGCCGCGACAAGGCGCGCCTGCAGGGCAGGTCCGACAGGATGGCCGAACGAGACATGCGCCACGCACCCCTTGCCGAAGAAGGAACTCTCACGGCGCGACGTCCGGTCGACGAACTGATCGACCATGACGAACAGGCCGGGATAGAGCTCGGATTTGTAGGATCCGCAGGCCGAGAGCGAGACGAGGTCGGTGACGCCGGCGCGCTTGAGCACGTCGATATTGGCGCGGTAGTTGATCTCCGAGGGCGGGATCGCATGGCCGCGGCCATGGCGCGGCAGGAAGACGATCTCGGTCTGCCCGATCCGGCCCCGCCGCAGCACGTCCGACGGCTCGCCCCAGGGGCTCGCGATCGCCTCCTCGCGCCTGTCGGTCAGGCCGGGCAGATCGTAGATGCCCGATCCGCCGATGATGCCCAGAACGGCTTTGGTCATGACTCGAAATCCTTTGTCAAAGCCCAAAAGGATCAGGCTCACATGACGGTTGTGACAAGCCGCCCGGGACGCGGCAAGCAGCAGGTGGCGAGCCAAGAAAAAGGCCCCGTTTCCGGGGCCTTTTCGCAATCCGCTCAATGCGCAGGAGAACCGTCGGGCATCCGGGCCCAGACCTTCTTCTTGGTGTAGTAGAGCAACGAGCCGAAAACGAGCAGGAACAGCATCACCTGCAAGCCCATACGCTTGCGCGCCTCCAGATGCGGCTCGGCCATCCAGACCATGAAGGCGGCGACGTCCTTGCCGTACTGGTCGATCGTCTCCGGCACCGGCGACTTGCCATCCGGCCCCTTCGGATACTCCACCTGGCCGTCCTGGATCGGCATCGGCATCGCGATCAGATGGCCCGGCATATAGGTGTTGTAATACTGGCCCGGCAGCAGTTCGGGCGTGCCGGCCGGCGGGGGATCCTTGTAGCCGACCATCAGGGCGTGGATGTAGTCCGGCCCCTGCTCCTGATACTGCGTGAAGATGTCGATGACGAAGCGCGGAAAGCCGCGCTCGTATGTGCGCGCCTTGGCCAGCACCGAGAGATCGGGCGGATAGGCGCCGCCATTGGCCGCGCGCGCCGCCTGCTCGTTGGGGAACGGCGCCGGAAAGGCGTCGGCGGGGCGACCCGGGCGGTCGAACATCTCGCCGGTCTCGTTGGGGCCGTCCTTGACCGTGTAGGTCGCAGCCAGCGCCGTGACCTGGCCCGGCGTGAACTCCGGCCCGCCGGGCTGCGACAGGTTGCGCAGCTTGATCAGCGACATGGAATGGCAGTTGGCGCAGACTTCCTTGGTGACCTTGAAGCCGCGCTGAAGCTGGGCCCTGTCGAACTTGCCGACCGGACCGGAGAAGGACCAGCTCTGCGCAGGCGGGATCACGCGATCGCCTGCAGCCTGGACGGGCGCGGCGAGCGTCGCGAATGCGAGGCCGGTAGCAAGGCCGAGGCAGGCCTGACGAAACGAGGGAAGTGTCATGGTTTCGTCAGCCCTTGGCGTTGGGTTCTGAGGCGGCGGCGGTCGCCATGCGCGCGCCGGAGCCGCCCGGCATGGCGCCCAGCACGGAATCGGCGATCGAGGTCGGCAGCGTCAGCGGCTTCTCGAACAGGCCGATGACGAAGAGGGCCACGAAGAAACCGAAATACAGCGCCGTGAAGATCTGCGAATAGGTCACAAAAGGCTGCTCGGCCGGCATGGCGCCGAGATAGCCCAGAATGATGCAGACCACGACGAAGGCCCAGAACAGAACCCTGGCCACCGGCCGGTAGGTCATCGACTTGACCTTGGAGGTGTCAAGCCAGGGCAGGAAGGCCAGCACCGCGATGGCCGCGAACATGGCGACGACGCCGCCGAGCTTGTCGGGGATCGCGCGCAAGATCGCGTAGAACGGCAGGAAATACCATTCAGGCACGATATGGGCCGGCGTCACCGCCGGGTTGGCAGGGATATAGTTGTCGGCATGACCCATGAAATTGGGCTGGTAGAAGACGAAATAGGAGAACACGAAGATGAAGCACACCATCGCGAACAGATCCTTGATCGTCGCATAGGGCGTGAACGGCACGGTCTCCTTCTGGACGTTCTTCACCTCGACGCCGGTCGGGTTGTTCTGGCCGACATGGTGCAGAGCCCAGACGTGGAGGATGACGACCCCGAAGATCATGAACGGCAGCAGATAGTGGAGCGAGAAGAAGCGGTTCAGCGTCGGATTGTCGACCGAGTAGCCGCCCCAGAGGAAGGTCACGATCGTCTCGCCGACGACCGGCAACGCCGAGAACAGGTTGGTGATGACGGTCGCGCCCCAGAACGACATCTGGCCCCAGGGCAGGACGTAGCCCATGAAGGCGGTCGCCATCATCAGCAGGAAGATCACCACGCCGAGGAT
>JBKJSB010000362.1:0-16696 GCA_046593015.1 Allobosea sp.
GCTCTCGCATCATGGATGCAATCGCCGCGCCTGCAAGCGCGCGGGGCGTGCGAAATCCCCTTCCCCTCGCTTGCGGTGGGGAAGGGCTAGGGATGGGGGGCCGGACGACCGGGTGAGCCATCCATCATCAAAGTCGTGCCCGGTCGTTCGGCCCCCCACCCCAACCCTCCCCACCGCAAGCGGGGGGAGGGAGCTGAGAGCGCCGCGTCGGATGACGATCACTTAGCCTGATATGTCACGCCGCTGATCGGCGCGACGGAGCGGTTGTAGATCTCGACGCATTTCGCGCCGCAGCGCTCCATGAAGGCGGGCAGGATCGCCGAGGTCAGCGTCGTGCGCAGCGTGTCGGTGTCGGCCTGGACCGGGCGGTAGAGCGTCATCGGCTTGGTCTCGACGACCTTGCCGATCTTGCAGCCGGCCTTGTCGCCGCTGTTGCAGGCGAGCCCGTCCTCGGTGGTTTCCTCGCCGAGCTTCCACTGCGCCTCCTCGACCTCCTTCATCGTGGTGTCGAGGAAGGCCCGAACCGCCGGGTCGAGCTTGTTCCACCAGTTCAGGTTCACGACATACATCGAGACCGACCAGAACAGCGGCAGCGCATATTGCGACTGGCTGACCTCGTACCAGCGCGCGCCATTGCCCGAGCTCGATCCGGTAATGGCGCAGTCGACGACGCCGCGTTCAAGCGCCGCGTAGACCTCGGGGAAGCCGATCGCGGTCGGCTGTGCGCCGATCGAGGTCACGAAGGTGTTGGACGAGCCGCCGCCGGTGCGGATGCGCTTGCCTTTGAGGTCGGCGAGGCTCGTCACCTTGTCGCGGCAGAAGAAGACCTGCGCCGCGAAGGGATACATCGCGACGATGCGGGTGTTGAAGCGCTCCAGCTCCTTGTTGAGCTCGGGCAGCAGCGTCTGCGCCACTTTTCGCGCCTGCGCCACCGTCGGGTTCAGGCCGGCGAGATCGACCATGTCGAGCAGCGGCACCTCGCCGGAGACGGTGTTGAGCGGCACCGCGCCGATATCGACCTGGCCCGAGCGGACGAGGCGGATGATCTCGGGGCCGTTCAGGCTGCGCTCAGGCCAGCTCGCCAGCGTGACCTGCACGCGCCCGCCCGATTTCTGTGGCACGCCCTCGCGCAGCAGCGGGATATCGACCTTGGTGTATTGCGGCAGTTGCGGCCCGACCTGCGTCACGGCCTGAATGGTGACCGTGGGGCCGGGCGGCAGAGCCTGCGCCTGTGCGCCGGCGAGGGGCAGGCCCGTCAGGGCGGTAGCAACGCATCCGGCAATCAGTCTCATCGCAGTTCCCCTCTTCTCGTTGACGTCCAGCTCGACAAGTTCAAAGCGCCATCCGGCTCGAAAGCAAATCCGTGACCAACATGGAACCTGGCGCATGGGTGATGGCGAAGGGCAGCCTTGCCGAGGCGATCGCCGACTGTGGCGTCACCCCGCAGGCCCAGAATACCGGTAGCTCGTCGTCATGCACGCTGACCGCGTCGCCATAGTCCGGCCGGGCAAGATCGGCGATGCCGATCGCGTAGGGCTGTCCGATATGCACCGGCGCGCCATGGGCTGCCGGAAAGCGCGCCGTGATCTGGATCGCGCGGATCGCATCAGCCGGCCTGAACGGCCGCATGCTCACGACCAGCGGCCCGGAAAACCGCCCGGCCGGGACGCAAGCCAGCGAGGTCCGAAACATCGAGACGTTGACGCCTTCGCGAACATTCCTGATCTCCAGCCCGTCCGCCAGCAGCGCCTCCTCGAAGGAGAAGCTGCAGCCTATGACGAAACCGACGAGGTCGTCACGCCAGAGCGCGGCGATGTCGGTGGGCTCCTCGACCAGCTCGCCCTCGCGCCAGACCCGGTAGCGCGGCAGGTCGTGGCGCAGGTCGAGATCGGCCCCCAGCACTGGGAGATGCGGCGACCCGATTTCCGTGACGCCGATCAGCGGGCAGGGCTTCGGATTGCGCTGGCAGAAGCGCAGGAAGTCGTCGGCGTCGTCCTTGGGCAGGATCACGAGATTGCCTTGCGCGAAGCCTGGAGCCAGCGCCGAGGTCGGGCCGGTCAGCCGGCCCGTCCGCGCATCGAGGCGAACCGACAGGCCGCTCGCGCATGGCATCGCCCCCTCGAACCGCCTCGCCAGCATCGCCTCAACCTCCGCGTCACCCAGGGTCATGATGGGCGCAAGGGTCTGATCGCGTCCAATTGTCATTCGCGATCGAGTTCGATAAATTCTGCTTATCAAAGAGATGCCGTCATGATCGAGTTCCGCACGCTCGAAACCTTCCTGCGCGTCGCGCAGCTCAAGAGCTTTCGCGGCGCGGCCGCCAGGCTCAACACGACGCAGCCGGCGGTCTCGCAGCGCATCGCGCAACTGGAGGAGCAGCTCGGCGTCCGCTTGCTGGAGCGCTCCGGCCGCAGCTTTTCGCTGACGCAGGCCGGTCGCTCCGTGCTCGGGCAGGCCGAGCGGCTGCTGAAGCTGCGGGCCGAACTGATCGCCTCGGTCGCCGGCCCCGCCGAACTGCGCGGCGCGCTCCGGCTCGGCGTCGCCGAGACCATCGTCCACACCTGGCTGCCGCTGTTCCTGGAGACGATGGCGCAACGCTATCCGCTGATCGTGCTGGAGATCGAGGTCGACATCTCGCCCAACCTGCGCGAGCGCCTGCTCTCGCGCGAACTCGATCTCGCCTTCCTGCTCGGGCCGCTGAGCGCGCCCGAAATCCTGACGCAGGCCCTGCGCAGCGAGCGCATCGCCTTCTTCGCCAGCCCAAAGCTCGGGCTGGAGCCGGGCCGGATTCCGCTCGCGCGCATCGCCGCCTTCCCGATCATCACCTTCGCCCGCAACACGCAGCCCTTCGTGCGCCTGCGCGAATTGCTGGCCGATCCGGCCCTGCCGCCGTCCCGCGTCCACGCCAGCGCCTCGCTCTCGACCGCCTTGCGCATGGCGCTGGACGGGCTCGGCATCGCGCTGATCCCGGCCTCGATCGTCGGCGACGCAGTCGCGACCGGCCGGCTCGTCGAGATCGACACGCCGGCCCGTGTGCCGGACCTCAATTTCGTCGCGGGCGCGCTGGCAGGGCCGGATTCGCAACTGATCGCGCCGGTGATCGCCATGGCTCGCGAGGCGGCGGCCAGACCTTGAACCTCTGGCCCCGAGCCGTCAGCATCGCCGCCCGCGCATGACCCGCATCTCCTGCGCGAGGTCGCGGCGGCGGCATTGGCGGCTATGCTAGCCAGGGACAGGGGGGAGCTTCGCGCCATGACACCGGATCGTTTTGCGCGATGACCATTGCCCGTCCGCCCTACAGCGCGCCCTTCACCTGCGAGAAGCGCCCGGCCACCGGCTCGCGCGGCATGGTGGTGACCAACCATCCGCTCGCTTCGGCGGCCGGCTCGCAGATGCTCCTCGCCGGCGGCAACGCGATCGACGCGGCCATCGCCGCGCTCTTCGCGCTGACCGTGGTCGAGCCGATGATGGTCGGCGTGCTCGGCGGCGGCGTCGCGCATATCCGGCTGGCCGACGGCCATCACCTCATCCTCGACGGGCTCTCGACCGCGCCGCTCAGCGCCACGCCCGACATGTACGAGACGCTCTCGGACGAGATCGGCAAGTCGCGCGACACGCGGGGCCGCGAAAATCTCGTCGGGCCGAAGGCCGTCGCGGTGCCGGGCGCGCTCGCCGCCTGGTGCGAGGCGCTCAATCGCTTCGGCACGATGCCGCTGGCCGATGTGCTGGCGCCTGCGATCGCGCTGGCGGAGCGCGGCTTCGTCGTCAGCCCCTATCTCAGCGACTGCATTGCCGATTGCGCGCCTGACATCGCCAGCGATCCCGGCCTGTCGGCATTGTTCCTGCCGGGCGGCACGCCGTTGCAGCCGGGAAGCCGCCTCGTCCAGGGCGACTATGCCGAGAGCCTGCGCCTGATCGCTCAGGCTGGTCCCGCCGCGCTCTATGCCGGCCCGCTGGGCGAGGCGCTGGGCGATTTCATGAGCAAGAGCGGCGGGCTCATCGGCATGGCCGATCTCGCGGCCTATGCGCCGGTCGAGCGCGAACCGGTGCGGGGAACCTATCGCGGCTTCGAGATCCTCGGGCCGCCGCCCCCGGCCTCATCGGGCGTGCATATCGTCCAGATGCTCAACATCCTCGAGGGCTACGACATCGGCACGCTCGGCTTCGGATCGGCCGACGCCGTCCATCTGATGGCCGAGGCGCTGAAGATCGCCTTCGCCGACCGCGCGGTGGCGACCGCCGATCCCGCCTTCGTTACGGTCCCGGTCGCCCGGCTCACGGCGAAAGCCTATGCCGACGAGCGCCGCGCCGGCATCGACATGGCGGAGGCGAAAGCGTGGGCCGCCGGGCTCTCGGGCGGCGAATCGGCCGACACCACCCATGTCACGGTCGCGGATTCGGCCGGCAATGTCGTCTCGACGACGCAGACCATCAATGGGCTGTTCGGTGCCTGCGTGCAGATCCCCGACACCGGCATGATCGCCAACAACTACGTGTATAACTTCGATCCGCATCCCGGCCGCGCGCTCTCGATCGCGCCCGGAAAACGCTGCTTCACCTCGATGGCCCCGATGATGGCGCTGCGCGACGGCAAGCTCGCCTTCGCGCTCGGCCTGCCCGGCGCGCTGCGCATCTTCCCCTCGGCGATGCAGGCGCTGGTCAACCTGATCGACCACGGCATGAGCCTGCAGGAGGCGGTCGAGGCCCCGCGCATCTGGACCGAGGGCGGCGCGCTCGAACTGGAGCAGGCCTTTCCAGACCATGTCGCACAGGCGCTCGCCGCGCGCGGCCATGTCGTCACCCGCGTCCAGCGCGTCGCCGGCGGCATGAACGCCATCGCGCTCAACGCCGACGGCACGCTGACCGGCGCGGCCTGCTGGCGCGCCGATGGCACGCCGGTTGCGATCTCCGGCGGGCTGGCCCGCGCCGGCGTGCGCTTCTCCATCTGATCCGGATTGCCATGACCGAGACCATCCTCGTCCTCGACCCGCTGACGCCAGAGCGCGCCGCCAAGCTGCGTGCTCTGCTGCCGCCGGGCTTCGTGCTGACCCACGGGACGGCGCGCGGCGACGATCATCTCAAGGAGATCATTGCGGAGGCCGACTACGCCATCGCCGGCCAGGTCGGCGTCTCGGGTGAGGTGCTGAAGGCGGCGAACAAGCTCAGGCTGCTGCACAAATGGGGCGTCGGCATCGACAATCTCGATGTCGAGGCGGCGCGTGCGCTCGGCATCGGCGTCGCCCGCACCACCGGCAGCAACGCCATCCCCGTCGCCGAGTTCACGCTCGGGTTGATGCTGTCTGCGCTGCGTTGCATCTCGCATAGCCACGCCCGGCTAAAGCAGGGCGACTGGATCGGCGGCCGGCTGCCGGGCGAGACCTATATGCTGTCTGGCAAGACGGTCGGGATCGTCGGCTTCGGGGCGATCGGCCAGAACGTCGCCCGCCTTCTGAAGAGCTTCGGCTGCACGATCCTCTACAACAAGCGCCAGCCGCTTTCGGCCGACGAGGAGGCCGCGCTCGGCGTCCGCCACGCCACGCTGGCGGACATCCTGGCGCAGTCCGACATCGTCTCGCTGCACTGCCCGCTGACGCCGGAGACGGCGAACCTGATCGACGCGGCGGCGTTCGCGGCGATGAAACGCACGGCCGTTCTGGTCAATGTCGCGCGCGGCGGCGTCGTGGGCGAGAACGATCTGATCGCGGCCCTGCGCGACGGCACGATTCATGCCGCCGCGATGGACGTCTTCGCCATCGAACCGCTGCCGGCCGACAGCCCCTTGCTCGGGCTCGACAACCTCGTCCTGACCCCGCATCTCGCCGCCGGCGCGGCCGATAATTTCGACAGGACGGTCAACCAGATGTACGCCAACATCGCCCGCGTCTCGCGCGGCGAGTCCGTGCCCGAGCGGGACCGGGTGGTGTGATTTTATGATGTCTCCGAAACACCGCGTCATCCCGGACAAGCCGCGAAGCGGCGCCGCTCCGGGATCCATCGTAGGGCTAAGACGGCGCTCTATGATGGATCCCGGGTCTGCGCTTCGCTTGCCCGGGATGACGTGGTGTTTCCCTGCCTGACGGGAAGAAAAACGCCATGACCACGCCCTACCGCACCCAGAACTGGACGCTGGCCAAGCCCGGCGCGAAGGGCCGCCACGGCATCGTCGTGTCGCAGAACCGCGAGGCGGCTGAAGCGGGCGCAGCCATCCTGGAGGCCGGCGGCAATGCGGCCGATGCGGCGGTCGCGACCGCCTTCGCGCTGGCGGCGCTGGAGCCCTGGAACAGCGGGCTCGGCGGCATCGGCTTCGCAGTCGTGCTGAAGGCCGGCGAGAGCCGCGCCCAGGTCGTCGATTTCGGCCCCGTCGCGCCGCGCCGGGCCGACCCGGCCGATTATCCGCTGACGGGCGAGATGAAGCGGGACCTCTTCACCTGGCCCGAGGTGGTCGGAGACCGCAACATCCACGGCCCGCTCTCCTTCTGCATCCCGTCCTCCGTGGCGGGCTACGATCTGCTCAAACGCAGTTTTGGCTCAGGCCTTCCTGTCTCCGACCTGCTCGCGCCTGCGATCGCACTCGCCAAGCGCGGACTGGCGCAGGACTGGTACACGACGCTGAAGATCGCCTCGTCGGCCTCGGTGCTGCGGCTCTACGAGGAGAGCGCCCGCATCTACCTGCCGGGCGGCCTGCCGCCCGTGCCGCCCTATCAGGGCGAGCCCGGCTTCTTCCGCCTCGGAAAGCTCTCCGAGACGCTGGAGCACCTGGCCAAGGCCGGGCTCGACGATTTCTATCGCGGCGATTTCGCGCAACGTCTGGCCGCCGACATTGCCGCTGCCGGCGGCGTCGTCGATGCGCAGGACCTCGCTGATTGCCGCGCGAGCCTGCGTGACGCCCCGTCGATCGACTGGCGCGGCACTCACCTCGTCCACACCGCCGGCGGCCTCACCGCCGCGCCGACGCTTGAAGCGGTCATCGAGGGCATGGCGTCTGCCAAACCCGGCCCGGACGGCCCCGACGCGGCATGGTTCGCCACGCTCTCGCAGGTGATGCGGCAGGCCTATGCCAGTCGCCTCGAAGGGCTGGGCGCGGCGAAAGCGGCGGCCGAGCCCGGCGACACCTGCACCACCCATCTCACCGTCGTCGATGGGCAGGGCAACCTCGTCGCCATGACGACGACTTTGCTCTCCTCAATGGGCAGCCGCGTCGTGCTCCCGGACACCGGCGTGCTGATGAACAACGGCATGATGTGGTTCGATCCGCGCCCCGGCAGCGCCAATGCGATTGCGCCCGGCGCGCGCCCGCTCTGCAACATGTGCCCGGTCGTAGTGACGCCGAAGGATGGCGGCTGGCCACGCTATGCTGCCGGCTCCTCGGGCGGCCGGCGCATCCTCGCCAGCGTCTACCAGATGCTCGCCTTCACGCTGGATTCCGGCGTCGACGTCGAGACGGCGGCGCACTGGCCGCGCATCGACGTCTCGGGCCCGGACTCGACCAGCGCCGATCTGCGCCTGCCGCCGGAAACGCTGGTCGCGCTCGAAGCCGTTGGCCCGCTCTCGATCGTCGAGCACGGCGTGCTGCCGATCAACTTTGCCTGCCCCAACATCATCCGCGTCGACCGCGACGGCGCAGAAGGCGTCAGCGACATGGTCTCGCCCTGGTCGGCGGCGGTCGCGGCGCGGGGGTAGCGTTCCGTCGGCGACCAGCGCTCCGTCATCCCGGACAAGCGGCGACGCCGCGCAGCTCCGGGATCCATCCTAAAGCGCGACGGTGCCCTACGATGGATCCCGGAGCTCCGCTTCGCTTCGTCCGGGATGACGCAGTGCGGGACTCATCGACGGCCAAAATCAATCCCGCAGATGCATGTCCCAGCACAGCGACAGCGCCACGAGCTTCCGCCCCTCCAGCGCCTTGCCGAAATGCAGCGCGATCGCGTCGCGCGCGGTGGTCGGCGGGCATTTGGGCTGCAGGATCGCGTCGGCCCCCGCAAGCGCCGCCAGCGTCTGCGCTGACAGCGCCGGGTTGCTGCGGCCGGGGTCGATGCCGATCGGGACATGGCGCGGCGGCATGCGGCCGAGCAGCGGGTTCACCGCATCGACGAAATCGAGTGTGAAAAAGCCATTGAGCCGGCGGTTGTTCGACCCCTCCCAGGCGCGGATCGCAGCCACGCCCTGCTGCAGTTCGAGCAGCCAGGCGGCCTGATAGTCGATCTCGGAATACAGGATGTAGGAGGGCAGCATGCCGCGCGCGACGAGGTCGCGATAGGCGCCCTGATGCGCGGCGTAGTGGCCGAGCATCGCGCTTGCCCGCTGCGCGATGTCGCGCTTGACGCTGACCTGACCCAGCGGCCCGAGATCGGGAACGGGCAGCGCGGCATAGCTTGGCGCGCCGAGCGCGGCACGCGCGCTGCGCTCGACGAAGATCAGCGCGCTCGGCAGCGAGACCGCCAGCGCCAGCACGAACACGACCGGGCGCAAGGCGTTGCGGCTGCCACGCCAGGCCAGCAGAACCGTCAGCAGCACCGGCCACAGCCCGATGAATTCGAGCGAGCCGGTGTTCTGCGTCTCGAAGAAGGTCAGCGCCAGCAACCCGGCGGCAAGCCAGCCGAGCGGGGAATCGGCGAGCGCGCGCAGCCCCGTCAGCGTCAGTGCGGGCCGGTCCCGCCAGACCGCGAGCGCAAGTGCGCCGAGCAGCAGCAACGCCGGGCCGATGACGTTGAACTTGACCGAGGCGACGGTGAGGAAGCGCGGCAGCAACGCGCCGGTGTTAAGCGAGAGCAGCGTCAGGATGTCAGTGAGATAGGCCCGCACCAGCCCCGTGGTGAGATCGAGCAAGCCAAGCGCCGCTACGACCGCGAGCGCCGCGATCGCGGCCTCGCGCAGCCTCAGGCGGCCGGCGACGACGGCATGGCCGATGAGCATGGCGCCCGCCACAGCCCCGGTGATCTTGACCAGGAACAGGCTCAGCATCAGCGCAGCGACGAGGCCCGCCAGCAAGGCGCGGTGGCGGACGAACAGCAGCGTCGCGACCAGCGCATAAAGCAGCAGCGCGATATGGCGGTTGTAATGGCCGAATCCGTCAAAACCCGGCTGCGGATAGAGGCTGTGCAGGTTAATCGGCAGCGAGGCCAAGAGCAGGAAGGGCAGCAGCAGCGCCAAGGCCTGCCCGCGCGAGCGCGCGTCGACATGGGCCGCGACGAGCGCGATGACCGGCAGCAGCACCGGGAGCAACGCCCAGTTCACCAGCAGCATCGGCTGCGCCTGCGGGAAGAGAGCATGCAGCCCGGTGGCGAGGTAATAGCCAAGCGGGCCGACCGGCGCGAAGAAATCGAGGCTCGGGGCCTGCCCCATGCGGATGCGCTGAATCGCGTCGAGATAGACCGCCGTGTCCCAGTAGTTCGGGCCGAGCGGCAGGCGCAGTTTGAGACTGAGCGCCGCGACGACGGCGACGAGGAAGGCGGTCAGCCAGAAGCCCGGCATGGCGACGAGGCGCGACAGGCGTGCGGAGAGGACACTCGATCCCGTCGCGGGCGCATCCCAGTTTCCGACCGACATCAGGCTTCTCCGCTCCGGATCGCCGGGAAGCATGCCGGGAAATGCTTACCCCGAGCCTTCCGCGATCGACGAAAGGCGCAGTTTCGAGCGGGGGTCGAGCCGATTCTGCGATTAGGGTTGCCGGGCGCGGTTAATGATTCAGGCGGGAGCAACGCCGCAATCCCCTCCCCACGAGGGGGAGGGGTTCGCGTCGAGGCTCCGTCGCCACAGCCTGAATGCGGCATGCTCTAACGATCCACGATCTCGCCGAAGCGCGCCGGCAGCGCGAAGCCGTGGCCGAGCGGATCGTCCGGCTCGATGACGAAGCGGCTGGTGCCGGAGAAATGGCTCGTGCCGCCAACCGCGACCGTCACCGCGCCCTCCGCCGGGAAGTCCGCCGGCCCAACGACACGGCCCGAAAACGTTCCCCCGGTGATGCTGCGAAAGAGCCGCTCTTTCCCCGCCGCGACCAGTCCCTTGGCATGATCCAGCGCCATCCGCGCCGTCACGCCGGACCCCGTCGGCGAGCGGTCGATCTGCCGTTCGGCGAAGACGCAGAGGTTGAAGGTGGTCTCGGTCGCTCCGGCCTCGTCGGTGACGATCGTGCCGTAGAGAAAGCCGAGATCGGGCTCGGTCGGATGCGTGATGGTCAGGGTGGCGCGCACCGCATCGGTCAGCCGTCCCGCCGCCTCGACGATCTCGGTGACAGGCGTCTCGAACAGGTCGAGTCCGAAGCGCGACGCCGGCAGGATGCAGTAGAACGCGCCGCCATAGGCGATGTCGGTCGTCACCGGGCCGAGGCCCGGCACATCGACGACGAGATCGCGCGCATGGGCGAAGGCCGGCACGCTCTCGAAGGTGACGGTGCCGACCTTGCCGCCGGAAACCTCGCAGGACAGCCGCACCAGCCCGCACGGCGCCTCGATCGCAAACCGCGTCACCGGTTCGACCATGGCGACCAGCCCCTGCTCGATCGCATAGCGCCCGAGCGCGATGGTCGCGTGGCCGCACATGGTCGAGTAGCCCTCGTTATGGGTGAACAGCGCCCCGAAAGCGGCGTCGGGATGGCTCGCCGCCACCGGGATCACGCCATACATGCCGGCATGGCCGCGCGGTTCCAGCATCATCGCGCGGCGCAGATGGTCATGGCTCTCGCGCGCCTGCCGGCGCTTGCCGAGGATCGTCGGGGCCTCGAGGACAGGATAGCCGGCGGTGACGATGCGCACCGGCTCGCCGCAGGTGTGATAGTCGCGGCAGACAAGCTCGGTCATCGCCGCTCCTCCCATGCGCTCCGGCGCGGCGGATCGCAGCCCGGCCGGGCGCAACTATCGGCTGCGACCTCGCAGGCGAAGGCGAGCGCCGCCGCGATGTCGTCCGGCGTTGCCGAAGCAAGGTCCGGCCCCAGCCGTCCGCGCGCCGCCAGCACAGCCAGAAACCCGCCGATGAAGCAGTCGCCGGCCCCGACCGTATCGCTGACCACGACCATGGGGGCGGGCGCACTCACCATATCCCCGTCGCCATGGGCGCTCGCGCCGTCCGGGCCGCGCGTTTCCAGCACAAGCCTCGCGCCAAGCCGACGCC
Organism: Allobosea sp.; assembly: GCA_046593015.1. Taxonomy (GTDB): domain Bacteria; phylum Pseudomonadota; class Alphaproteobacteria; order Rhizobiales; family Beijerinckiaceae; genus Allobosea. The sequence continues at coordinate 11,107 of JBKJSB010000362.1, forward strand.
AGCGCCGCGCGGCGATCGCGGGCTCATCGCCCGGATACATCCATGCGATGTCGTCGAGGCTCGCCTTGACGATGTCCGACAGCGCGATCCGCGCCTCGATCAGGGCGAGCGCCGCTTCGCGAGCGGGCAGGGCGCTGGGGCGGATATTGACGTCGTAGCTGACGCTCGCCCCGTTTGCCTTTGCATCTTGCATCAGGGCCAGCGTCGCCGCGCCGGACCGGCCGGATGTCGCGCCAAAGGAGGTGGCGTGGAGATGGATCACGCCTGCCGACAGCGAGCTTGGCGTCCCCTGCGGCTCCGCATGGGCCGTTTCCTCCAGATGCAGCGCGAACTCAGGCACGCCGTCCGCCGCCAGCGGCGAGACGATCGCGACCGCGCTCGGCCGCGCGCTGTCGCGGATCAGATCAGACCCGATCCCCTCGAGCGCCAGCGCTGCCCGGAAGCGCGCGCCGAGCGCGTCGGTCGAAAGCGCGCCGGCATAGGCCGCATCCGCGCCGAACCGGGCCAGCGCCAGCGCGGCGTTGAAGCCTGAGCCGCCGAGCACCGCCTCGTAATGCCGGCCGTCCCCGTCGCGCGGGATGAAATCGCCGATCGCCTCGCCGGTGACGAGGATCGTCCTCTGCCGTCCGACAAGGCTCATGGACGCAGGACGCGCTTAGCCCTCCCCCCGCTTGCGGTGGGGAGGGTTGGGTGGGGGGCAGTTCGACCGGGTGAGACGATGGATGGCAGCGCTCCGGCTTTCCGGCCCCCCATCCCTAACCCTTCCCCACCACAAGTGGGGGGAAGGGGATCGGAGAGGTCGCGCCTCACAGCAGCCCGCGCCTGGCGAGGTTGCGCATCAGATGCGAGGTCCCGAAAGTCCAGGGTTCGCATTCGTCGGTGCGGCGCATCCGGTTGACCAGCGCGCCGAGCTCGGGCGCGGCGATGGTGACGACGTCGCCGTATTTGTGGGTGAAGCCGCCGCCGGGCGTATCGCGATCCTTGATCGGCGCGAACATGGTGCCGAGATAAAGCGCCGCCCCATCCGGATACTGGTGGTGCGGGCCGATCATCTGCGCCGCCAGATCGGCCGGGTCGCGGCTGATTTTCGCGATCGAGGACGAGCCCTCCAGAGTGAATCCGTCCTCGCCCTCGACGGTCAGCGTCACGGTCGTGTTGCGGACATGGTCGAGCGTGAAGCCTGCGTCGAACAGGCGGATGAACGGGCCGACCGCGGCCGCCGCGTTGTTGTCCTTGGCCTTGCCGAGCAGCAGCGCCGAGCGGCCCTCGACATCGCGCAGGTTGACGTCGTTGCCGAGGCTCGCCCCGACGACGCGGCCGTCAGAGGCGACGATCAGCACCACCTCGGGCTCGGGGTTGTTCCAGGTCGAGGCCGGGTGCAGCCCGGCGTCGAAGCCGGTGCCGACCGAGGCCATCGGCGGCGCCTTGGTGAAGATCTCCGCATCGGGGCCGATGCCGACCTCGAGATACTGGCTCCAGGCGCCTTGGCTGATCAGCACCTCCTTGAGCCGCATCGCCTCGGGCGATCCCGGCTTGAGCCTGGAGAGATCGTCGCCGATCAGCTTGCCGATCTCCTCGCGGATGGCGACGGCCGCCGCCGGGTTGCCGCGCGCCTTCTCCTCGATCACGCGCTCCAGCATCGAGACCGCGAAGGTCACGCCCGCCGCCTTCACCGCCTGCAGGTCGAGCGGCGAAAGCAGCCATGCTTTGCCGGCGTTTCTCGCGTCGACGGGTGTATTGGCGAGGATATCCGCCAGCGAGCCGAGGCTTTCTCCGGTTTCGGCGCGCAGCGCGGCGGCCGGATCGGCGCTCTCGCAGAGGTCGCGCGAGGTGGCGAAGGCTGCGCTGATGTCGATCACATTCCCGTCGCGCAGCGTCACCACGGCAGGCCCTGCGACATCGGGACGCCAGACGCGGCCGAGCAGCGCGGCGCTCTCTGGGTCGTGGGGCAGCGTCGTCTGCGGCGTCAGCGAAAGCGGCGTCATCGGCGTGATCCCTCAGGAACGGCAAGGTGCGCGAGAACAGCCGCTTCCGCGCCAATGCGCAAGCGCCGCGTTGCGCATATGGGGGCTTCCCAGGACGTCATCGAATTGTCATTGAACTGTCGCCGCGCCTTCATGCTAGCTTGCGCACCAAGAACAACACGCGCCGGGGCCTCTCGTCCGGGCGAAAAGGGAGAAGATGATGACAGTGAAATCCCGTATCCTGATGTCGGTCGCAGCCTTCGCGCTGGCCGGTGCGACGCCCGCTCTGGCGCAGACGGAAATCCAGTGGTGGCATGCGCTGACGGGCGCCAACAACGACGTCGTCGTGCGCCTGTCGGAGGAATTCAACGCCTCGCAGAAGGACTACAAGGTCGTTCCCGCCTATAAGGGCTCCTATCCCGACACGCTGAACGCCGGCATCGCCGCCTTCCGCGCCAACGCCGCCCCGCACATCCTGCAGGTCTTCGAGGTCGGCACCGGCACCATGATGTCGGCCAAGGGCGCGGTGAAGCCCGTCTTCGAGCTGATGAAGGAAGCCGGCGAAACATTCGATCCCAAGGCCTACCTGCCCGCGATCACCGGCTATTACTCGACGGCCAAGGGCGACATGCTCTCGATGCCGTTCAACTCCTCCTCCATGGTGATGTGGTACAACAAGGACGCCTTCAAGAAGGCGGGCCTCAACGCCGACGCCCCGCCCAAGACCTGGCCCGAGGTGTTCGAGGCCGGCAAGAAGCTCAGGGCCGCCGGTTTCGACAAATGCGGCTTCACCAACGCCTGGGCGACCTGGGCGAACATCGAGCAGTTCGGCGCCTGGCACAACATCCCGATCGCCACCAAGGCCAACGGGCTGGATGGCTTCGACGCGGTGCTGAACTTCAACAGCCCGCTCTTCCTGAAGCATTGGACCAATCTGGCCGAGTTGCAGAAGGAGGGCGTCTACAGCTACTCCGGCCGCACCAACACCGGCGAGGGCCGCTTCACCTCGGGCGAATGCCCGATCATGCTGACCTCCTCGGCCTTCTTCGGCAATGTCCGCGCCAACGCCAAGTTCGATTGGGCGAACGCGCCGATGCCGTATTATCCGGAGGCCGCTGGCGCGCCGCAGAACTCGATCATCGGCGGCGCTTCGCTCTGGGTCATGGGCGGCAAGTCGGCGGCCGAGTACAAGGGCGTCGCCAAATTCTTCACCTTCCTGTCGGACGTCGATCGTCAGGTGAAGCTGCACACCGAGTCGGGCTATCTGCCGATCACCAAGGCGGCCTACGAGAAGGTCAAGGCGTCGGGCTTCTACAAGGACAAGCCCTATCTCGAGACCCCGCTGCTCGAGCTCAACAACAAGGAGCCGACGGACAACTCGCGCGGCCTGCGTTTCGGCAGCCTCGTGCAGATTCGCGACATCTGGTCGGAGGAGCTGGAAGCGACGCTGAACGGCCAGAAGACGCCGAAGGCGGCGCTGGATGCAGCCGTCGAGCGTGGCAACACCATGCTGCGCCAGTTCGAGCGGACGGCGGCGCGCTGAGCTAAGTCACAACTCCCGCGTCGTCCCGGGCGAGCGAAGCAAAGACCCGGGACCCATTCCGAAATAGTTCAGGAATGGGTCCCGGGTTTCCCTTTGGTCGCCCGGGACGACGGCTTGGCCCGGATCAACGATGCAGAAATACGCCTCCTTCAAGGGCCTCACCGTCCCGCTCCTGCTGTTGGCGCCGCAGTTGGCGATCACGGTCGTGTTCTTCTACTGGCCGGCGAGCCAGGCGGTCTGGCAGAGTTTTCTGTTGCAGGACGCCTTCGGCACCTCGACCGAATTCGTCTGGTTCGAGAACTACCAGCTGCTGTTCTCTGACCCCGGCTATCTCAAGGCCTTCTGGAACACCGCGATCTTCTCGACCTTCGTCTGCGTGCTCTCGCTCTCGATCGCGCTGCTCTTCGCCGTGATGGCCGACCGGCAGATCAGGGGCGCGGAGATCTACAAGACGCTGCTGATCTGGCCTTACGCGGTCGCGCCCGCCATCGCCGGCGTGCTCTGGATCTTCATGTTCGACCCCTCGCTGGGCATGCTGGCGCGGGGTCTCGGACACCTCGGCATCGCCTGGAACCCGCGGCTCAACGGCAACGACGCGATGACGCTGGTCATCCTGGCAGCGACCTGGAAGCAGATCAGCTACAACTTCCTGTTCTTCCTCGCCGGCCTCCAGTCGATCCCCAAAAGCGTGATCGAGGCAGCCGTGATCGACGGGGCCAAGGCCTGGCGGCGCTTCTGGACGATCGTCTTCCCGCTGCTCTCGCCGACGACCTTCTTCCTGCTCGTCGTCAACATCGTCTACGTCTTCTTCGACACCTTCGGCATCATCGACACGGTGACCGGCGGCGGCCCCTCGGGCCACACCGAGACGCTGGTCTACAAGGTCTATTCCGACGGCAAGGGCGGCTCCAATCTCGGCGGCTCCGCGGCGCAATCGGTCATCCTGCTGATCATGGTCATCGGCATGACCGCGATCCAGTTCCGCTTCATCGAGCGCAAGGTGAACTACTGATGGTCGAGGACCGCCGCCTGGGCGACGCGATCGCCTATGTCATCCTGTCGATCGGCGTGCTGATCGTCGCGTTTCCGGTCTGGCTGACCTTCGTCGCCTCGACCTGGGACAACCCGACCATCATCAACGGCCAGTTGCCGCTGTATCCGGGCCCCTATCTCATCGAGAACTACTACAAGATTCTCTTCGTCGGCACCTCGGGCACCACGCGCGAGCCGGTCGCCGGGATGATGCTGAACTCGCTGATCATGGCGCTGGCGATCGCGATCGGGAAAATCTTCATCTCGGTGCTCTCGGCCTATGCGATCGTCTATTACCGCTTCCCCTTCCGGATGGCGGCGTTCTGGCTGATCTTCCTGACGCTGATGCTGCCTGTCGAGGTCCGTATCTTCCCGACCTTCAAGGTGGTCTCGGACCTGCGCATGCTCGACACCTATCAGGGCCTCGCCGTGCCGCTGATCGCGTCGGCCACCGGCACCTTGCTGTTCAGGCAGTTCTTCATGACGATTCCCGACGAACTGCTGGAGGCCTCGAAAATCGACGGCGCCGGCCCGTTCCGCTTCTTCAAGGACACGGTCATACCCCTGTCGGCGACGACGATCGCGGCGCTGTTCGTGATCCAGTTCATCTATGGCTGGAACCAGTATCTCTGGCCGCTGCTGGTCACGACCAAGGACTCGATGCAGACCATCGTCATCGGCATCAAGAAGATGATCGTCACCTCCGACGCCCTCACCGAATGGCAGCTCGCCATGGCCACCGCCATGTTGGCGATGCTGCCCCCCGTCCTCGTCGTCGTCCTGATGCAAAGGCTCTTCGTGAAGGGCCTGGTCGATACGGAGAAATGATCGGGCGGTCGGGAGTGGGCAGTCGGCAGTCGTAGCCGCGCCCTTCGACTGCCGACTGCCTATTGCCGACTGCCTGTCAACGATTGCCGACTGCCCCAGGAATCCCAATGGCCCAGGTCACCCTTACCAACGTCAAGAAGGTCTATGCCGGCGGCGTCGAAGCCGTGAAGGGCGTCTCCTTCGACATCCCCGATGGCGGCTTCTGCGTGCTCGTCGGCCCGTC
>JBKJSB010000365.1:0-4364 GCA_046593015.1 Allobosea sp.
GTCGCCGCCGCGCTGAAGGCCGGCGGCGGGCTTGGCATGCTGCAGATCTATGACGGCGGCCGGATTTCGCGTCCCGCGATGGTCGGCGAGGGACGGATGCGCGCGCCCTCGGCCATCGCCTCGGCGAGGCCGGGAGCCGAGACGCCGCGCGCCATGGACGAGGCCGATATTGCGGAACTTGTCGTAGCCTTCGGCGCGGCGACGGGGCGCGCCATCGCTGCCGGTTTCGACGGCGTCGAACTGCACGGGGCCAATCACTACATGCTGCACCAGTTTTCCTCGCCCCGCGCCAACCGGCGCGACGATGGCTGGGGTGGCGATCGCGACCGGCGTTTGCGCTTTCCGGTCGCCGTCGCCCGCGCCGCCCGCGAGGCGGCGGGGCCTGAGCGCATCGTCGGCTACCGGATCACGCCCTTCGAGCCAGAGCCCGACGGCTACAAGCTCGACGACGCGCTCGTGCTGGTCGACCGGCTGGCGCAGGCCGGCATGGATTACATCCACGTCTCGCTTGACAATTTCCGTCTGCAGCAGCCACAGCGCGAGGACCGCAGCTACCTCGTCCCGTCCGCCCCGAGCGGAAGCGACGGCCGGAGCCCGATCGCGGCGATCCGGGACGTCGTCGCCGGACGCTGCGCCGTGATCGCCTGCGGCGGCATCAGGACGCTGGGCGATGCGCGCGACGCACTGGCGGCCGGCGGCGATTTCGTTGCGGCGGCCCGCGCGCCGCTGGTCGATCCGGACTGGCTGGCCAAGCTGCGCGATGGAGCGGAGAGCGAAATTCGCGCGGGACTGCCGCAGGATCGCGAAATCATCGCAGAGCGCTGCGCCATCCCGCCGCGCATGATCGACTACCTGCTCGGTCGGCCGGGCTGGATCCCGCGCGAAGGGGCGTGAATCAGGGCGGGCTCAGTCGGCCCAAGGGTTGAACAGCTTCAGCGGCAGGTCGTCGAAATCGCGCGTGTTGCGGGTGACGAGGGTGAGATCGTGGACGATCGCGGTCGCGGCGATGAGCGAGTCGGGCACACCGCGACTCCGACCTGCAGAGATTTCTCCCCAGGCCAACGCTGTCGCCGTGTCGATCGGAAGGGTCCTTGCTGCGAAATGATCGCGTATCGTCTCGTGCCAGCCTTGAAGACGGGTTGCGAATGGAAGATCGCGCTTCCTGGCGAGAATGATCCCCTTCTCCAGTTCGCCAAGCGAGATCACGCTGAGCCAGCAATCTCCAAGCTGCACGCGCAGGAGCCAGGCAAGCGGTTCCCGTCCGCGCTGCCGAATCGCGGAAACGACGTTCGTGTCGAGCAGGAACATTACAGGTCGATGTCACGACCCGGACCTTTCGGGCGGCTATTCACGATCTCGACGAACCAGTCCGGCCATGTCTCGCCTTGAATCAGAAACTCTTCGAGGCTCATCTTCGGGCTTTTGTCCCCGGCAGGCTGTAATTCGTCGAAGTCCGCTTTAGACACGACGACGGCTGTCGGCTCTCCGCGCAGAGTCACTTCTTGCGGCCCCTCGCTTTGAGCGCGTTTGACGACTTCGCTGAATCTTGCCTTGGCGTCCTGAAGGGCCCATGCCATCGCGATGCTTTCTGACTAGTCAGACCAGTCAGCAAGATATCGTGCAGCCGCGCTCCCCGTCAACCGATCCCCATCCCAGGCAGCCGCAACCCCTTCGCCTTCGCGCACTCCCGCGCGATCTCGTAGCCGGCGTCGGCATGGCGCATCACCCCCGTCGCCGGGTCGTTCCAGAGCACGCGTTCCAGACGCTTGGCGGCTTCCGGCGTTCCGTCGGCGACGATGACGATGCCGGAGTGCTGCGAATAGCCCATGCCGACGCCGCCCCCATGATGCAGCGAAACCCAGGTCGCGCCTGACGCCGTGTTGAGCAGCGCGTTGAGCAGCGGCCAGTCGGAGACGGCGTCCGAGCCGTCCTTCATCGCCTCGGTCTCGCGATTGGGCGAGGCGACCGAGCCTGAATCGAGATGGTCGCGGCCGATCACGACGGGGGCCTTCAGCTCGCCCTTCGCCACCATCTCGTTGAAGGCTAAGCCCAGCCGGTGCCGGTCGCCGAGGCCGACCCAGCAGATGCGAGCGGGCAGACCCTGGAACTGGATGCGCTCCCGCGCCATGTCGAGCCAGTTGTGCAGATGCGCGTCGTCGGGCATCAGTTCCTTCACCTTGGCGTCTGTCTTGTAGATGTCCTCGGGATCGCCCGAGAGCGCCGCCCAGCGGAACGGCCCGATGCCGCGGCAGAACAGCGGCCGGATATAGGCCGGCACGAAGCCCGGGAAATCGAAGGCGTCCGCGACGCCCATGTCCTTCGCCATCTGGCGGATGTTGTTGCCGTAGTCGAGCGTCGGCACGCCCATGCGGTGGAAATCGAGCATGGCGCGGACATGCGTCGCCATCGACTCTTTCGCCGCCAGAATGGTGCCGGCGGGATCGCGCTCCTTGCGCTCCTCCCACTCAGCGAGCGTCCAGCCGGCCGGCAGATAGCCGTTGAGCGGGTCATGCGCCGAGGTCTGGTCGGTGACGATGTCGGGCCTTATGCCGCGCGCGACCATGTCGGGGAAGATTTCGGCCGCGTTGCCGAGCACGCCGACCGAGACGGCCTTGCCCCTGGCATGAGCCGCGTCGATGATCTTCAGCGCCTCGTCGACGCTGTCGGCCTTCTCGTCGAGATAGCCGGTGCGCAGACGGAACTCGATCGAGGAGGGCTTGCACTCGACCGCGATCATCGACGCGCCGGCCATGGTCGCGGCCAGCGGCTGCGCCCCGCCCATGCCGCCCAAGCCTCCGGTCAGAACCCATTTCCCCTTGAGCGAGCCGCCGAAATGCTGCCGGCCGACCTCGACGAAGGTCTCGTAGGTGCCCTGCACGATCCCTTGTGTGCCGATATAGATCCAGGAGCCGGCCGTCATCTGGCCGTACATCATCAGCCCGAGCTTATCGAGTTCGTGGAAATGCTCCCAATTGGCATAGGCCGGGACGAGGTTGGAGTTGGCGATCAGCACGCGCGGCGCGTCCGGGTGCGTGCGGAAAATCCCGACCGGCTTGCCCGACTGCACCAGCAGCGTCTCGTCGGCTTCGAGCGAGCGCAGCGAGGCGCAGATCCGGTCGAAATCTTCCCAGGTCCGGGCAGCGCGGCCGATGCCGCCATAGACCACGAGTTCGCCGGGCTTTTCGGCGACATCGGGGTCGAGATTGTTCATCAGCATGCGCAGAGGCGCTTCGGTCAGCCAGCTCTTGGCGCTGAGTTCGCTGCCATGGGGCGAGCGGATGACGCGGCTGTTGTCGATGCGGGTCATGAGTGGCTCCGTTCGAGCGAGGAGGCGGCGTCCAAAGCGGCCTCGATGATGGCGGACAAGGCGGTTTGAAGGGGGGCGGCCAGCACTGCGTCGAAGCTCCAGGGCGACGCCTCGTCAGTGAGATAGGCGCTCAGCGCGATCTCCATCTGGATCGCGTGGACGTGTTCGGCCGGCCGGCCGTAGTGACGCGTGATCCAGCCGCCCTTGAAGCGGCCATTGGCGACCTGCGTGACGGCTTGGCCAGCCATCGCCGCGACGGCCGCGTTCTCGACCGCAGGCGCGCAGCTCGCGCCGCCGTTCGTGCCTAGATTCAGCGTCGGCAGCGTGCCCGGAAACAGGCGCGGGATCACCGATTTGATCGAATGACAGTCCCAGAGCACGGCATAGCCGTGCGCGGTCTTCACCCGCGCGATCTCGGCTTCGAGCGCGTCGTGGTAGGGGCGGAAATAGGCCTCGCGTCGCCGTGCGATCTCGGCTGCGTCGGGCTCCATCGCCCAGATCGGCGCGCCGTCGAAGGTGGTCGTCGGCACGAGCTCGGTCGTCGCCTGCCCCGGATAGAGCGAGACGCCGTATGGGTCGCGGTTGAGGTCGATGACATAGCGCGAGAGTCCCGCCTCGACGACCGTCGGCTGGAAGCGCTCCGCGAAGGCGTAGACTTGGCGCATATGCCAGTCGGTGTCCTCGACGAGCCGGCCGCGTTCATTAAGCGCGGCGTGAATCTCGGGCGGCAGACCGGTGCCGGGATGCGGCATCGAGAGGATGAGTGGGGAGGGGCCGCGCGTGACAGTGACGATGTTGGACGTCATCCCCCGAATTCCCGAACCACACCGTCATGCTCGGCCTTGTGCCGAGCATCCATGCCTTGGGCGTAGCGCTCGACGGAGAAAGACGTGGATGGTCGGGGCAAGCCCGACCATGACGACGAGGGCGTTGTCATGCCGAAAGCTCCGTAAACACGTCCAGCCCCGCCGCCTCACCCACCGCGCCGGACAGTACGAACGCCGTCGCCGGCGCCAGATCCGGCGCGAGGTAGCGGTCCTCCGTCAGCGGCGCGATC
>JBKJSB010000106.1:0-5134 GCA_046593015.1 Allobosea sp.
GGAGATGGCCCATGTCGAGCCGCTCCAGCGCGGCGATGGCGCGCACCTTGTCGTCCTGCGAGAAGCTCTTCACCAGCGTCAGCAGCGCCGAGCGGTGGTTCAGCCGGCCGAGCAGGACGTTGGTCAGCACGTCGAGCCGGCCGACCAGGTTGAACTGCTGGAAGATCATCGCCGTGTCGCGACGCCAGGCGCGCAACGCGGCGCCCTTCAGCCCGGTCACGTCCCGCTCGCCCGAGAGGATCCGGCCTTCGCTGGGATCGGCGAGGCGGTTGAGCATCCGCAGCAGCGTCGATTTGCCCGCGCCGGACCGGCCGATGATGCCGACCATCTCTCCGCGCGGGATCGAAAGCGTGACGTTCTCGACCGCAGCCTTGCCGCCGAAACGCTTGGTCAGGCCTTCGATACGCAGCATGAACAGGGTCTCGCTCGCTGAACCGGCAGCCGATCATCGGAGGCAGCCGAGGCTGTCCGTCGATCGATCTTGCAGTGCAACGAGAGCTATCGGGCGCAGATGACAGGCGGGTGACAGGAAGCGGTGGCTGGAGGCCGCTAGAGCCCCAGCGCCGCCAGTCCCGGAAAATCCGCCGGCCTGATCCGCCCTTCCCACAGGAACTTCCGGTCGGCCTCCGCGATCGGCACATCGTTGATCGAGGCCTCGCGTCGGCGCATCAGCCCGTTCTCGGCGAACTCCCATTGCTCGTTGCCATGGGAGCGGAACCAGTTGCCGGCCGCATCGTGGTGCTCATAGGCGAAGCGCACCGCGATCCGGTTCTGATGGAAGGCCCAGACCTCCTTGATCAGCCGGTACTGGATCTCGCTCGCCCATTTCCGTTCGAGAAAGGCGACGATCGCCTCGCGGCCGGAGAAGAACTCGGCACGGTTGCGCCAAGCGCTGTCGGCCGTATAGGCGAGGCTGACGCGTTGCGCATCGAGCGAGTTCCATGCGTCCTCGGCCATGCGCGCCTTCTGGGCTGCGGTCTCGGGCGTAAAAGGCGGCAAGGGCGGACGCTGGGCTTGCGACATGGGCGATCTCCGGAGAGCGGCTGACCAGGCCATGGGAGGGCAGTTCCGCCCGCCCGGCAACCGCTCCATCCAGGGCGTTCACGCCCGCGTCAGACCGCGCGCAGCAGCATATCGACGCAAGAACGGACGTAGTTGCGCTGCGCCTGTGGCGAATCCGGCTTCACCCCGAGCAGCGCGCGCTGCTGGTGGAACCCGCGCAGCATGCCGATGAACTGTTCCGCCAGAATCCGCGCCTCCTCATCCGAAAGCTCACGGGCGAGCCCATCACGCAGTTGTGACCGTTGCGTCAGCAGGGCCGACAGGTCGTCGATCATCCGGGTTGCGCCAGCCTCGAAAGCAGCCCGGCCAAGTTCAGGAAAACGCGCCGCGGCGTTCATCACCAAGCGGTGAAGGTCAAGCGAGGTCGGCCGCAGCATCAGCGCCAGCGTATCCTCGCCAAGCCGCAGCAGGATCTCGCGCAGACTGCCTTGCGTCGGCAGCGCTTTACGCAGCGGAATCGTCAATGTTTCAGTGAGCTCCGTACAGATCGCCTTGAACAGCGCCTCTTTGTCGGCGAAGTGGCTGTAAATCGTCTGCTTGGACACGCCGGCGCGCTGCGCGATCTGGTCGAGGCTCGCGCGATCGAAGCCCTCGGAGAGGAACATCTCCGAAGCGGCTCTGGTTATGGCGCTGTGCTTGTCGGGCCGCGTCTTTTCGACCGACGGACGCCGGACCTCGTCCTGACCCAACGCCTGTTGCCGCAAGGTAGTTGATTCAGCCATGCTTCCGCCCATATGGTCTCTTATCAAACTGGACCGTCCAGTCCAATCTATGCATTCGGCAGCGGAGCGTCCAGCCCCATGAAGCGCCTCTTCATCCTTCTCCTGATCGCCGGCGCGGCGGGCGGCGGCTTCTATGGCTACAGGCACTTCAAGGGGGCAGCCGAGCCGAACGCGGCTCGCGCCGCGGTCAATCCGCAGGCGGCCGGGGTGCCCGTCGAGATCGGCAAGATAGAGACCATGACGGTCAACGAGGAGGTCGAGGCGCTGGGCACGCTGGCAGCCGACGAATCCGTCGTGATCGCGCCCGAGATCGCCGGCCGCGTCATGTCGCTGGGCTTCAAGGAAGGCGAGCGCGTCAGCAAGGGCCAGCCCTTGGTCAAGCTCGACACCGCGATCCTCGACGCCGAACTCAAGCAGGCGCAGGCGGATCTCAGCCTCTCGCGCGACACCTTCCAGCGCAATCAGTCGCTGGTCCAGCGCGGCGCCGGCACGCAGGTCGCGCTCGAACAGGCCACGGCCCAGCTCGCCACCAACGAAGCCCGGCTCCAGCTCGCCCAGGCCAAGCTCGCGCAGTCGACCATCGTCGCGCCGTTCAACGGCGTCGTGGGCCTGCGCTCGGTCGGCGTCGGCGACTATGTCCCGGTCGGCAAGACGCTGATCACACTGACCAATATCGACCCGATCAAGGTCGATTTCCGCGTGCCGGAGATCTTCCTGTCGCGCGTCAAGGTCGATCAGCCGATCAAGGTCAAGGTCGATGCCGTGGCCGGACGCGATTTCGACGGCAGGATCTTCGCGATCGACCCCGTCGTCGACGTCAACGGCCGCGCCATCAAGCTGCGCGCCGCGATCCCCAATGCCGACCTCGTGCTGAAGCCCGGTCTCTTCGCCCGCATCGTCATCGTCGTCGACCAGCGCGAGAATGCGCTCGTCGTGCCCGAGACGGCGGTGGTGCCAGACGGCATCGGCAAGATCGTCTACGTCGTCGAGAACGGCAAAGCAAAGAGGGTGCCCGTCGAACTCGGCAAGCGCCTGCCCGGCAAGGTCGAAATCGTGAAGGGCCTGAAAGCCGACATGCAACTGGTCAGCGCTGGCCAGATGCGGCTGCGCGACGGCGCGACGGTCTCGATCAAGGCCGCCCCCGCGCCGCTCCAGACCAGCTCAACGGAAGCCGCCGCACCGAGCGTGCTGCGATGAGCCTGTTCGAACTCTTCGTCCGCCGGCCCGTCCTCTCGACGGTGCTCAGCCTGCTGGTCGTGCTCGTCGGCATCGTCTCGTATACGCGCCTGACGATCCGCGAATATCCGAATATCGACGAGCCGACGGTATCCGTGCGCACGGATTACGTCGGCGCGAGCGCCGAGATCATCGAGACCCAGGTTACGCAGATTCTGGAGAACTCGATCGCCGGCATAGAGGGCATCGAGATCATCTCCTCGACCAGCCGCCAGGAGCGCAGCAACATCACCGTGCGCTTCCGGCCGGACGTCGATCCCGACGTCGCGGCGTCGGACGTGCGCGACCGCGCCAGCCGCGTCCGCGGCCGCATGCCCAACGAGATCGAGGAACCGATCATCGCCAAGGTCGAGGCCGACGCGCAGCCGATCATGTATCTCTCCCTGACCAGTTCGCGGCACAACCCGCTCGAGCTGACCGACTTCGCCGACCGCTTCATTACCGACCGCGTCCAGAACATCACCGGCGTGGCGGAGGTCCAGATTCGCGGCGAGCGTCGGTACGCCATGCGCGTCTGGCTCGATCGCGCCCGCATGGCGGCCTACAACATCACCGTCCAGGAGATCGAGGCGGCGATGCGGGCGCAGAACGTCGAGATTCCATCGGGCCGCATCGAGAGCAACAACCGCGAATTCACCGTCCTCTCGCAGACGAGCCTGAGCACGCCGGAGCAGTTCCAGCAGATCGTCGTCAGGGACGTGAACGGCTTTTCGGTCAAGCTCGGCGACGTCTCGCGCGTCGAACTCGGCGCTCTGGCCGAGCGCAACGCCGCCTGGTTCTCCGGCCGTCCCTCGGTGACCATCGGCATCGTCAAGCAGGCCACCGCCAACCCGCTGGATGTTTCGACCGGCGTTCAGGCGGCCCTGCCGGGAATCACCGACGACCTGCCCGACGGCATGTCGATCGCGACCTCCTACGACACCTCGATCTTCATCGATCGCTCGATCAAGGCGGTCTACACCACCATCGCCGAGGCGGTCGTCCTCGTGGTGCTGATCATCTTCCTGTTTCTGCGTTCGCTGCGCGCGACGCTGATCCCGCTGGTCACGATCCCGGTCTCGCTGATCGGCGCATTCGCACTGATGTATGCCTTCGGCTTCACCGTGAACACGCTGACGCTGCTCTCGATGGTGCTCGCCATCGGACTGGTCGTCGACGACGCCATCGTGGTGCTGGAGAACATCCACCGCCATATCGAGGACGGCATGGAGCCCAATGCGGCAGCGATCCGCGGCATCAAAGAGATCGCCTTCGCGGTCATCGCGATGACGCTGACCCTTGTCGCGGTCTATGCGCCGATGGCGTTCTCGACCGGCCGCACCGGCAAGCTCTTCATCGAGTTCGCCCTGACGCTGGCCGGCGCGGTGCTGGTCTCGGGTTTCGTCGCGCTGACGCTGACGCCGATGATGTGCGCCAAGCTGCTGAAGCACGACAGCTCGCATGGTCGCCTCTATAACTGGCTCGAGCGCGGCTTCGAGGCCATGTCCAACGGCTATCGCCGTTCGCTGCGCGCCGCGCTCGCCATGCGGCCGCTGGTCGTGCTCATCGCGCTCGTGGTCGCCGGCGGCAGCTACTTCTTCTTCACCAGCCTGCGCTCGGAACTCGCGCCGATCGAGGATCGCGGTACGATCACGGCGATCGGCGTCGCACCCGAGGGCGCGACGCTGAGCTTCACCGCGGACTATGCGCGCCGCGTCGAGGAGCATCTCGCCAAGCTGCCCGAGGTGCAGAACTACCTCGTCATCGTCGGCTTTCCCGACGTGACGCGCGCCATCGCCTTCGCCCGCCTCAAGCCATGGGAGGAGCGCGGCCGCAAGCAGCAGGACATCGTCGCCGAGATCAACCGCAGCCTGTCGCAGATCCCGGGCATCCGGCTCTTCGCCACCAACCCGCCCTCGCTCGGCGGCGGCGGCGCCAACAGCAAGCCTGTCGAATTCGTGCTGCGCTCGGCCGAGCCCTATGAGCAGATCAAGACCTATGTCGATCAGTTGCTGGCCGAGGTTCAGGGGAATCCCGCGCTGACCAACCTCGACTCCAACCTGATTCTCGACAAGCCGCAGCTCAAGGTCTCGATCGACCGGCAGCGCGCCGCCGATCTCGGCGTCGGCGTCGAT
>JBKJSB010000024.1:0-7782 GCA_046593015.1 Allobosea sp.
GCTTGATCGCCCATGGCACGGCGCAGGAGGTCCGCCAGGACCCCAATGTCCGCGCCGTCTATCTCGGCTCCGGCGCGACCTCGGGAGGGCATTGAGATGACCGCCATGCTCGAGATCACCGCGCTCGATGCCTATTACGGCCGCGCCCATATCCTGCAGGGCGTCGCCTTCTCGATGAACCGGGGCGAGGTGCTGGCGCTGATGGGCCGCAACGGCGCCGGCAAATCCACCACCATGAAGGCGGTGATGGGGCTCGTGCCGCCGGCCGGCGGGAGCGTCAGCTTCGAGGGCCAGGCCGTGCAGGGCCGGGAGCCCTTCGAGATCGCCCGGCTCGGCATCGGCTATGTCCCCGAGGACCGGCGCGTGTTCTCCGAGCTTACTGTGATGGAAAACCTCTCCGTCGCCCAGCGCCCGCCGCGTCCCGACGCGCCGCACTGGACGCCGGAGCGGCTGTTTGCGCTGTTTCCCAATCTCGGGCGCATGCGCGACCGGCCGGGCGGGGCGATGTCGGGCGGCGAGCAGCAGATGCTGACGATCGCGCGCACGCTGATGGGCAACCCAAAACTTGTCCTGCTCGACGAGCCCTCGGAAGGGCTCGCCCCGGTCATCATCGAGGAGATGGCGAAGACGATTCTGGCGCTGAAGAGCGAGGGGCTGACGGTGCTGATCTCCGAGCAGAACCTGCACTTCGCCGGCAACGTCGCCGACCGCGCCGCGATCATCGAGAAGGGCATGATCCGGTTCACCGGGACCATGGCCGAACTGAAGGCGAACGAGGCGGTGCGGACGCAGTATCTGTCGGTGTGACCCGTCATTGCGAGCGTAGCGAAGCAATCCCGCGTCTCGCGCAAACCGCGGGATTGCTTCGCTACGCTCGCAATGACGGAACGACCGTCCCGCCGAAGTTCCGCCATTGGTCTGCCAGGGCCATCAGCGCGCCCTCGATCAGCCCCTGCGCCAGCAGCGCCTCCGCAACCGCAACACCGTTGCCCAGCGCTGCCGCCACCGCCTCCGGAGCCAGCGGACCGACATCCACCGTTACCGCCAAGCCCTTGAGATCGCTGTCGGGGTCGAGTTCGTGAGCCGGCTTCTTTATGGTCGCCGGATCGTCGATATCGACCGCATTGGCGATGATCGTCGCCGCCGCGTCGGCCTCGGCGGCCGAGCGCGCCAGCACCGTGACGGCGTCGGCGATGCCGCGCGAAAAGGACCGTCCACGCCAGCCGCTGGTCGCGACGCCGCGCACATGGTCATGCGCCTGCAGCCGCAGAAAACCTTCCGGCCGCGCGCGCGCCAGCGAGGGCACGACGCCGATGTCGAGCGAGTGTCCCGGCGTGACATGCACCGCGATGTCGCCGCCATTGTTGACATAGGCGCGTTCGAGGGTGGGCGCCGCCGCCAGCATCGCCGCCATCACCGTATCGGCGACCGCGCCCGCCACCGCCGCCATCGGCCTGATGAACCGGCTGCGATGGGGCCAGCAGGCGCGGGCCATGCGTTGCGCGGTCGCGCCCTGCAGCGACGGCGGCTGGTGGTCGAGCGGCTGGCGCAGCAGGGGCAGTCCGGAGGCGAGTTCTGCGAGCAGACCGTCGAAGGCATGTTCGGCCGCTGCATAAGCCCGCTCGATCGCATCAGGCTCACCGAAGGCGGCGATGACAAGATCGCTCAGGCCCTCCTGCAGATGCAGCCGGTTGCCGGGCAGCCGGGCGGCTTGGTGCCCGCCCATGATTCGCGTCGCCTCTCTCAGCCCTCATCCTGATGAGCGGACATCAGTCCGCGTCTCGAAGGATGCTCCAGCGCGCACTGGACGATCCTTCGAGACGCCGCTGTGCGGCTCCTCAGGATGAGGGTTGAGGATGTCATGCGCCGCCTGCTGCCCGCAGCGGCCAGGGATTCTCCGGCAGCGCCTGTTCGATCCGCGCGTCCCCGCCATAAGCGCGCAGCACCTCCTCGATCGGGACGATCTCGTCCTCATGGCCGCCGAGCGCGAGATAGAGCGCGCGCGGCAGGGTGAACTCGATCGGCGCGACCAGCGCCGGCGTCGGCACCGAGCCGAAGGCGTTTTTCGGCAGCCGCAGCACATCCACCATCACGGTGATGCCGCCGCCGGGCCAGACATAGACAGGCGCGCCTCCCATGGTGACGCGCGTCGCGCCCGACTGGACCGAACGCGTCAGAAGCACCGGATTCTGCGTGACACCGGCGCGAAGCGAGCCGCCGGCTCCGGCCATGAAGGTCACGGTGCAGAGCGAGGGCTCGCAGTTCTCGCCGATGCGTTCGACCACCTGCCGCACGGGCGCGGGCATCTCTGCTTCGACTGGCGTCAGGGTCTCGTCGAGCACGAAAAAGGCCGAATCCTCGCCTGTGGTCGAGGTCATCAGCAGGCGCATGCCCGGCCAGGCCAGCTTCTCGTCGATCTTCTGGATGATCGACAGCGGCTGCGTGATGTCGGTCCCGCCCCAGCCGAGGCCGGGCTCCGCCACCTGGAAATAGCGGCCCGGCGTCGATTTGCGGCCGCGCACGCGGATGCCGGCCGGCCTCATGTCGAGCACGCGGCCGGCCTGGTGCTCGGTCAGCACGCCGGTGATGTGGTCGTCGACGACGATGACCTCGTCGACATGGTCGCGCCATTGCTGCGCAAAAATGCCGATCGTGGCCGAGCCGCAACCGACGCGCATGCGCTGCTCCGGCTTGCCGTCGACGATCGGCGGCTGGCCGGCTTGCACGATGACGGCATGGCCGCCATCGATGGTCAGTTCGACCGCCTCGCCATTGGCGAGTTGCAGCATCGACTCGCAGGTGGCGTTGCCCTCTTTTTTGGAGCCGCCGGTGAGATGGCGCACGCCGCCGATGGACAGCATCTGCGAGCCGTATTCGGCCGTGGTGACATGGCCGATCTGCTCGCCCTTCGACCGGATCGCCGCCGTCTCGGGACCGAGATGCCGGTCGGTGTCGATCTTCACCTTGATCCCGCAATAGGAGAAGATGCCCTCGGTCACCACGGTGACGGTGTCTACGCCCTTATGCTGCGACGAGACGATGAAGGGCGCTGGCTTGTAGTCGGGATAGGTGGTTCCCGCACCGATGCCGGTGACGAACATCCGGTTGGCGGGCAGGGCGGAACCGTCCCAGTCCTCGGCGCCTTCCGCGAAGGGCACGAGCGGCTGGCCGGTCTCGACCGCTTCTGCCAGCAGTACGACCGGGTCGGTGCGAACCAGCAGCCCGTTCTCGTTGGCGTAGCGGGAGCAGGCCCCGGAACGGCCGGGCCTGATCCGGCACAAAACCGGGCAGGCGTCGCAGCGGATGATGCCGTCCTCGCCCTCGGCCGCGCCGAACTTGCGCGAGCGCTCGGCGAGGGCGGATGTGATCGGTGGGTCTGGCTGAGTCGCCGCAGGCGATGGCTCCTCTCTCCCCCCTTGTGGGGGCGGAGAGTCTGTCGCGGTTTCAGCGCCTTCCTTCTCCCTCAGCAGTTCCCAGAGCCGATGCGGCAGGACCGGGATCTGCCTCGGCGTCACACCGGTCGCATGACGGATCGCGCCCAGGATCGCCGGCGCGGTCGGCACGAGCGCCGGCTCGCCGATGCCCTTGGCGCCGGAAGGTCCGAGCGGCTCGGGGTCTTCGATCAGGATGATGTCGATCGGCGGCACGTCGCCGGCTGTGGGTATCAGGTAGTCGTGCAGGTTCTCGGTCCGGCCGGGGAGGTATTCCTCCATCAGCGCCAGCCCGATGCCCTGTGCGATGCCGCCATGGATCTGGCCCTCGACGAGCATCGGGTTGATCGCGCGCCCAACGTCATGGGCTGCGACGATGCGGTTCAGCTTGACCGTGCCGAGATCGAGATCGACGTCGAGCGAGGCGATCTGGGCGGCGAAGCCATAGGTCGCGTAGGGTATGCCCTGTCCGTCCGTGTCGAGCGGGATCGTCGGCGGATCGAAAGAGCCGAGGCCTTCCAGCACGATGCCGTCCGGCTTGGCGGGGAGGGCGGAAAGGTCGATTCGGGAGGACACGCCGTTCTCGGTGACGATCAGGCTCGTGCCGTCGAGTCGGAGGTCCGCGCCTTCGCCGGCATTGGTCAGACGCAGGATCGCGGCCCGCAGCTCTTTGGCTGCCGCCTCCGAGGCCCGGCCAGAGACGAAGGTCTGGCGCGAGGCCGAGGTTTTTCCCGCGTCGAGCGTGAGCGCACTGTCGCCGATGACGAGCTTGAAAGCAGAGACCGGCAAGCCGAGCGCATCGGCCGCGATCTGGGTCAGCACCGTGGTCGAGCCCTGGCCGATATCGACCGCGCCGTTCCAGAAAGTGAGGACGCCTTTAGCGTCGAGCGTGATCCGCATCGTCGAGGGGTTCGACATGCCGGTGTTGCCGATGCCGTACCACATGCAGCCGATGCCGACGCCGCGGCGCGAGCGGCCTTCGGTCGCGTTGAAGGCGGAAGCGTCCGCGAGCAGCGCCTGCCAATGCGGCTTGAGCGCCTCGAGGCATTCGGCCAAGCCGGCGCTGGCTTCCAGCACCTGGCCGCAAGGGGTGGCGTCGCCGGCCCGGATTGCGTTGATCAGGCGGAACTCCAGCCGGTCGATCCCCGCCGACTCGGCCAGGTCGTCGAACAGGCTCTCCTGCGCGATCGCCGCCTGAGGCACGCCAAAACCGCGAAACGCGCCCGATGGCGGGCCGTTGGTGTAGATCGCCCGCGACAGGTTGCGGACGTTCGGGACCTTATAGGGCCCGGTCGCATGAACCGGCACGCGCCCGGCCACCGTCGGCCCCCAGGAGGAATAGGCGCCGGTGTCGAAATCGCCGTCCATGGCGTAGGCGACGAGCTTTCCACTCGCGTCGCAGGCTGCCTTTGCCGTGATCTGCGAGGGATGGCGCTTGGTCGAGGAGACCATCGATTCGATGCGCCCGAAGACGCAGGCGACCGGCCGCTTCAGCACCCAGGCCGCGACCGCCAGCATCGGCTGCAGCGAGACATCAAGCTTGCCGCCGAAACCGCCGCCGCAGGCGGAGGGGATGATCCTTACATCGTCGGGCGGGATGCCGAGGACACGCGCGACCTCGTCGCGGTCCATAAAGGGGGCCTGCGTGCAGGCGAAGACCTCGACGGTGTCGCCGATGCGCTGTGCATAGCCGGCTTCGGGTTCGATATAGGCGTGCTCGACGAAGCCGGTCTCGAATGAGCCGGAGGCCGTGTGGGCGGCCGCCGCGAAGCCTGCCTCGACGTCGCCGCTGACGACGCGGCCGTGCGTCAGCACGTTGTCGGGGGCGAAATCGTGAAGGGGAAAGGCGCTTTCGGCGAGCGCGGCCTTGCTGCCGATCATCGGCGGCAGAGGCTCCCAGACGATGGGGAACTCGCTCATGCGGACCGCCTCGACCGCCGCCTTGTCGCCGACGATGGCGAGCACGCATTCTCCGCGATAGCGCGTCTCACCGGTCGAGAAGACCGGCTGGTCCTTGAGATGCGGGTAGATGCCGAAGGAGTTCTCGCCGGGCACGTCGGTGGGCGTGAAGATCTTCACCAGTCCCGGATGCGCGGCGACAAAGGCGTCGAGGTCGCCAAGCGTGAAGCGGGCGCGCGGATGCGGCGAGCGCAAGGCGCGCAGCCAGAGCGCGCCGTCGGGGACGCGGTCGGCCCCGTAGATTTCCGTGCCGGCGACTTTCGGTTCGCCGTCGAGACGAGCGAGGCGCTTGCCGACGGAGGCGCTGGCCTCCCTCCCCCCGCTTGCGGTGGGGAGGGCCGGGGTGGGGGGGCGAGTCCAGGACGCTTCTCGACGATTAGGGGTCACGCCATTTTCTGCACGCGCCCCCATCCCTAACCCGTCCCCGCCGCAAGCGGGGGGAAGGGGACCCGTAGTGGCGTCGGCATACTCAGTGTCGTCTGCGAACCCATGCGCACCCCGCACCGCCTCGACGATCTTGATGTAGCCGGTGCAGCGGCAGAGCACGCCGCCCAGCGCGTCCAGAGTCGCGGCCTCGCCCGGTCGGGGATCGCGCGAGAGCAGATCGTAGCCGGCCATCAGCATGCCGGGCGTGCAGATGCCGCATTGCGCCGCGCCATGGGCATGGAACGAGGCCTGCAGCGCGCGGCCGAGCGGGTCGTCCGCCAGCCCTTCGATCGTGGTGACCGTGCGTCCCTCGACCTGCCCGACCGGGATCAGGCAGGCACAGGCCTGTGCGCCGTCGAGCAGGACGGTGCAGGCGCCGCAATCGCCGGCGTCGCAGCCGACTTTCGTGCCCGTCGCGCCGAGGCTGCATCGTAGCGCCTCGCTCAGGCGGGTGCCGGGCGGCTCGGTGAGCGCGACCATCTCGCCATTCAGGCGGAAGCGGATCGTATCCTGCCGGTCGGTCGAGAGGGCGGTGCGGTCATGGACGTTCACGCGGCGACCTCCAGCGGCGACGAGAGCAGGCCGGCCAGCGCGCGGCGCACCAGCACCAAAGCCGAGTGCGCGCGGTAGGCTGCGCTGGCGCGGACATCCGCGATCGGCGACAGGGGCGCCAGATCGGCCGAGGTGACGGCTTCGGCGAGCGCGGGCGTGGCCGCCCGGCCGAGCAGCCGCAATTCGAGCGCGGTCAGCCGCTGCGGCGCGGCCGAGCAGGCCCCGACCGCGATCCGCAACGCCGCGATGCGGCCAGATTGGTCTAGCGCCAGATTGGCCGCGACCGAGGCGATCGAGATGACGAGATAGCTGCGTGCGCCGAGCTTGAGGAAGGTCGAGCACATTGCGTCTGGCTGCGGCGGGATGTGAACCGCGACGAGCAGTTCGTCAGCCCCCAGAGCCGTCTGGCGGTTGCCGAAGATGAAAGCTGAAAGCGGTAACCGCCGTGTTCCGCGCAGGCTCGCCAGCTCCACCTCGGCGTCGAGCGCCAGTAGAGGAGGCACGCCGTCGGCTGCCGGCGAAGCGTTGCAGAGATTGCCGGCGAGCGTGCCGCGGTTCTGGATTTGGACGCCGCCGACCTGGGCTGCGGCTTGTTTGAGCGCGTCGAACGCCGGGGGCAGGTCGGCCGCCATCACGGCGCTCCAGCTCGCCATCGCGCCGATGCGGGCGCCCTGCGGGCCATGGGCGATGCCGGCGAGTTCGGGGACCGCGCTGATGTCGAGCATGTCATCGGGGTAGGGCTCGAACCAGGCGGCGCGCTGGGTGCGCACCGGATAGATGTCGGTGCCGCCGGCCAGCACGGTGAGCGGCGCGTGTTCGGCGCTGTCGGCCTTGAGCGTCAGCGCCTCGGTCAGGCTGGTCGGTCGGCAATAGCGCGTCATGATGCTGGCCTCGGCGGGTTCATGGCGTTGTCTGCGTCGTTTCGTCAGTCGAGTTCCGGCGCCAGCGCGACGGTCAGCCCGTCGAGTTCGGGCGAGAACAGGATCTGGCAGGCGAGGCGCGAGTTGGGGCGGACGTCGAAAGCCTCGTCGAGTCGCTCCAGCTCGTCCTCGCGGGCTGGGTGCAGTTTATCGACCCAGTCCTGCGCGACATAGACATGGCAGGTGGCGCAGGCGCAGGCCCCGCCGCACTCGGCCTTGATTGGCAATCCCCAGTCGCGGATGATTTCCATCAGCCGCCAGCCTTCGAGCGCCTCCAGCTCGCGCTCCTGCCCCTCGCGGTCGGTGACCCGCACAAGCATCACGCCACTCCGAGCTTTTTCTGGAGCGATGTCGAGGAGGTCGTGTACTGGAAGGTGAGGCGCTTGTCGGGATAGACGTAGCGGTGGACCTTCTGGGCTGCGAGGGCTGCCTCGTGGAAGCCCGAGAGGATCAGCTTGAGCTTGCCGGGATAGGTGTTGATGTCGCCGATGGCG
>JBKJSB010000107.1:0-2559 GCA_046593015.1 Allobosea sp.
AGGCCGTCATGATTTAACTGCAGGCCGTATGCCGCCGCCTGTTGCGGGGTCAGCGGCCGCCGGTCCAACTGCTCGCGCAGCATGGCGATGGCCTCGGAGCGCGCCTTGAACGCCGCCCCTCGCCTGCTTTTCACCAAGCCCTGTGCCAATCCGATAGGCGTCAGCCGCTCATCGGCGTTGTCGACCCGCAGCGACAGCCTGAACTCGGCGCGCGAGGTGAACATTCGATACGGCTCCGTAACGCCGCGCGTGACGAGATCATCGACCAGCACCCCGATATAGGACGAGGTCCGTTCCAGCACGATCGGCTCGGCTCCACCAGCCTGCCGCGCGGCATTCCAGCCGGCCAGCAGGCCCTGTGCCGCCGCCTCCTCATAGCCTGTCGTGCCGTTGATCTGGCCGGCCAGGAACAGCCCGGCGATGGCGCGGGTCTCCAGCGTGTTCTTCAGCGCACGCGGATCGACGAAGTCGTATTCGATCGCATAGCCCGGCCGCAGCATCGTCGCGCGCTCAAGCCCGGGAATCGTCGCAAGCAAGGCGCGCTGGACGTCCTCCGGCAGCGAGGTCGAAATGCCGTTTGGATAGACCGTCGGATCGTCCAGCCCTTCGGGCTCGAGGAAAATCTGATGGCCGTCCCTGTCGCCGAAGCGCCCGACCTTGTCCTCGATCGAGGGGCAGTAACGCGGTCCGCGACCCTCGATCTGGCCCGAAAACATCGGCGCGCGGTGCAGATTGGCCCGGATCAGGTCGTGGCTCGCCAGCGTCGTGCGCGTGATCCCGCAGGCGATCTGCGGCGTCGTGATCGCCTTGGTCAGCATCGAGAACGGCTCGGGCGGATCGTCGCCGGCCTGCATCTCGAGCGCCGCCCAGTCGATCGTGCGGCCGTCCAGACGGGGCGGCGTGCCGGTCTTCAGCCGGCCGAGCGCAAAGCCATGACGCTCCAGCGTCGCCGACAGACCCAGCGAGGGCGCTTCATCGACGCGCCCGGCCGGAATCTGTCGTTCGCCGATATGGATCAGCCCACGCAGGAAGGTGCCCGTCGTCAGCACGACCGTTCCGGTAGCGAATCGACGCCCATCCGAAAGGATCACGGCACCGACGCGACCGTCCTGTACGTCAAGATCGAAGGCCTCGCCTGCGATGATGTCGAGACGATCCTGCTCGGCCAGGAGATCGCCGACCGCCCGACGGTATAACGCCCGGTCGGCCTGGGCCCGCGGACCACGCACGGCCGGTCCCTTCCGGCGGTTCAGCATGCGGAACTGGATGCCGGCGCGGTCGGCCGCCACGGCCATGACGCCGTCGAGCGCGTCGATCTCGCGGACGAGATGGCCCTTGCCCAGTCCGCCGATGGCCGGGTTGCAGGACATCACGCCGATGGTTTCGAGCTTGTGCGTCAGCAGGGCCGTACGGGCGCCCTGGCGCGCCGACGCCATCGCCGCCTCGACGCCGGCATGGCCGCCGCCGACAACGATGACGTCGTATCGCGCCTCAGGAACATGATCGGACATGGGCTTTGGCTACCGAAGCGAGCGGCCGGGGTCAATCATTCTCGGCCTTCTGCGCCGTTTCACGTGCATCAGCAGCGGGATCACTTGCCGATACAAAATCCGGAAAAAAGCTGGTCCAGCACGTCCTCGACATCGACTCGCCCGACCAGTCGCTCGAGCGCGGCGACGGCGAGCCTGACATCCTCGGCCAGCATCTCGGCCTGACCATGCCGCGCTTCGGTCATGCGCTTAAGAGCGTCGATGGCATCGGACACGGCGATACGATGACGTTCGCGCGTCAAAAGCGCAGGTTCAGCGCCTGCACGACCGGAAAGCCGGGCGGCGATCGCGCCCAGCAAGCTGGCTAAGCCCTCACCGGTGATCGCCGACACGCCGATCTCGCCCGGCATCACCGAGCCGGACAGGTCGATCTTGGTCGCCACGGCCAGATGTCGCTCGGTTGGAGTGGTTTGGTTCGGCTGCGAATCGATCGCTCGCAGGGCCAGCACCAGGTCGGCGCGCTCGGCCAGAGCCAGAGCCCGCCTGACGCCCTCGGCCTCGATCGCGTCATCGCTGTCCCGAAGCCCTGCCGTATCGACCAGCAGCGCCGGCAGGCCCGCCAGATCCATCCGGACCTCGATGGCGTCCCGCGTCGTGCCGGGGACGGCCGAGACGATCGCGACATCGCGCTGCGCCAGCGCGTTCAGCAGGCTGGATTTGCCGGCATTGGGCGGCCCGGTCAGCACCACGACGAAGCCATCCCGAACGCGCTCGCCACGCGCGAACGAGCCCAGTGCCTGCCGCAGTTCGGCCAGCACTTCCGCCGCCAGCGCGCATGCCTGCTCAATGAGAGGGCCTCCGACATCGCCCTCGTCGGAAAAGTCGAGTTCGGCCGCCAGCAGCGCCATCGCTTCGATCAGGCGCGTTCGCCAGTGCGCGCAGCGATCGCCAAGCGCGCCGTCCATCTGGCGCAGCGCCTGCCGCCGTTGCCATTCCGTCTCCGAATCGATCAGGTCGGCCAGCCCTTCGACTTCGGCCAGGTCGAGCTTGCCGGCCTCGAAGGCGCGCC
>JBKJSB010000064.1:0-2771 GCA_046593015.1 Allobosea sp.
TCGTCGCCTGCAACGACCCGCTGCCGCAGCTCGCGAGCCGCTATCGCCGGGTCTGAAGCATCGGACAAGAAGGTCGATCGCCATGTTGCGTCCGATGACGCCTGCGATCGACCCTCAGCGCGCCTCGACCAGCAGATCGACCTCGTCGGCGAAGGCCGCGATCCGGGCCGCGTTCGCGCCGAAATCATGGCTGCCGAGCCGCGAGGCCGAGCGGATGTCGATGCGGCTGCCATCGGCGCGCGGACGCACCCGGATGGTGATGTCGTCGGAAAAGCGCAGGATGCGCGTGCGCGCCACCGCCTCGATCCGGCCGGCCCCCGTGCGTCCGCCGGGCCTCGCCGATTCCAGCACCTGCCAGCCACGGTTGAGAGCAGCCTTGCGCGCGATGTCGAAGGCGATCTCGTCCGGCAGTTCGAGCACGATCGGGACCACCTTCGGATAGGCCTGGCGCTGCACCCGCCGCCGCTCGGCCGGAACGTCCGGCGGCACGCGGCCCTTGCGCGCATCGAGCGCGACGCGCGAGCGGCTGAAGGCCGGCGGATCGTCGATATCGGTCGAGACGTCGTTGAGGAGCGGTAGCGTCGTGAGCTTGAAGACGGCATAGGCAGCCGGCGCGAGCAGCACGAGCGCGAGAAGGAAAGCCTGCGCCGCCATGCCGACCCCGCGATGCCCCGATTGCCAGATCCGCATGAACGCGGCGACCGACAGCAGCAGCGCCAGCCAGACGATGAGATAGGCCCCGATGATCGGCGCCAGCCCCTGCTCGCTCGGCTCTCCCATGCGGAAGGCGACGAGCGCGACGCCAAGCACCGCGAGCGAGAACCACGCCAGCCGCCGGCTCCAGAGCGCGGCGCGCGAGACAGGCTCCTCGAAGACGAGACGGCGATGCATGGCCTTAGGTGACGTGGCGACGCCCGGAAGGCAAGGGCGGACCGCCAGCGCGCGCCGGGCAGCCTCCGCTCACACCCCCGGAAAACGATAATCCCGGAACTGCTCCCTGAGCGCCGTCTTCTGGATCTTGCCGGTCGCCGTATGCGGGATGGCGTCGACCAGCACGACGTCGTCCGGCAGCCACCATTTCGCGATCTTGCCCTCCATGAAGGCGAGCATCGCCACCTTGTCCGGCGTCCGGCCCGGCTTGGGCACGATAACCAGCAGCGGCCGCTCGTCCCATTTCGGGTGGACGACGCCGATCACGGCAGCTTCCGCGACGTCGGGATGGCCGACGGCGAGGTTTTCCAGATCGATCGAGGAGATCCACTCCCCGCCCGATTTGATTACGTCCTTGGAGCGGTCGGTGACCTGCATGTAGCCATGCTCGTCGATCGTGCCGACATCGCCGGTGTCGAAGAAGCCGTGCTCGTCGAGGATGTCTTCGTCCTCGCGCCGGAAATAGCTTTTCGAGACGGCCGGCCCGCGCACCTTGAGTCGGCCGAAGGTCGTGCCGTCCCACGGCATGTCCTTGCCGGAATCGTCGGTGATCTTGAACTCGACGGTGAAGGGCGGGTGGCCCTGCTTCATCTTGAGGTCGAGCAGCGCGTCGCCGTCGAGATGCCCGTAGGCCGGCTTGACCGAGCAGAACGAGCCGACCGGGCTCATCTCGGTCATGCCCCAGGCATGCGAGACGGTCACGCCGTATTTGCGCTCGAAGGTCTCGGTCATGGCGCGCGGGCAGGCCGAGCCGCCGATCATCACGCGCTTCAGCGTGGACAGCCCCTGCCCCGTCGCCTCGAGTTGCTGCAGCAGGCCGAGCCAGACCGTCGGCACGGCCGCCGTCATGGTGACGCCCTCGCCTTCCAGGAGTTCCAGAAGAGAGGTTCCGTCGAGCTTCGCGCCCGGCAGAACGAGCTTCGCCCCCGTCATCGGGGCGGAATAGGCTAGCGACCAGCTGTTGGCGTGGAACAGCGGCACCACGGGCAGAACCGTGTCGCGCGACGACAGCGCGAGAAAGTCGGGCGCAGCGCAGGCGAGCGCATGAAGGACGTTGGAGCGGTGCGAATAGAGCACGCCCTTGGGGCCGCCGGTCGTGCCCGAGGTGTAGCAGAGTCCCGCCGCCGTGTTCTCGTCGAGCTTCGCCCAGCCGAAATCCTCGTCCGCGCCCGCGATCCACGTCTCGTAGGCGACCGCGCCCTTCAGCGTGGTGTCGGGCATATGATAATCGTCGGTCAGGATGACGTAGCGCTCGATCGAGGGCAGCTTGTCCTGGATCTGCTCCATCAGCTTGACGAAGGTCAGGTCGAGGAACAGCAGCCGGTCCTCGGCATGGTTGATGATCCACGCGATCTGCTCGGGGAAAAGCCGTGGATTGACCGTATGCGTGATCGCGCCGACGCCGGTGATTCCGTACCAGAGTTCGAGATGGCGCTCGCTGTTCCAGGCCAGCGTCGCGATCCGGTCGCCCTGCCTGATTCCCGCTTCGCCCAGCCGGCGCGCGACCTTCAGCGCGCGCTGCCGGATTTGGGCATAGGTCGAGCGCCTGAGGCTGCCGTCCTCCACCGCGCGGCTGACGACCTCGCGTCCGCCATGCTGGATCGCGGCATGGTCGATGATCCGGTGCAGCAGCAGGGGCCAGTCCTGCATCAAGCCGAGCATGGGCGTCTCTCCGGGTTCGTTCTTGTCCTTGTTGGCCGGACTGTAGCCGACGCGCGACGCCTCATGGAAGCGCTTCGCGCGGCGTCCGGCGCAAGGAGCCCGCGCTAGACGATCAACTGAACGACTTCCAGTTGAGGGAGCGGTTGCGCGACTCGTTCACCTGCGCGGCCGTATAGACG
>JBKJSB010000291.1:0-7825 GCA_046593015.1 Allobosea sp.
CCTCGGACTTCGTCCGCGGAGCTTGGCCATCAGGAGTTCATCCTGACCTATAAGAGCTTCGAGCCGCTCGGGCCGGCCTGCTTGCCGGCGGGATGAAGCCGGCGGCTCAAACCACAACAATACAACCTGCGATTGTATTTTGCGGAACCGCACTCCGAGATAGTATACGCGCTCCTAACCTGTAATTCGGCAAGCGGATTAAGAGTAAATCAAGTCGGCCTATAGCAAAGTTGTCGTGCTGAACGATCGCCTTGGGGGGCTTGATGCTGCGTAATCTGACCCGGATGCCGGCCGACATGTCGTCGGAGTCCCGGCGGCAGCTGCTCAATGCCGTCACGGACCTGTTCCTGCTCGACGATGAGCCGACCGAACTCGCCAAGGCGCACTATGGCGAGATCGCCGTCCATTCGCTCTCTCATCTCGAAAGCGCCGACCGCAAGGGCTATGCCGATCAGGTGGCGGCCGTGCCGAGCCTGCCGCGCGAGGTCGCCGTGACGCTGGCGAGCGACAGCGATTCCGACGTGGCGCGGCTCGTGCTGAAGCTCTCGCCGGTGCTGAGCGACACCGACCTCGCCGCCATCGCCGTCAGCCAGTCGCAAGCTCATCTCGTCGCCATCGCCGAGCGCGCGCGGCTCTCCGAGGGCCTGACCGACATCCTCGTCCAGCGCGGCGACCGCGACGTGCTGCAGACCGTCAGCGCCAACGAGGGCGCGTCGTTCTCGGAAGGCGGGTTCGACCGGCTGCTGCAGCGCGGCGGAGACGATTCGAGCATTGCCGGCGCGCTGGCGCGCCGTTCCGACCTGTCGCCGCAGCGGGCGCAGCGCGTTCTCCAGATCGTCAGACAGTTGAACGACGGCAGCGCCGCGCAAACGGCGGACGGCGCATCGATGGCGCAGCAGGCGCGCCAGCAACGCCTAGAGGTCAAGCTGCTGCTGGCCGACCTGACGGCGTCCGTCCGCGAACTCGACGATGTCGTCACCATGCTGGCCGAGGACGACCGCGCCTATCATCTGGCGCAGGTGCTGGCCCAGGCCGGTGCGATCAGCACCGAGCAGGCGTTGCGCGTGCTGATGCAGCGCGACGTCAGCGGCATCGCGGTGATCTGCCGCTCGCTTTCCATCGGCGAGGACGCCTTCCGCGCGCTGCTGGAACTGCGCAGCCGGCGGCTCTACTTCTCCTCGCAGGATCTCGACGACGCGCTGGCCAACTACAAGCGGCTCGACGCCGCCACCGCCGACCGGACGCTGCGATTCCTCAAGCTCAAGACCAAGCTGAACTGAAGCCAGCTCCCCTTGCCGCCGTGCCGCGCCACAAATCCGCGACAATCGGGCGACCTTCTGCTAGCCTTGAAGGCAGACGCGACGAGGACGGGTTCGACGTGAGAGTTTCGGTTTCCTGCGGCGCGCTTTGCGCTCTGCTTCTCGGCGGCGCGGCGGCGCAGGCGCAGGCCTTTCTGCCGATGACGGGTTTTGCCACCGTTCCCTCTTTCGCCTGGTCGGAGCCAACACTGGCGCCCGGCGGCGTGAAATGGGACGGCTCCTATGCCCGCATCTCGACGGGCTTCCAGGTCAGCACGTCGAAACGGTCGGGCACGCAGGCCGGGCCGACGATCGGGCTGGAAGCCGGCAAGATGTGGCGCGACGGCAATGTCATCTACGGCATCGTCGGCGCGGTCGATTACATGCCGGCGATCGGCGGCTATGCCACGCCGGGCTTCAACAGCACGGCCTATAGCCGCGACTTCGCCGGGACGTTCCAGATCAAGACCGGCGTGCTCGTGACGCCCGAAGTGCTGCTCTACACCAAGGTCGGCGCGACGGCCGTCAACGAAAGCTGGCGCTTCGGCGCGAACTCGTTCTCCGGGCCGTTCTCGCGCAGCGAGCTCGCCGTCAGGCCCGAAGCGCGAGCCGGCGTCGAATGGGCCGTGACGGACAAGCTGACGCTGGGCCTGGAAGTCGGCGTCGTCGGCGCGCCGATCCGCTGAGGGTTTGATTCAAGGCGTCGCAGAGCTGGTTCAGCCACGAGCTACAACCGATTGTTATAGAAGGACTTTTTGCTTTCATCCCGTCCATCTGATTCAGATTGCGCGCTTTGGCTGCGGGACACCGATCATTGCCAAGACGGCGGCAGTCCGGCATCATGCTGTGGTGACGCATCGTCAGGGCTCACGCTTCGATTGCGTCTGGACAGGAGCGAGCCATGCGCAAGACCGTGTCCTTCGGCAGCACCGGCGTCGATGTCCAGCTTGTCCAGGCCAAGCTGAACTCGCTTCTACCGGATTTCCCAATCCCGCTGGTCTGTGACGGTGCCTTCGGCGCGAAGACGCTCGGCCGCGTCAAGGCGCTTCAGGGACGCAGCCGGCTCGTCGCAGACGGCGTGGTCGGACCCAGGACATGGGCGATCCTGATCGGGACCGTGAATCCCGCGCTCAAGTTCAGACGGTTCTGTCACTGCCAAGAAGCACAGGCCGCCACCCCGGGCCTGATGCTGCAGTTGCGTGACCTGCTGAGCGAACAGAAGACCGTCAGCCCGATGCGCGCGTCGGCTGCCGGCACGGTGTTCAATGCGCCATCGAACAAAGCGGGCTTTCTGGAGGAACTGGGCCGTGGCCTGCTGCCGGGGGGCGGAGCCGTCAAGCTTCCGACATTGCGCCGTTTGACAAGCGCGGAGAAGACCAAGATCGACGCGGTTTATGGCAGCAGCATCAACCATGCGACCGTTTTCCTGTCGGACATCACGGGTTCAAACAATCGCGCCTTCGTCGTGGCCGCATCCTTGCCCGGGCTGGGGAAGGTGCAGGTCGTCAATATCGGCACATCATTCACCGATCACACGCTGGTGCATGAGTTCGGGCATGTCTGGCAGTCGCAGCATCACAGCAGTCCGACGCAGTATATGGTCAACGCGATCGCCAGCCAGGCGCTAGAAGCGCTGTCGAACGACGCGATTGGGGCCGATGTCTTTTCGGCCTATGCCTATGTTCCGGGCCGCCCTTTCAGCGAGTACGGCGCGGAGCAGATGGCCCAGGCCGCCGCCAATGGCGACAAGGATGTGGTCAAGCATGTGCAGAGCATTCCGATGAACGCCATCGATCCGAGCCTGCTGCTGCTAATCCCTCGCGTCGAGGACTGGACCCAGCCAGGCGTCCAGAAATAAAGCCGTGACGGCGGTGAGGCCGCCATCAGGCTGGCTACCCCCCGAACCTGTTGTTCTTCGGGAATCCCTTGGGCGGCAGGCGACCCGCCTCGCCCCGGTGCCCGATCCATTCGGTCAGCTCGCTCTGCGCCACGGTCCAGGTCCGGCCCGAGGTGTCGCGCCAGGTCAGGCCGTCGCTCAGCGTGAAGACCTTCGCGTCCGACAGCCCGCCATCCTTGTAGCGTTGCAGCCGCACGCCCTTGCCGCGCGCCATTTCGGCGATCTCGGCGAGCGGGAAGCAGACGAGCTTGCGGTTCTCGCCGATGACCGCGACATGGTCGCCCTCGGCCGGCACGGCCAGCAGCGCCTCGACCGGCATCTCGACGTTCAGCACTTGCCGCCCTTTGCGGGTATTGGCGACGATGTCGTCGGTGGGGGCGACGAAGCCGCGCCCGTCCGTCGTCACCATCAGCAGCTTGAGGCCCGGCCGGTAGGGGAATGCCGAGACGATGCCGGCATGCTCCTCCAGCTCGATCATCAGCCGGATCGGGTCGCCGAAGCCGCGCCCGCCCGGCAGCTTCGAAGCCTCCAGCGTGAAGACCTTGCCGTTCGAGGCGAGCACCAGGATCTTCGCCGTCGTCTCGGTGAAGAAGGCGAGCTTCAGCCCGTCGTCGCCCTTGAACGCGAGCGTGGAGAGATCCTGGACATGGCCCTTCAGCGCCCGGATCCAGCCCTTCTTGGTGATGACGACCGTAACCGGCTCGCGCTCGACCATGGCCTGGGCGAAGTCGATATCGGTGGTGTCGGGCATATCGGCGAAGGAGGTGCGGCGCTTGCCGATCGCGGTCTCGGGGCCGAAGAGCTTCTTCACGGCGCGGATGTCGTGGGCGATCATCTTCCACTGCGTCGCATCGGAACCCAGCAACGCCTCGATCTGGCCTTTCTCGACGGTCAATTCGTCGAGTTCGGTCTTGAGCGCCATCTCCTCCAGCTTGCGCAGCGCGCGCAGGCGGGTGTCGAGGATCGCGTTGGCCTGCACCTCCGACAGCTCGAAATAGCGCATCAGCTCGAGCTTGGGCTCGTCCTCTTCGCGGATGATCTTGATGACGCGATCGAGGTCGAGATAGACGATCAGCAGGCCCCGCAGGATTTCCAGCCGCTTCTCGATCTGCCCCAGCCGGAAGCGAGAGCGGCGCAGCAGCACCTCGCGGCGGTGGTCGAGCCAGGCGCGCAGGGCCTCGTTGAGGCCCAGCACGCGCGGCACCAGCCCGCCGGTCAGCACGTTCATGTTCATCGAGATGCGCGCTTCCAGCTCGGTCAGCCGGAAAAGGGATTCCATCATCAGATTGGCATCGACCGTGCGGGCGCGCGGCTCGATGACGACGCGGATGTCCTCGGCCGATTCGTCGCGGATGTCGGCGACCAGCGGCAGCTTCTTGTCGTTGAAGAGTTCGGCCAGCTTCTCGATCAGCCGGCCCTTCTGAACCATGTAGGGCACTTCCGTGACGATCACGACCCAGGTGCCCCGGCCGAGATCCTCGACATGCCAGCGCGCGCGGGTGCGAAAGGCGCCGCGCCCGGTGCGGTAGGTCTCGATCATCGAGGCGCGGGTCTCGACGATGATGCCGCCGGTCGGGAAATCCGGCCCCGGCACGAAGGTCATCAGCTGTTCGGAGGTCGCCTCGGGATGCTGGATCAGATAGAGCGCCGCGTCGCAGAGCTCGGCGGCGTTATGGGGCGGGATCGAGGTCGCCATACCGACCGCGATGCCCTGCGAGCCATTCGCCAGCAGGTTCGGGAAGGCGGCAGGGAGCACGATCGGCTCCTCGTCCTCGCCGTTGTAGGTCTCGCGGAAATCGACCGCGTCCTCCTCGATGCCGTCGAGCAGGAGGCGCGCGACCTCGGTCATGCGCGCTTCGGTGTAGCGGTAGGCGGCGGCGTTATCGCCGTCGATATTGCCGAAATTGCCCTGCCCGTCGACGAGCGGATAGCGCTGGGCGAAATCCTGCGCGAGCCGGACCAGCGCGTCATAGACCGACTGGTCGCCATGGGGATGGAACTTGCCGATGACGTCGCCGACGATGCGGGCGCATTTCTTGTGCATCTGGCCGGGGTCGAGCCGCAGCAGCCGCATCGCATGCAGGATGCGGCGATGGACGGGCTTCAAGCCATCGCGCGCATCCGGCAGCGCCCGGTGCATGATGGTGGAGAGCGCATAGGCGAGGTAGCGCTCCTCCAGCGCGGTCTTCAGATCGATGCGCTCGGATTCATCCTCCGGCGGCGGCTCGACGGGCTTGCCCATGGTTTAAGTCCAGTACTCGCGATGGTTTTCCCCTCACCCCTCATCCTGAGGAGCCGCGCCAGCGGCGTCTCGCAGGATGTTCCAGAAGGCGCGGGCTGGAGCATCCTTCGAGACGCGCGCAAAGCTCGCTCCTCAGGATGAGGGCTGAAGGGTAGCGTTCGAATCACTTGGCACGACCATGCCGAGCCGATGCAAGCGCAGCCAAGCCGACCCGGCTCGAAACGGCAAGAAATCAGTGGATTTTCGCTGCGAGTTCGACCAGCCGCGCCCGTTCCGCCGGCTCCAGCAGCCCGCGCGGCTCCCAGAGGCGGCGGCGCAGGAAATGGCCGGTCAGCGCAAAGCCCGCCGCGATGTCGGCGACCGACGGCATCCGTCCGCCCTGCCCTTCCGAGAGAAACGCCGGCAGCGCCAGGAGGCGGTCGAGATAAGGCGTGGCGGCCGTGCGGCTGACCGCCCTGCCGGATTTCGGCGAGACATGGCTGAGATCGTCCATGCTTCCCGTGACGGCGCAGCGCGTCAGGTCGAGGCCGAACCCCAGCTCGCCCAGCATCGCGATCTCGAAGCGCACCACCAGCGCCGGCGCGAGCGCGGGCTCGTGCAGATGCTCGACGAGAACCACCAGCGCCTCATGCAGGCCGGGATGGGGATCGCGCTCGGGCAGCAGCCGCAGCAGGGCTGAGACCGTCGCGAGCCCGTAGAGCGCGACCGGGGCCTCGATCAGCCGGGCGGCATGCGAGGTCAGGAGTTCGACCCGGTATTCGCCGAGGTGCTCGTCGATGCGCGCCCGCCAGGTGACGGAGACCGCGTTGCCGGGCTGCAGCGCCGCCTGCTTGCGCGCCGAGCGTCCACCGCGCACCAAGCCAAGATGGCGACCGTGGTTTGCTGTCATCACCTCCAGGATCACCGACGCCTCGCCATGCTGGCGCTGGCCGATGATCGTGCCGTGGTCGGTCCATTCCATGGCGGCGCTAACCCACCACCCGCTCCACGCGGCTGATTACGCGCTTCTGGCGCAGTTCGCTGATGATGGCGCTGAGATGCTTCAGGTCCCAGACCGTCAGGTCGATGGTGACGTCGGTGAAGTCCGGGTTGGGCCTGACCATCGCCACCGCGTCGATATTGCCGTCATGCTCGGCGATGGTGGTGGTGATCTGGGCGAGCGAGCCGGGCTCGTTGATCGATTTCAGCGCGATCCGGGCCGGAAAGCGCTGCGGCGCCTTGTCGTCGAGATCCCAGCGGACATCGAGCCAGCGGTCGGGCTCGTTGTCGAAATCGGCCAGCGCGGTCGACTGGATCGGGTAGATGGTGACGCCCTCGCCGGGCGTCAGGATGCCGACAATGCGGTCACCCGGCACCGCGCCGCCATCGGGCGCGAAGCGCACCGGCAGGTCGCCGCCCAGCCCCCGGATCGGGATCGCGTCGGTCTCGGGCGTCTCGCCCGGCAGCTTGAACTTGAGATTGTCGCCCTTCCGCAGCTCGAACCAGCCCTTGCCGTTGCCGCCTGGGCCAGCCTTGGGCTCGGGAGGGGAGCGCTTCTCGGGCTCCAGATCGGGATAGACCGCCTTGACGACATCGCCGGAATACATCTCGCCGCGCCCGACCGCCGCGAGCACGTCGTCGACCGCCGTGCGGGCGAGCCGCTTCAGCGCGGCCTTGAGCTTGTCGTCGGAGAAGACGCGCTCGGCGCGCGAGAAGGCGCGCTCCAGAATCTGGCGGCCGAGCCCGGCATATTGGCGGCGCACGGCTGTGCGCGTGGCGCGGCGGATGGCGGCGCGGGCCTTGCCGGTGACGACGAGCGATTCCCAGGCGGCCGGCGGGGCCTGGCCCTCGGCGCGGGTGATCTCGACCTCGTCGCCATTCGCCAGCTCGGTCAGCAGGGGGGCGATGCGGCCGTTGATCTTGGCGCCGACGGCGCTGTTGCCGACATCGGTGTGGACCGCATAGGCGAAGTCGATCGGCGTCGCCCCACGCGGCAGGGCGATGAGCCGGCCCTTGGGCGTGAAGCAGAAGACCTGATCGTGGAAAAGCTCGAGCTTGGTATGCTCGAGGAACTCCTCGGGGCTGTCGCCCTCGGCCAGCAGATCGACCGTGCGCCTGAGCCACTGATAGGCCCTGCTCTCATCGGCATACTGCGCGAGTTCGGTGGTGCGGCCGTCCTTGTAGTGGGCATGCGCCGCGATGCCGTATTCGGCGATGCGGTCCATGGTGTCGGTGCGGATCTGCAGTTCGACGCGGCTATGGCCGGGCCCGACGACGGTGGTGTGAACCGAGCGATAATCGTTCTGCTTGGGCGTCGAAATGTAGTCCTTGTAGCGGCCCGGCACCATCGGCCAGGTCATGTGGACGATGCCGAGCACGCGGTAGCAATCCTCGGGCTGGTCGACGAGC
>JBKJSB010000357.1:0-18752 GCA_046593015.1 Allobosea sp.
TTCAGGACGGGCCATGACGGCGCGGGGCATGCGGCCAGCGCGCCGGCCCGCCCGGCGGCACCCTACGCTCCGCCCAAACTCCGCGCGACCGACCATGCGGCTGCGGCCTCCGGCAACGCCGCCGAACCCGCCCGCCTGCAAAAGCTCGCCGAGGCCGCCTTCGCCCAGAGCCGGGCCGCGCCTGCGCCCATCCGCGCGCCGGCCAAGAAGGTCGCCAACTCCCGCGCCGGCGACGCCGGCTGGGAGGAGTTCTGAAAGTGCGCGGGATGACCGGATCGGTCAGCCCGTCGCCAGGCCCTCTTCGACTTCGCTCGCGGCAAAGGTATAGCGCCGCGAGCAGAATTCGCAGGTGACGCCGAGCGTGCCGTCATCGGCCAGCATCGCCTGGCGGTCCTCACCCGCGAATCCGCGCAGCATGCCGAGCACGCGCTCGCGCGAACAGCGACAGGCCTCATGCACCAGCACCGGCTCGAACACCCGCGCGCCGCGCTCGTGGAACAGCCTGTAGAGCAGCCGCTCGCTCTCCAGCAGCGGGTCGAGCAGCTCGTGGTCCTCGACCGTCTCGACCAGCGAGCGCGCCTCGGCCCATGAATCGTCGTCGATGCCGTCGGGATCGGCATTGGCCATGATTTCGTGGCCCTCCGGCGCATCGCCGGGATGGATGTCGGCGGCGCGCAGGCGATCGACCGAATGCGGCATGAACTGGACCAGCATCCCGCCGGCCCGCCAGCGCCGGCCCTCGCCGGTGACGATCGAGCCGACGCCGAGCCTGATCCGGCTCGGGATCTGCTCCGACTGGCGGAAATACTGATGCGCCGCCTCTTCCAGGCTTTGCCGGGTCAGCGCCACCACGCCCTGATAGCGCGTCGTCGCCGAGCCCTGATCGACCGTCATGGCGAGATGGCCCTCGCCGAGCAGCTCGCCCGTGCTCAGCGTCCCGGCCGCGACGGCATCGGCCAGCTTGGCCTCGTCGATATGGGCGACGGCGCGGTAGCTGTCGGGCGCGTTGAAATCGACCACCATCATCGAGATCGCCCCGTCGCTCTTGGTCTGGAGCTGGAATCGGCCCTCGAACTTCAGAGTCGTGCCGAGCAGCACCGTCAGCGCCGCAGCCTCGCCGAGCACGCGCGAGACCGCCTCCGGATAGTCATGACGCTCCAGGATGGTATCGAGCGAAGGTCCCAGCCGCACCACGCGGCCTCGCACGTCAAGATCGGGCACTGTGAAGGGCACGACGCGGTCGTCGAGCGCGGCCGGGTCCTCTGGCAAGCGTCCGCCGGCAATCTCCAGATCGGCCATCAGGCGGCGACCCCGCCGAAGCACCAGGCCAGGATGCCCTTCTGGGCGTGCAGGCGGTTCTCGGCCTCGTCGAACACGGCCGATTGCGGCCCGTCCATCACGGCGTCCGTCACTTCTTCCCCACGCGATGCCGGCAGGCAATGCATGAAGATCGCGTCTTTTTCGGCGCGGCCGAGCAGCCGCTCGTCGACCTGGTAGGGCCGCAGCAGATTGTGGCGCGTGCCTTCCTGGTCGCCCATCGAGACCCAGCAATCGGTGATCACGCAGTCGGCCCCTTCCACGGCGGCTTCCGGCCGCGAGGTCAGCGTCAGCTTTGCGCCCTGCTTGCGGGCCCAGTCGAGCAAAGCCGGCGGGGGCGCAAGCTCGTCGGGCGTTGCGATCGCCAGCTCGAAATCAAGCCGGCCGGCGGCATGGATCCAGGAGGTCAGGACGTTGTTGGTGTCGCCGGTCCAGGCGATGCGCTTGCCTTTGATCGTCCCTTTTCGCTCCTCGAAGGTCATCACGTCGGCCATGACCTGGCAGGGATGCTGGCGCTTGGTCAGTCCGTTGACCACCGGCACGGTGGCGTGCTTCGCCATCTCGACCACGGAATCATGGTCGAGCATGCGGATCATGATGGCGTCGACATAGCGCGAGAGCACGCGCGCCGTATCGGCGATGGTCTCGCGCTCGCCGAGTTCGATCTCGCGACCGGTGACCATCATCGGCGAGCCGCCGAGTTCGCGGATGCCGACGTCGAAGGAGACGCGGGTCCGCAAGCTCGGCTGCTCGAAAACCATGGCGACGACCTTGCCCTCGAGCAGACGGTCGCCCGCCGCATCGGGCGTGCGGCGGCGCGCCTTGATCTCGTCGCCCTTGCGCAGGATGGCGCGCAGTTCCAATGCGGAGAAATCGGAAAGATCGAGGAAATGGCGCGTCACGGGCGCGTCCTTCGTCATCGGGAGATCGGTTGGAATGCGTTACTCGGCGGCAGGTCGCTTCAGCGTGGCTTCGATGGCGCGCGCCGTGCGGTCGAGCCGCGCCACCGCCTCGCCGGCCTCCTCGTCGCTGATGATCAGCGGCGGCAGCAGGCGCACGACATTGTCGCCGGCCGCGACCACGA
This sequence comes from Allobosea sp., assembly GCA_046593015.1. Classification (GTDB taxonomy): domain Bacteria; phylum Pseudomonadota; class Alphaproteobacteria; order Rhizobiales; family Beijerinckiaceae; genus Allobosea. Next base: position 2,402 of record JBKJSB010000357.1, read on the forward strand.
GCAGGCCGTTCGCGCGCGCCTCGGCGACGAAGTCGGTGTTCAGCGTATGCAGCTTCAGGCCGATCATCAGGCCCTCGCCGCGGATCTCCTCGATCACGTCGGGATGCTGGTCCTTGAGCTGCGCGAGCGACTGCCGCAGCCGTAGGCCCATCTGCGCGACGCGCGCGATGAAGCCCTCTTCCAGCACCACATCGAGCACGGCGTTGCCGACCGCCATGGCGAGCGGGTTGCCCCCGAAGGTGGTGCCATGCGTGCCCAGCGTCATGCCGGATGCGGCCTCCTCGGTCGCGAGGCACGCGCCCATCGGGAAGCCGCCGCCAATGCCCTTGGCGACCGACATGATGTCGGGCGTAACGCCGGACAGTTCATAGGCAAAGAACTTGCCGGTGCGGCCGACGCCGGTCTGGATTTCGTCGAAGATGAGCATCAGCCCGTGCTCATCGCACAGCTCGCGCAATCCCCGCAGGCATTGCGGCGGCACCGATCTCAGGCCGCCTTCGCCCTGGATCGGCTCGATCATGATGCCCGCCGTCTCCGGCCCGATGGCCGCTTTCAACGCCTCATGGTCGCCGAAAGGCACCTGATCGAAGCCGTCGACCTTGGGGCCGAAGCCGTCGATGTATTTCTGCTGGCCGCCAGCCGCGATCGTCGCCAGCGTGCGGCCGTGGAAAGCGCCCTCGAAGGTGATGATCCGGAAGCGTTCGGGGGCGCCCTTCGCGGCATGGTATTTCCGCGCCATCTTGATGGCGGCCTCATTGGCCTCGGCGCCCGAATTGGTGAAGAAGACGCGTTTCGCGAAGGTCGCCTCGCAAAGCCGGCGCGCCAGCTTCTCGCCTTCGGGCATCGTGTAGAGATTGGAGGTGTGCCAGATCTTGCCGGCCTGCTCGGTCAGCGCCTTGACCAGATGCGGATGGGCGTGGCCGAGCGCATTGACGGCGATGCCGGCGCCGAAGTCGAGATAACGCGTGCCGTCCGCCGTGATCGACCACGGTCCCTCGCCGCGTTCGAAGGCGACGGGCGCGCGGGCATAGGTCGGCAGCAGGACGGAAGCGGCGGCGGACGAAGAAGCAGCGGAAGTCATTGTGGACACGGAAGTCATGGGAGGCGATCCTCGTGACGAAAGGGCGATGCGGAGCTGGACTGGTTGAGTCAGGCAGGCGGGCATGGACGGCATCGTGCCGATCGCATGCGACCTGCCGGCGACATCATCGTCGCAGCCGTGTCCGGACCTCTCGTCGCATCGTCAGCCGCATGGCCCAAATCCCGAAAGACTGAAGGGTTCGACACCTTCAAAACATAAGCGCCGCCCGAACGGGGCGGCAGCCATGCGGGAACTATGCTGAACGCCCCCGGCGCTGTCAATTCCGGGCCCGCCGAGCGACGATCGCCGGACCGTCACAACCGGCTATCAACTGACTCTGGGTCAGCGTTGCCGAAAAGATTCACCTTGACCGATCCTGCCGCTTTGCCTGGGGAAAAGCCGAAATACGATTCGCGGACTCTTGTCGCCGAGTCCGGCCATCTTGTATGGTCTGCCCTGTCAGATACGACATCTCGTGCGGCGTCCCCAGTTACCGTCAGTTTCGGCTGTCACGGCTCCCGTTTCCAGCGGGCGTCGCCGGTATCGGATTCCGCCACGATCCGCCCGTAAAGCCAGCCCGCGAGGCGCTGGCCTCGACAACAGCAGGTGAAGCCGATGACCGAAGCCGGAGCATGGACCGAAGATCGCGTCGAGCTTCTCAAGAAGCTCTGGAGCGACGGGCTGAGCGCCAGCCAGATCGCGGGCGAACTCGGCAGCGTCACGCGCAACGCCGTGATCGGCAAGGTCCACCGTCTCGGCCTCTCGGGCCGCGCCAAGAGCACGGCTACGCCGGGCACGCCCCGCGCCACGCCGGCCCGCAAGCCGGCGATGCGCCCGCCCAGTCATCCGATGGGTGGCGGCAATGGCGCCGGCATGACGCGCGGCGCCAATGCGCTCGCTCCGCAGTTCCAGTCGGACGCGGAGGCCGATCCCCAGGTCGCGCCAGTACCGGCCCTGTCCGAGGATGTGGTGGTGCCGTTCTCCGAGCGCGTCACCATCATGGATCTGCGCGAATATATGTGCCGCTGGCCGATGGGCGATCCGACGACGCCGGAGTTCCGCTTCTGCGGCGGCCGCTCGCAGACCGGCATGCCCTATTGCAGCCACCATGCCCGCATCGCCTACCAGCCCACCGCCGACCGCCGCCGCGACCGCAGCCGCACCGTCGCGCGCGTCTGACGCTTGATTTCGTCCACCATGCGGAAAGCCGGCCCTCGCGGGCCGGCTTATTCATTGGCGGGGAGAGCGCGGCATCAGGCCGCCTGCGATTGCCGCGCGCCCTGCAGATAGGCGGCCTCGAACCGGCTCATTACGGCGGCGACCATGTCGCGCGCGACATGGAGCTGGTCCTCATCGAAGGCGAGCCCGCGCGGCGAGTTCAGCACCAGCTCGTAGCTCGGGAAGTAATCGACGAAGTCGTAGCGCCGGAACAGTTCCTCGGCGACGGCGCGCAGGACCGCTTTCGAGGCGCTGTTGGCGACGATCACGTCGGCGTCCTTGAAGGTCGCGCCGAGCGGCACCGGCGAGACGGTGACGATAAAGCGCATCTCCGGGTGGCAATGCGTCCGCACCAGTTCGACGATCTCCAGCATGTCCGACAAGGTCGCGTCATAGCCGTAATCGACGAAGCGGAAGCGCTCCGGCATCCGCGCCAGCCAGGCCGGGCCGGGATGGGCGTTCATGGCAAGCCCGGTCTGGGAGTCGAGCCAGGTCTCGGTCAGCCCCAAGGTCAGGAAGCAGATCCGCGCCTGTCTGATCTGCGCGGTCGCGGCCCAGAGCCGTTTCCGGTTGGCGAAGGCTGCCTCGCGGTCGAGCAGTCTGAGCCCGCTTGCATGGGGGTCGAACCATTGCCCGGGCGCAAGTTCGATCAGGCCCTCGTCGGGGTAGATCTCGCCGAGCAGGACGCGCTTCAGCTCATGGGCCATCGAGCGCACCGAGTATTTGTTCAGCGCGCCCCGGCTGAGTTCGCCGGCGGCCGCGCCGCCGCCGCGTCCGCTGGCGGCGCTCCAGCTCTCGAAATGCTCGGCCGGCGCGCCATGGCCGTCGAGCAGCAGCGGCAGTCCGCGCGCGATCAGCACGTTCTCGACGCCGCGTGCAAAGCACGAGCCCATGGTGAAGATCGGCCAGGACGGGTCGATCGCAAATTTCGGCTTGTGGTCGAGGCTGAGGAACTGGCCGGTGGTGAGCCGGTCCTTCGCCATCTGGCCGGGCTTTCCGGAGGTCCAGCCGCGCACGGGGTTGGCCCGCATCAGCGCGAGCGCCGTACCTGCGTCATATTCGATCCTCATGGTTTTAGCTCCTGCCGTTTGGCCGCCGACGCTCGAACGATAGGAAGCCGGTGCCGGCTCCCGAGCCGCGGACCCCCTCGTCTAGAATAGATGGCGGAAGCTCTCGGGCAGCCGCATCGCCTCGCCCGCCGCGATGTCGAGCGGCGAGACATACATCGTGCCGACCTCGCCGCCGCGTTCCGACGGCGTGACGCGGCCGAGATACTGGTCGCAATAGGCGTCGATCGCAGCGTCCTCCCAGTCGCGCCGGTCGAGCTTGGCGAAAGAGCGGTAGACGTTCATCAGATCGAGATCGTTCGAGCGCTGGTGGTGGCCCTGATCGACCTGGGCGAAGTCGAGCCCGCGCGTCAGCGCCTGCCGGCGCATGCGCTCGGCCAGATCGGCGTATTTCAGGTGGAAGAGGTAAGCGCCGTGGAAGCGCGGCGGCCGGTTGGCGTGATGGAAGCCGCCGCCCCAGCGGATCGGCTTGCGCACGATCAGCGTCTTGCACATCGGCGAGACGAAGCGGACATGGCGGCGCTGCGCCAGCACCTCGCCCTCGAGCAGGACGGCGTTTTCCTCCTCCAGCATCGTCATCACATTGAAGCCGACGCAGGTCGAGTAGTCGAAATCGGTGGCGTCGAGCCAGTCCGAGAAGCTGCCGAAGCGGCGCGGGTCGTGGCTGACGAATTCGTCGCAATCGGTGTAGATCACCGTCTCGTAGAGTTCGAGCAGCGCGCCGACGAATTTCGAGACGAAGCGGGCGCGCTCCTGGTCGTCCAGCGCCGAGCGCGGATAGCGCACCGTGCTGACGCCCTCCAGCATGGCGCGGACCTCGTCGTCGCTGTCATGGTCGACGACATAGAGGTTCTCGCGCCCGACGAGCCCGGCGTAATAGGCGATCCAGCGTGAGACGTAGAACGCCTCGTTGTACTGCATGGTGACGACGGCAATCTTCTTCATCGCGAGCGATTTCGTCCTTCACATCCGGTGGGGGGCGCCGTTGCGGTCGAGGAAACCGCGCATGCGGTCGTAGGAGCCGGCATAGGATTTTGCCAAGGCGGACAGCGCTGCTTCCTTGTAGACCGCGCGCCAGCCGCCCTCGGCGAGCGCCGCCTCCGGCACGACGGGGATCTTCAGCGTCTCGGCGAGCTCCTGGCTGCGCGTGTCATAAGCGACGAGCACGCCGGGCACGCCATGGGCCACCGCCGGCAGCACGCCATGCACGCGGTAGCCGACGGCGAGATCCTGCCCCTTGGCGAATTCGTCGTAGCGCGCCACGTCGAAGAAGCTGAAGAGCTGCTTCTCGTAGATTCGGCGCATCGCGGCGTCGTTTTGCCCGTCCCACCAGCCGGTGCGGACGAATTCGGCGACCGCCTTCTCCATCCCCGCCTCGTCGCGCAGGAAGAAGGCCTTCTCCTCCTGCTCGCCATGGGAGGACATCACCATCTCGCTCTGCCGGTCGACCTTGAGGAGGGCGGCGCGCTGGTTTCGCAGATAGGCCTCCGGGTCGGCGGTATAGCTCCGGTCGGCCTCGCGCCTGAGGCTGAAGGCCACTTTGCGAATCTCGCGCTGGTCTGGGACCCTGATCGCGAGATCGCGGTTGCGGGTCCGGAAGATCGATGGGCAGCCGACGACATCGACATTGCGGATGCCGTTCTCACGCAGGGTCTGGGCGCTGAAGGCGCCACGCACGCCGATCGAGGCGCAGCGATCGGCGACCAGCGACCAGAACCGCTGTGAGCTCTCGGGCAGCGCGATCGCCCGCACCTGGCTTGCCTGCGCGCCGACGCCGATGGCGTAGACCGGCAGCTTCACCTTCTCCAATACCTCGACGGCGCGGTACCACTCCATCGATTCATGGATGAAGTTCGAGCCGCGCACGAAGACATAGTCGAACTCGCTGGCATAGCGCTCGATGTCGGCCTCGCTCGGATTCATGATCTTCATCGGCTCGAGCTCGGCATAGCGCAGCAGCTTCAGCGTCGAATCGAAGACGATCATGTCGCCGATGTTGAAATAGTCGCTGAGCAGCTTCTCCAGCGGCGCGCGATACCAACGCACCTTGTCGTGCTCGTAGACCTCGCCAGCGGGATAGATCACCAGCGCGCGCAGGCTCGTCCCGGTTGCGATCGGGCGCAGGCCCGAGCCGGCGGCGAACGCGCCGGTCGCGGCGTCGCGCACCGAGACCTGGCGCGGCCCGCCCTGCGCCAGTCGCGGCAGCGGGATCGTCAGTTCGGCGACCTGCGCATCGCGGGCGATCACCGCGCCAGGGTTGATCGTGGCGTAGTCCTGCCCGTCGAGCCGGAGCGTCAGCGGCGGCCAGCCGCCATCGGGCGCTCGCGCCACCGAGACCACGACCTCGTCGACGGTGGCGCGCAGGATCTTGGTGGCGAGCGCTGTCGAACCGGCGAGGTCGGGCTGCTGCACGGGCGCGTTCATGGCGTGTCCCTCACGATGCGGATCTTGAGTCGAACGAGGTCGCGCTCGGGGCCGACCTTGCAGTCGGAGACCTTCATCCTCGTCATGAACAGGAAGGGCTCGTCGCCGGTCGTCTCGAAATTGCGCGAGGTTGAGGCCGGGTCGGCGAGTGCGCCATAGGCGTAGCGCAAAGCATCGCCGCAATTCCTGCTCCATAGCGTCGGATGGATCATCAGCGTGCGAAGCGGCGACCAGCGCCGGAGATCGTCCGACCAGCTATAGGCGACGCGCCCGCCCGCGATGTTCTGCGCAGCGTCAGGGCCGAGATGAAAGATCGCGAGCCAGCGCCCGCTCGCCTCGTGCCGCGTCAGCGAACCGACCGTGGTCGGCAGCACCCTCAGCGGCTGGCAGGGTTTCGCGTCGCTGACATCCTCGCGATAGGGATCGAGTGCCCGGACGGTGAAATCCTGCCCGTCGAAGGCGCGCCATGAGGTAGGGTCCTCGATCGCCGTCGAGCGGAACAGGCAGACGCCGCCCTTCTGGCCCTCGCCGCCGGTCGTCGCGATCAGCGCATACCAGCCGTCGTCGTGCCGGACGATGTTGGACGGGTTGAAGAAGCCGCGATGCCGGCCCTGACCGACATCCTGCCGGAAGGCCGGCGCGGCCACGAGCGTGCGCGGCTGATCGACGGTGAAGCTGCTCCCGCCATCGCGCGAGCGTGCGGCCGTGACGACGTTGTACCAGCAGGCCATGCCTTCCTTGAAGCGGCAGGCCCCGGGATGGCGGTCGGCATGATACTCGTCATGCATCAGCGCGAAGACGTCGCGGCCATTGCCGGTCCAGGTCGCCGCGATCCAGCTCATATCGCTGAATTCGCTCGGATCGGCGCTGTTCTTCGCCTCGAACGAGACCGAGCAGGAGGTGGCGATCGCGTCGAGCCCCGGGCCCAGCAGCGCCCGGTTGCGGTGATGGCTGGCGAAGGCGACGATCTCGTTCCTGTCGTTGCGGAAGGCCCGCAGCGGCGCGTCGGGAATATGCCATTCCTCGCAACGCTCGCGCGACCAGGCATAGACGGCCTCCTCGCGCGCATCGGGCGCGACCTCGAGCCGCCAGCCGGGAGCCTGCGCAGCCGAAGGTCCGGCCAGCGCCAGCAGGAGGCCCGCTGCCAGCAAGCTCGAACGCTGTGTCCGAAGGCCGCTCATGCGACCTTCCTTTCCGGCTCGGCCTGCTCCTGCGCCGCCGCCGGGCCGGCCATCTTGTGATCGACCTTGTTCTCGCTGAGGAAGGCGCTCATCGCGCGGTAGACTTGGGCGTAGGCCGCGTTGAAGCGGTCGAAGCGAGCCTGCTCCCAATACTCTTCCAGCCGGAAATCCCGGCCCGAGAAGACGTCGACGCTGGGAATCTGGAAAGTCTCGGCGAACTCCACGGTGCGGCTGTCATAGGTGAAGTAGATCGACGGCGTGCCGTTGGCGAGCGCCATCAGATTGCCGTGCAGCCGGTAGCCGAGCACGAGGTCGAGCCCGCGCACCAGCTTCTCATACTCCGCGACGACGTCGGAGTAGAACATCTTCGAGCGGTAGAGGCCCTCCATCGTCTCGTCGAGATACCATGTCGTCGCCCATTCGTTCTGGCGCAGCGCGGCCATGGCCTCGTCCTTCTGCGCCGGCGTTCCGAGCGCGAGCTTCTTCTCCTCGATCTCGCCCTGCGCCATCAGCGTGACGTCGAAGCGGGCCGCCATCGCCTTCACCAGATCGCGGTGGAAGGTGAGGTAGCGTTTGATGTCCTGGGCATAGGTCTTCGAGACCTCGCGCCGCAGCGTCACGCCGACGCGGCTGACCTTGTCGAGCGTCGGCAGGCGGATGGCGAGCTCGGGATTGTTGGCGCGGAACGCCGTAGGGCACCCGATGATGCGGACGTTTTTGATGCCGAGATCGTTCAGCACCTGCGCGGAGTAAGCCCCGCGCACGCCCAGCGACGCAGTCGAATCCGCGATCAGCCGCAACACCGTCCTGGTGTCGTCGCTGAGCTCGAGCTTACCCGTGACCGGTGCCTGCGCGCCGATGCCGAAGGCGATCACGGGGATCTTGAGCCGGCACAAGACATCGACCGTGCGGCTCCAGTTCATCTGGGCGTGGACGTAGTTCGAGCCGCGCAGGAAGACGTAGTCGTATTCCGCGTTGATCCTGTCGATCGCGGCGGGGTCGACATGGGCGATCGGCAGCTCCGACAGCGTCTCGAAATTCAGGAGCTTCAGCGAGGAATCGAAGACGAAGGCGTCGCCGATATTGTGGTAGTGGTTGATGTGGTTCTCGATCTGGGCGTGCTTGTACCAGCGCACATTGTCGTGGTCGTAGACCTCCCCGGAGGGGCTGATGACGAGAATGCGGGTCATGATTGTCTCTCCCTTGTTCTTCGGCCCGTGAGCGTCAGGCGATCATCGGCGTCGCCATGCGGCTCGCAGGTTCCGGCATGCCGCGCGCGCCGATGAGCCGGCGGTAGAGCGAAAGATGCACATCGGCGCAGTCGATATGGTTGAGCGGTTTGGTGATGCCCTTGCGCAGCCTTGCCCAGAGATCGGGCTCGCTCAGGGCGCGCGTCATGCAGTCGACCAGGTCTTCCGGGCTGCCGGAGCGGAAATGCAGCCCGTTGACCTCGTCGCTGATCTTCTCGGCCATGCCGCCGATATTGCTGGAGAGGATCGGCCGACCGTGATGGAAGCATTCCTGGATCACGATCGGCGAGTTTTCCCACCAGATCGAGGGCATCACGACCCAGTCGACCGAGCGCATCAGGTTCGGCAGCTCGTGGTTCTGGAACGCGCCGCAGAAGCGCACGCGCCGGCCAGCGGCTGCGACCAGTTCGGCGAACTTGTCCTGATAGGCTTGCGGCTGGCGCTCCAGATTGCCGCCATAGACCAGCAGGATCGCATCCGCGCCCCAGACCGAATCCGGAATGCGCGTCACCGCGTCGATCAGGACGTCGGCGCCCTTGTAGGGCGTGAGCTGGCCGAAATAGGCGAAGCGCGAGCGCCGGGCGCTCGGCTCCGGCAGCGGGCGCGGCGGCGCGGGCTCAGCCACGTCGAGTCCGTTCTCGATCACGGAAAAACGCTCTGCGTCGAGCCCCCAGGCCTGGTAGCGCTCGGCCAGAAAGCGGCTCGGCGAAATGAAGTGGTCGGCCAGCCCCAGCATCGCCTTGACGAAGGTCTCGCGCGCCAGGAAGCGCGCCGGCGAGATCTCGGGGAAGCAGGCATTGCAATCGGTCGGCGAGGCCCGGTAGCAGAGTTTGAACGCGCCGGTCTTCACCATCTGGCCGTGGTGGTGGCAGATCGAGAGATATTCGTGGAACGTCACCACGATCGTGGCGTCGGGCAGCGTGTCGCGCACCGCGAAGAGGCATTCGAGCCCAAGCCCGATGACATGGTGGAAATGCACCACGTCGGGCTTGAGGTCGCGCAGCACGCGGGAGAAGTCGCGCTCGATCTCGTCAGTCGCCCGGTTCGAGAGCAGAAAATGGTCGTAATCCTCGGCGTAGTAGAGCAATTCGCCGCCGCGCTGGCGCAGGCTCATCAGCGCCGTGCCGGCATGGCGCGGCGTCGGCGCGCCAATCCTGGCGAGGTAGTGCGCATCGACGCCGTCGCTCGCCTGCAAGCCCTTGTGGAGGTTGTAGGAGGCTATCTCGGCGCCGCCGAGCGACAGGCTGGGATGGGCATGGGACACCACGAGAACCCGCATCGTCACCCTCTCATGTTCGAGACGGCCAGCGCCCAGCGCCGGTCGAAGCTGGTGCGGTCGGCCAGCGCCGCCAGCGCGCCGAGATGCGGCCGCGCCAGTTCGCCATCGTCGACAACGTAGATCTCGACCTCCGGAACCCAGACCGAAGGCGCGCCGCCCATGCGCAGCCGAAGGCCGAGATCGAGGCCCTTCTCACCGGTGGTGAAATAGCCGCGCGCAAAACCGCCGGCCTCGATGAAGGCGGCGCGTGCGAGCACGCAGCATTCCATCGCGCCGGCTGCGACCTCGACGGGCCCCAGACTGCCGATTGCATCGAGCGGATAGCCGACGAAGCGGTTGCAGATGCGCCGCTCCGCGCCCTCGCCTTCGAGCCAGGCCCCGGCCCAGCGGATCGAGTTGTCCTCGAACAGAAGCGTCGGGCTCGCGATGCACTGGCCGTTGCGGGCGCGGAAGGCGCGCTCCAGCCGACCGAGCCAGCCCGGCGCGCGAATCTGCGCCGCGCCGGACAAAAGCGCGACGGTCTCGAACCGGCAGGCGCGGACGCCGGCCTCCAGCGCGTCGCACGCATCCTCAACGCCATCGACCAGCGCGAGCCGGAGCGAGAGCCCGTAAAAGCGCGCGAGCCGGCGCGCCTCCGCGCCGATGCGGTCGAAGCTCTCAGCGGGTGCGGCGAGCACGATCGGCAGCGGGCGGACCTCGGCGTCGATTGCCAGCATGGCGAAGAGCGAGGAGAGTTCGCGCGGTCTGTGGTCGAGCCCGATGACGAGGCCGAGCGACGCTTCCGCCGCGAATGCGCCGAGGTCGATCATTTCGACGACGCGCGGCGGCGCGATCTCGGCCCCTTGCATGGCCGGCGCTATCTGGCGCTCGACCACGGCGGTCGCCGTCGAGGAACGCGGATCGAGCAGGCCGAAGATGCGCTCCAGCGTGCGCCGTGCCGGGCCACGACCCGGTTCGAGCGGCAGGAAGGCGGGGCCGGAGCCCTCGATCTCGAATTCGAGATAGATCGGCTGGCCGGGCTCGGAGGCCATTTTGGGTGCGAACACGATGAAGCCATGGCTGTTGCGCCGGCCCGCCAGCGCCGCGCCATAGCGCGGATCCTCGGCGAAGGCGGCCGAGACGTCGGGCCGGGAAACCCGGGTCCAAAGCCGGTCGATGGCGCAGGCCTGCGCGCCGCCGCGCAACGTCACGGCGCTGACCTGGCGATCGGGGTCGAACAGCCAGCCGATGATCAGCACGCCGCTGCCGTCGAGGATGGTGGCGTCGTCGATGCCGGCCCGGACGGGTGCGTCCAGCAGGGCGACGGTGTCGCGTCCGTCGAAGCGCTGCGACAGGCGCTTGAGCCTGTCGAGCGTGGCTTGTGGGGCCGCGCCGCGCTTCAGCCCGTCGCGCAGATGGCCGGGCACCGTGACCGGCTCCAGCAGGACGTAGCGCTCATAGACCTCGAGCGCGCGCCAGCCGTCATTGCCGCGGAAGAACAGCCGCTCGATCTCGCCGGGATGGCGGATCGGAGCGCCCTCAAGCATGCCGAAGAAGCCGCGCGCGCCCTCTCCGAGATCGTCCCGGTCGAAGACGCCGGCCTCCAGTGTCGCAGGCGAGAGGCCGCCATGGGCAATCAGCAGCCGAGTCTGGCCTGCCGCAAAATTGGCGCTCCAGCCCTGCAGGAAGACGCCGTCGTCGAGCGGTCCCATCACCTCAACGAAGCCGCCGGGCTTGGCCACGGATTGCAGCAGCATGCCCACCGCGCGCAACCGGCGCGGATTGGCCTTGCCGGCAAGCAGAACCTCCAGCAGACCGTCGACCACGGTCGGAAACGCCTGCCCGGCCTCGTCGGCGAGCGCCGCCAGAAAGCCCTGCAGGGGCAACGGCTTCGGTGACAGGATCAGCCTGAGCGGCCGGCCTGGCCGGCCGAGCAGCAAAGCGCCCGAGCCGGCCCGGTCTGGGGCAGGAGCTGGCGCGAGGCACAGGAAGCCGACCGCCGCGCCGGCGTCAGCCTGCGGCCTGCGCCAGCTCAGCACCATGGTGTCGGCGCGGTTGCGCGGATTCCCGTCGACCGCGACCGGGACCTTGCCGGGAATCGCGTCGCAGGCGCTCATGATCAGGATCGCGTTCTCGCCGAGCGGCGTCCAGGCCACGGTGGGGGCCAGCGCAAGGCGGGTCTGGTCCGGGATCACGATCTCGTTCATCGGTCCACCAGCGTGATCGCGAGGGTGACGAAGGAGAGCAGCGCCGCCAGCCCCGAGAGAAAGCCGAGGATCACCGTGACCTGCCGCAGCGGCGCCTTTGCCTCCTGACGGATCGTGGTCAGGCGCTCGTCTATGCCGCGCAAGGTCGCGTCGAAGCGGAGCTGGAAGACGTCGAGTTCGGCCAGCCGCTGGCCGATCGCCTCGGCCTGATCCGCCGTCGCCTCGCCGTCGCTTGCCACCGCGCCATGCCGCTCGTCGAGGCGCAGGGACAGCGCGTCGAGCCTGTCGTTGATCTCCTTCTGGGCGAGTTGCGTGCGCCGGTTCAGCGCGATCAGCGCCTCGACGCGGTCGAAGAAGCGCGCCAGCGGCACGGCGATCGCCGCCTCCGCCGCAAGTTCGGCCGGCGCCGGCAGCCGAAGTTCCAGCTCCGCTCCCGTGCCGGGCGAAACCCCGATGACGGTCAACGCGCCGCGCGCCGCCACGGTCGCCTCGTCGAGCTCCATCGCAAACGCGTGCCGCCCGTCGCCGATGCCGTTGCGGCGCAGATCGATGCGGCCCTGATCGGCGACAGCCTCCTGCACGCAGACGCCCTCGCGCAGCAGCCTGACGATCAGGCGCTCCCCGGGGCGCGTCTCGTCCCAGATCCAGCCATGCAGGCGGCTGCCGTCGAGCGCATCGACGCGGCCGTTGAGTTTTGCGGGGGTGGGCGGGGCCATGGCGATCGTGTCGGCTGTCGTCATGCCGCCACCGCGAATGTCAGGCGGTCGAACAGGGCCAGATGCGCCTTGGCGCAATCGTCGAGCGAGGGCTGTGGCGCGATGCCGTCGACGAGGCGCTGCCAGAGCCCGTCCTCGGTCATCGCGCGCTGCATGACCCGCGCGAGCGCGGCGGGGTCGCCGGGCCTTGCATGCAGCCCGTCCTGCCCGTCGCGCACCATCTCGGCCATGCCGCCGATGCCGCTGGCGATGACCGGGCGGCGATGCTGGAACGCCTCCTGGATGACAAGCGGCGCGTTCTCCCACCAGATCGAGGGCGTCACCACCCAGTCGACCTGCTCCATCAGCTCCGGCACCTCGTCGAGGCGATAGGGGCCGCAATGGCTGACCTGACCCCCTGCCCCCGCCAGCGCCTTCTCAAGCGCGGTGGTGAAAGCCTCGCTCTGGAACGGCGCGCCGCCATGGATGCGCAGTTCGAAATCGCTCTCGCCGATCGTTTTGAGATGCTGAGCCGCCGCCAGCAGGTCGAGTACGCCCTTCCATGGGTTGAGGTTGCCGAAATAGCCAAAGCTGGCGCGGCGTCCCGCGCTCGGCCGGTGCGGCGCGGGCATTCGCGCCGGCCGCGCATTGGCGATCACCTCGATGCGCTCGGCCGCCAGTCCCCAGGCGATGTAGCGCTGGCGCAGGAAGCGGCTCGGCGAGACGAAGCGGTCGACGACGTTCAGATGCGTCTTGATGAAGCGCTCGCGCAGCAGGAAGCGGTCGGCCGGGATTTCCGGGAAGCAGCCATGGCAGGCCGATGGCGACGCGCCCTGGCAGCGCGCCTTGTCGGTCGGGCGCAGCATCAGCCCGTCATGGTGGCAGATCGGGTAGTAGTCGTGCAGCGTCATCACGAGACGCGCAGCCGGCAGGATGCGCCGCGCCAGCGTCAGGAACTCCGCGCCGATCAGCACGAGATGATGAATGTGGATGACGTCCGGCCGGAACTCCTTCAGCAGCGTCGCGCAATCCTGCAGCGCGCCGTAATGGTCGATCTGGCTGAGATGGAAGCGGTCGAAATGGCCGCTCCAGAGCAGCACGTCGCCGTCGGCACCGGTGGCCTGCAACGTCGTGCCGGGATGGGCCTGCCGGTGGATGCGGTTGGTCGCGCCCAGAAACATCACCTCGCAGCCCTGCTCGCGATAGCTCGCGGCGAGGTCATGCGCGAAGATCTCGGTGCCGCCGGGATGGAGGTCAGGGTGGTTATGCGCGACGACGAGGATGCGGCGGCTCATCGGGCGCGCTCCGGCTGCGTCGCGATCAGCAGATCCTGGTAGTGCGCCGAGTTGACGCCGCGCCAATGGCCGCGCCGCAGGCTCTCGACAGTGAGCCCGGTCTTCTGCGTCTCCTCGCGCAGGTAGCCGGCGTCGATGCCGGCCGCCGCCAGCGGCGCTTCCTCGATCGCATACCAGCCGGGCCCTTCGCCCCAGCGCCGGAAGGAGAGCCGCTCATGCCCGGTGGGCTGCCCCTCGATCGCGAATGCCGTCAGGAACAGCCGCCCGCCCGGCGCGAGCAGCCTTGCGGCCTCGGCGAGATAGACGGTGAGTTCGTCGGGCGGCAGATGCGTCGCGACCGAGACCATGGCTATGAAGTCGAAGCTGTGTTCGGCAAAGCCGAAGCGGACCTCGGTCCCCGGCAGCGACCCTTGCGGGTTATAGAGCGGGTGGGCGATGTCGAGGCGCTGGAAGCGGAAGCGCGGATAGGCCGGGGTGATCGTGCGGGCGCACCACATGATGCCCTCCATCACCGGGTCGACGCCGTCATAGCTGCCCTGCTCGTCGAGATACTGCGTCAGCGGCACGGTCATGCGCCCGATGCCGCAGCCGATGTCGAGCACGCGTTCGCTCGGCTTGAGGCGACCCAGCCTGACGAAATGCCCGAGGAATTCGGCTCCGATCGCGCGGTAGTCGCCATCGCCGACATAGATGCTCTCGGGCGGCGGATGCGGCAGAAAGCGATTCGACTGGGTGTTTGCCAGCAGCCAGTCGAGTTCCGGCCCGGCCAGCGCCGGGACGTCCTCGACCAATGCGACCGGTTTCAGCGCGAGCGTTGCCGTCATGCCGCCGTGGCCCTCCTGAGCATGGGACGCGTCGGCCGCTCGGGTTCGGCCATGCGTGCGGGGGATGAATCGATCCGCTCCATCAGATTGGCGATCGCCAGGTCCCAGCGCTGCGTCTGCAGCCAGGCATTGTGCTGCGAGGCCGCGCCGCGCATGTAGTCCTGGCTGCGCGCGATCGACTGCCGTTCGAGATGGTAGAGCGCGACCGACGGGACATAGGCGATCTCGAAGCCGGCCCGCCGCACCCTCAGGCACAGGTCGCTGTCCTCGTAGTCGCCGATCACGTAGGCGTCGTCGAAGCCGCCGAGTTCGGCGAACAGCGCCCGCGGCATCACCATGCAGGCCCCGGTCACGCCCGGCACGCGGCGCTCGCGATTGGCCGGCCCGTAATTGCCCGGCATGCCCTTGAAGTAATGATGGTTGAACCAACAGCCCTTGTCGTCGCGCTGGAAGTAGAGGCCCGCATGCTGCAGCGAGCCGTCATGGTAGAGCAGCTTTGGGCCGACCATGCCGATCTTGGCACGTCGGTCGAGCTTGCGGGCGAGGCCTGTCAGCCAGCCATCGCCGGTGGGGATCACGTCGGAATTGACCAGCGCCAGCGTCTCGGCCCGTGCCTGGCGCGCGCCGGCATTGCAGGCTGATGAGAAACCGCCATTGCGGCCCATCGTCACCAGCGTCATCGGCAACCCATAGACGCGATAAAGCCCGCCGAGCTGATGCGCGACCTCGCCCTCATGCTCGGGACAGTCGAGCACAAAGATCAGCTCGACCTCGGCGAAGGACGGATCGCCGGCGAAGGCGGCGACCTGAACGCGCAGAAACTCATAGGCCTTGTAGAGCGGGATCACGACCGAGACGGCAGGCCGCACTGGCGGCTGGCCGAACTGTGTCAGGCCCGGCTCGGGGATGCTGTCCCGCAGATCGGACTGGCAGGCGGCGAGCACCGGCGCGAGCGTCCGCGCGATCATGGCTTGAGTCAGATGCTGCGGCGGGATCGCGGCCAGCGCCCGCGCGCGGATGGTCGTCGTATCCGCCGGCTGAACGGCCGGCCGCAGGAACAGCGAGGTTCCCGATTTCAGGCGAAGTTCGCAGCGCGGCTGCAGCACCGGCGCGCCGCCGGCATAACCCGGGATCAGCCCGGCGAACCCCGTCGCAGGCCGGCGTTCGCCCTCGCCCGAACCCGGCAGCAGCGCCGGGAAGCGGTCGAGCCGGTCGAGGATCGGCACCGGCTCGCCCACGCCGCGATGCAGCAGGATCTGGTCCAGCAGCCCTTCGGGATCGCGATACCAGCCGCCGAGCAGAAGCCCGGCTTCGTTACAGAGTGCGAGATCGAGTTCCGCCGAGGGCAGGTCGTCCTGCCGGCGCACGCTCTGCACGGCGAGCGGCAGCCGGCGTTGCATCTCGACGGCGAGCAGCCGCCCGCTGTCCGACAGGTCGGAGAGCTGTTCGACGAGCCAGCTCCGCAAGCCATCGCGGCTGCTGCCCTTGCCGGCCCACCAGCGGCCCAGCGTCGGCGTGGCGCTCCGCGCCGGCAGCGCGCGGAGCGCCATGCCGCTCGCGCCCTGCAGCACCAGCAACGCGTTGGACCGCGCCGGCGTCTCATCAAGCACGAGATGCAGCGCCTGTTTACCGCTGCGGTCGACGCGGCCGAGTCGGGGCTGGCCGCGCAGTGCCGTCAACCCGGCAGCGTCGAGCCGCCAGGCGGCCGCGATCGGACCGAAGCGCAGGGGAACCCAGCTTTCGACGAGGATCTTACCCTCGATCAGCGCCGCGACCGGAACTGCGGGAGCGGGCGTCGAGGAGAGCGCCAACAGGAATTGGCGTAAGAATGCGAGATAGCTCGCCGATTCC
>JBKJSB010000162.1:0-12277 GCA_046593015.1 Allobosea sp.
TCAGCGCCGCCGCGCTCGTCGCGCCGCGCCAGCCTGAAACGGTCACGCCCGAGCCTGCCCCCACCCCGATCTCGCGCATGGCCAGCGCGGCCGAATCGGCCGCCGCGATCCGGGCCCGCGCAGCCCGCCGCCTCGAGGGCCAGGCAGCGTGATCGAACGGCCCCGCCTGATTCCAGCAGTCATCCTCGGCGCCATGGGTCTCCTGGCGCTGAAGCTGCTTGCCTGGACGGCGGAGCCCTACCCGGGAAAAGTGCCGGCGAGCGAGCTGGCTTTCGCCTCTGCCGAGGGCAAGCCCGAAAATTGGAAATCGGGCAGGGTCATCGCCCGCGCCAACCCGCCAGGCGGCATCCTGTTCGACCCGGAGACGACCGGCTCGGTCGACAAGCCCGACCCGAAAAAAGCCGAGGAAGCCGCGAAAGCAGCCCAGGCGGACGCCGCCCGCGCCGCCAACCCCAACAACAAGGCGGCCGTCATGAACGGAACCGCCGCGACAGTCTCGCCGGCCGAACGCGCGCTTCTCGAACGCCTCGGCGAGCGACGCGAGGAGATCGAGGCCCGGATGCGCGAGCTGGAGATGCGCGAGCGCCTGCTCGACACGGCCGCGAAAAAGCTCGACGGCCGCGTCGACGATCTCAAGCAGCTGGAGGGCAAGGGCGAAGGTCCCAAGGCTGCCGCCGGCGAGGAGGCGAAGGCGATCAAGAACCTCGTCATCATGTATGAGGCGATGAAGCCCAAGGACGCCGCCCGCGTCTTCGACAGGCTCGGCCATGACGTGCTCGTGCCCGTCGTCCAGCAGATGAACCCGCGCAAGATGTCCGACGTGCTGGCCGCGATGGCGCCCGACCGGGCCGAGAAGCTGACGGTCGCGCTGGCTTCTAGCGGCCGCGGAGCCGGCCTCGACCGGCCGATCGACAATACGCAGCTGCCCGGGGGCGAACTGCCGGCGATCGCCCCGCCGCCGCGGCGGTGAGTCCCATTCCATGGCGGACGGCCCAGGCGATCCGGAGCGGCGCCGGAAGGCGATCAAGACCTTGCTCTGGCTCACGCCGGTCATGTTCGTGTTCGGATACGCCTTCGTCTACCTGACCGAATTTCGACCGACCCCGCGCGTCGCGACGATTGTCGGCGCGTCCTCGGCAGGCCTGAGCCTGTTCTTCGCGGCCTCTCTCGCCGCCTTCGGCCGGGATTGGCTCTCGGCTCTACGGGTCGTCGGCATCGGGCTGGGCGTGATCACGCTGCTGCTCAACGCCTGCTCGGGCGCGTGACGCCAGCCTCGATCCGGACCTTAACCCGGCATTATCCTTGACGCGCTAGCGTGCCACCCTGTCGGGATGCCGCGCTGTCGTCGCGCCGTTCTGATGGTGTGGCGTTGCGTGAGAGTGCCGGATTTGCGTATCCCGCTGTCCCTGTCTGTCGGTATCGGCCTGGCCGCGCTTTGCGTCGCCGCGGGGCTGGCCGAGCCTGCGCTGGCCGCCAATGCCACCTTGCGGGGCGAGGCCATGCCGGCAGGCTTCGGCCGCCTCGCCTTCTCGTTCGACACGGCGACCCCGACCCGCATCCGGGTTGCCAATGGCGTGCTCGTCGTCGCCTTCGGCGATGCGGTGAAGGTTGACGTCGCCAAGGTCGCCCGCGACCTCCCGGCCTATATCTCCGTCGCCCGCAACGACCCCGATGGCAAGGGCCTGCGCTTTGCGCTGGCGCAGCCCTACAAGGCCAATCTGATCGAGGCCGGCGACAAGGTCTTCATCGACCTGCTGCCCGAGAGCTGGACCGGGCTGCTCCCCGGCCCGCCGCAGGAGGTCATCGCCAGTCTCGCCGAGCGGCTGCGGCTGGCGGAGGCGCGCGCCCGCGACGTCGCGCGACAGCCGGCCCCGCCGCGCCCTGTGCTGGCGGTGCGCGGGGCGGCGCTGCCGACGCTCGACCGGCTGATCTTCCAGACGCCGCCCGACACGGCTGTGACGCCGGAACTGGTCGACGGCACGCTGCGGCTGACCTTCGACAAGGCGATGACCGTCGAGCCCGGCCCCATTCGCTCGGTTCTGCCGGACGGCGTCGCGCTGGCGGCTCACGCCACCACCGACGCCACGACGCAGATCGACCTGACGCTGCCGCAGGACTGGCGGATGCGCTCGTTCCGCGACGAGGACGGCCTCATCGTCGATCTCGTCCGCCCTGGCAAGCCGCCGCCCCTGACGCTGTCGGGCCCTGCGCCACAAGCGCCGGCGGCAGCCTCGGCGATACCCGGCCCGGTCACGGCCGCGACCGCTGCCGACCGACCGGCTACCCAGCCCGCCGCCGCGCCGGCAGCCGCCAAGGCAGCGCCGCCGCCCGATCCGACGCCGCAGGCGGTCAGGATCCAGGTCGTCAAGCATGGCGACGGTGCGCGCATCGATTTCCGTTTCCCCCGGCCGACGGGCGCGGCCGCCTTCATCGAGGCCGGCACGGCGACGCTGGTCTTCGACACCCGCGACACGATCGACCCCGCCGAGCTCAAGGGTGTGCTGCCGGAGATCGTCGAGGACGCCACCGTGACGCGCGAGGGCAAGGTCACGCTGGTGCGCCTGCGCCTCGCCAATCCGCCGCTGACGCGCCTCGCCGACGACGGGAACACCTGGTCGCTGGCCTTCGGCGAGGACCGCGCCCGCGCTACGGAGGCGATCGCGCCGCGCCGGGGCGTCGACGAGAGCGGCCAGACCATCGTCGCGGCTCCCCTGCCCGGCATGACCGGCGTCCACTGGCTGGAGGCGGGGCCGGGCGGATTGCCGGTCGCGGTCGCGACCGCGACGGGGCCGACGCGGCTCCTGCCCAAGCCCTACCAGTTCGTCGAGTTCGCACTGCTGCCGACCGCGCATGGCCTCGCCGTCAGCCCCCGCGCCGACGATATCGTGGTGCGCGCAGGCGCCGATCAGGCGCTGATCGGCCGCACCGGCGGCCTGACCGTGACGCTCGACGCGGCCATGGAAGCGGCGGCCGACGGGAGCAAGGCGCCAGCCGCCTTGCCGCCGCTGCTCGACGCCGAGCTTTGGACGAAACTCCAGAACGGCTCGGTCCGCGACGCCTCGCGGGCGCTTCTGGGCGATGTCTCCGACGCCTCGCGCACCCGCAAATCCGAGGCAAGGCTGGCGCTGGCCCGCTTATACGCCGCCAACGGCCTGATGCCGGAGGCCGCCGGGCCGCTCGCCGTGATGCTGGCCGACGATCCCGGTATGCGCGGCAACCGCGAGGCGCTGTTCCTGAAGGGGCTGATCGCGACGCGGATGCACCGCAACGCCGAGGCGCTCAAAGCCTGGGACGCCGGGCCGATCAGGGAAGACGCCGAGCCTGGGCTCTGGCGCGCGCTGGTCGAGCAGCGGCTTGGACGCAACGCGCAGGCGCTGGTCGGATTCCGCCGCGCCGAGGCGATCCTCGAACGTTATCCGAAGGACGTGCAGGCCGAGTTCCGCATCGCCAAGACGCGCGCGGCGCTGGCCCAGCAGGACCTGACCGTGGCCGAGCGCGAGATCGCGCGCCTGACCGATTTTCCCCCAGAGCTTGTCGAGCCAGAGCAGCTCGCTCTCCTGCGCGCCATGCTGGGCGACGCTGGCGGCCGGCCCGAGGCCGCGCTGAACGGCTACAAGCCCCTGTTCGAGGCGCGCAGCCGGCCGGTCGCGGCCGAGGCGCAGTTGCGCGCGGTGCGCCTGGTGCAGACCGAGAAGCGCCAGGACCTCACCCCCGACGAGGCCATCTCCCGGCTGGAAACCGTCTCGGTGACCTGGCGCGGCGGCGATCTGGAAATCGAGGCGCTGGCCGAACTCGGCCGGCTCTACACCGACAAGCAGCGCTGGCGCGACGCCTTCATGGTCGCAAGGCGCGCCAACGAAAACTTCCCCGACAACCCGCTGACGCGGCGCATGCATGACGAGACGGCGCAGAAATTCGCCGAGCTGTTCACCGGCAAGGCCAGCAAGGCGCTGCCGCGCATCGAGGCGCTGGCGCTGTTCTACGACTTCAAGGAGTTCCTGCCGATCGGCCGTCGCGGCGACGAGATCACCCGCCTGCTCGCCGACCGCCTGGTCGAGCTCGATCTGCTCGACCAGGCGGTCGAGATCCTGCGCTACCAGATGCAGAAGCGCCTCACCGGCGCGGCGCGGTCCACCATCGCGGCCAGGGTCGCGATGATCGCGCTGATGAACGGCAAGCCGGCCGAGGCGCTGGACGCCATCCACAGCACGCGGCTGATCGAGCTGCCTGCCGACGTCAAGCGCGCCCGCCTGCTGCTCGAGACCAAGGCGCTGTCGGACCTCTCGCGCACCGACCAGGCGCTGGAGATTCTGGAATCCGAGCGCGGCACGGAAGTCGACCGTCTGCGCGCCGATATCTACTGGACCGGGCGGCGCTGGCGCGAGGCCGGCGAATCCCATGAGCGCATGCTGGCCGAAAGCTGGCGCGGCGAGGCGGCGCTCACCGAGGCGGAGCGCGCCGACGTGATGCGCGCGGCGATCTCCTATGTAATGGCGGGCGAGGCGCTCGCGCTCGACCGGCTCCGCAGCAAGTTCGCCGGAAAGATGGTCGAGAGCGCGGATGCGCGCACCTTCGCCTTCGTGACGGGCGCAAGCCGGGCCCGCGCCTCCGACATCCGCGAGATGGCCCGCAACGCGGTCGGGGCCGACACGCTGTCCGACTTCATGCGGGCCTATCGCGAGCGCTACCCGGACTATTCCACCTCCCTGCGCCAGAAGCCGAAACCCGAGCAGCCGGCGGCCGAGACGCCGCCTGCCCCGCCCGCCCCGCAAGGCGCGGCGACTCCCCCGCCGGCAACGCCCGGGCAGGGTTGAGACGCGGCCCTATCCGCCCCCTCCCCCCGCTTGCGGTAGGGAGGGCTGGGGTGGGGGGCCGGACGACCGGGTGAGACATCGATAACCAGGGGATCACCCGGTCGGCCGGCCCCCCATCGCTAACCCTTACCCACCGCAAACGGGGGGAGGGGATGGGCTCCGTCTTCAGGCGATGGCCTGCTTCGGGCCTTGCCTGTCCTGCCGAGCGATGGCGTTATGGCACGACACCGCCCACGAGGAGCCTAGACCCCATGGCATCGACCGACGAGGAGAAGGCGCGGCTCGTGCTCGACATCTTCAGGCATTTCGACACCGAGCCGAGCGAACAGCTCGCAGCCGGAAACCTGCTCTCCATCGCCGCGATGAACGGCTGGCAGACCACCGACGTCAACGAAGGCTACAAATACGGCGTGACGCTGGGCTGGTTCGAGGACGGCCCGAACGGGACTGAGATGCTGACGGCGAAGTGAGCGGGGGAGGTTTGAGTAGATTGTGCGAGGCCGCTATGGGTCGCTTGTGTTGAAGAAGTCGGCGGGCGACGTTCCATTAATCCCATCTTCCGTTTCTACGATCTGTGCAGTGGCCCAGCTCCGTCCCATGCGCATCGCAACTTAAGGACCAGCCTTAAATGGGTTTGCCACCATCAAATCATGTGCTAGCGCAATCAGTTTTTCAGATTTTAAGTCGTTAGCTTCAATTGGTCCAAATAAACCATGACGAATAAAAATATAATCTGTTATAGCTGTCCTAAGACAGCCACCCATTGACCAATCTGGAAATTGTCTTTTCTCACAACGGACAAATTCAAGCAAATTAATGTTGTAATGGCGATCATCTTTCAATATTTTTTGGAAAAGTTTCCATAAAATGTCTCTGGAGCCCTCTAATATTTGTATAAAATTGACACTGTCGAATATTAAAAATCCTGTAATTTCATATCTTATGTTATTTAACTGTGATACTTCTAATATGGACTGAAATTGAGATAAAATACTATTATCTATAGTTTTAGAGCCAATATGAGACGTGTATATTAGCCGGTATATTGACTGATTCTTCATGGCTACGATACTTTGTAATTTGATTCAGGAGAGGCTATTTTCTGTCTTAGTGATCGATTTTCTCGATTAATATTCATACGCGAAAATCGCCGACAGACTGATAGTTGCATCAAATCGAGGCTTATCTGAGAATTGCGAATCCACTTTCTGTCGGTCATCATTCAGTGCCCCCTGCTCGTGTCGTTAATGTCCGATTATCGGTTTTGGGATCGCCATGCCGCGCGAGGTTCTGCGGGTCCGCAAAGGGTCGGAAGCAGCCGCCCCTCACACCCCATAACTCTTCACCAGCGACCCCGCGACCAGCCCCCAGCCATCTACCAGCACGAAGAAGATCAGCTTGAAGGGCAGCGCGATCGTCACCGGCGGCAGCATCATCATGCCGACCGACATCAGGATCGAGGCGACGACGAGGTCGATGATCAGGAAGGGCACGAACAGCAGGAAGCCGATCTCGAAGGCGCGGCGCAGCTCCGAGATCATGAAGGCCGGGGCCAGCACATGGATCTGCACCTCCTCGGGCGTGGCCGGCGCGGGCTCGCGCGACATCTCCATAAACAGCGCCAGGTCCTTCTCGCGGACATGCTTGAGCATGAAGGTCCGGAACGGCGCGACGCCGCGCGTATAGGCCTCCTGCGGCTGGATCTGCCCCGCGATCAGCGGCTCGACGGCGGTGGTGTAGGCCTCGCGCAGGGTCGGGGCCATGACGAAGCCGGTCAGGAAGATCGACAGCCCGATGATCACGGCGTTGGGCGGCGCGGTCTGCGTGCCCAAGGCCGAGCGCAGCAGCGAGAGCACCACCGCGATGCGCGTGAACGAGGTCACCATGATCAGGATCGACGGCGCCAGCGACAGCACCGTGATGACCGCGATGAGCTGCAGCGCCCGCTCGGCCACACCGCCGCCCTGCCCCAGATCGAGCGACAGCGTCTGCGCCAGAGCCGCACTGAGCGGCAACGCCAACCCCGCCAGCACAAGCGCGGGCAGCCGGAATCGTCGCCAGATCGTGGTTGCGTTCGGGATCACGCGCCGCCGTGAGTGAGCGCCCGACTCAGTCGATCGGGCCGCGCAAGGCTAGAACCGGCGCTCGGCGCGGGGCAACCGCCTCAGGCGTCGCAGCCGCTCACACCGGCTGACATTCCTGTTGACGGCGGGCGGGTCGCGCGACGCAGCTTGCCGATCCGACCACCAACACCACCCTCATCCTGAGGAGCCGCGAAGCGGCGTCTCGAAGGATGCCCCAGATTGTTCTGGAGGGAACTGGAACATCCTTCGAGACGCAGCCTTCGGCTGCTCCTCAGGATGAGGGCTGTGAAAGTTGGAGCGGTCCCTCAGCCCTTCGGCTTGGGATCGCGGCCCAGCAACCGCGCGAACTCGGCCTCGATCGCATCGACCGAGAACGGATCTATCGCGGCCGGTTTCGGCTCCGACTCGGGCGGCGGCGCTTCGGGTTCGGGCAAGGCTTCCTGTCCGGACGAGGCTTGCGGCTCGGGCAAATCCTGCGGCTCCGGGGCCGGCTCGCGCTGGAAGACCGGCTCGAACGGCTGCCCGGCTGCCTCCGGCGCATCCTCCGGCTCGGCGAAGAGGCCGGTATCGGGCTCGGGCGCGTCCTCCGGCTCAGGTTCCGGCATGGCCGCCGGTTCGGGCTCCGGCTCCGGAGCAGCAGGCATCCGGACCTCAACAGGCGCGGCAAAAGCCGGCGGCGGCGCGAAAACCGGCGGCGGGGCCGGTATCGGCGGCATCTCCGGCGATCTGGGCGACATCCGCTCGGGCTTGAGTCCCAGCGCCAGTTCGAGTTCGGCGGCGACATCGAGCGGCAGCGATGTCGGCTGGCCGACCATCATGGGCGGCGCGGGCGGGCTCGGCATCGGCGGGGGCGGCTCGACCGGCGGCGGCAGCGCGATCGCCGGCTCGGGCTCGGCCATGCGCGGCGCCTCGGGTTCGGGCGCACGCGGGCTCCCGGCCTGCGCCTGCGACGAGCGGACGGCGGAATGGGGGCGCTTCAGCGCCTCCTCCAGCTGCCGGGCCATGTCGTCGAGTTCGGTCTCGCTGACGGCGGGCGCGGGCGCATGGTCGCGGGCAAAGTTCGGCGCAGGCGGAGGCGCGGCGCGCGAGGCTCCGCCCAGAGCGACGGCCGCACCCGCGCCGGCGATGGCGGAGGCCACGGCTACGCCGACATCCGGCGCAGGCGAGGCCGGCGTCGCGCGCGGCGCGGGCTGCGCCGCAGGGCTGACGCGCGGCGGCAGGGGCGGAAGCGTATCGGGCACGGCCGTCATGGGCGGCGCGGCGCGGCGCGGCTCCGGCATCGGCGCGGGCATGGGCATGGGCATCGCCACAGGCGGCGGCTCGGCCGCCGGCTGCTCCATCAGCGGGCGCTCGGACGGCACGAGATCCGTCTGGCCCGACGATGCGGAGCGCTGGCCGCCGCGCACGATGTTGCTCTCGACGACGACGTCGGAGAGCCCGCCGATCATGATCAGGTGCTCGACATTGTCCCGCCTGATCAGCACGAGCTGGCGCTGGCGGTCGAGATCATGGGTGTCGACCACGCCGAGCCGCGGCAGGCGGGCGCGGCCACCGCCCTGCCCCTTCATCCGCAGCCGCCCGCCCTTGATCTGCCTGGCGAACAGGCCGAGCAGGGCCAGCAGGACGAGGATGATCGCAAAGGCGATGATCCATTTCGTCCCGGTCGAGAGATCGTAGCCGAACAGGGTCTGCAAGATTGGCCTCATGAGCGACGGCTGTGTCCCGGACGGCCACGTTTCCGCCCAAGGATCAACGCCTTGGCTATAGCATAGCGCCCGCAGTTTCAGGAAACATGGTGAATGCGTGGTTAACCACAGCCGCGAAACGCAAGGATCTTAACCGCTCGTTAACCGTGCGCCCGGCAATATTTGCCCAGTCTGACGCAGAGCCGCGCCGCATTTTCCACTGGCGGCCGGCGCGCATGAAGGGACAAGGGCCATGGCCGGCAACGCTTTGGGCACGGGCGGTAACCTGATGCAGGCGCTGAAGACGCGCATGCACTACCACCAGTCGCGCCAGAAGGTTCTGGCCGAGAACGTCGCCAATGCCGACAGCCCGGGCTTTCGGCCCACCGACCTGAAAGCGCCCGACATCCGTCGCGGCGGCGTCGGCGCGGTCGCGGGCGTCACGCTGGCCCAGACCAGCCCCTCGCACATGGGTCCGAGCGGCCAGCGCGGCGGATTCGACCCCACCGGCGCGCGGCGCTTCGAGATCACGCCAAACGGCAACGCCGTCAATCTGGAAGACGAGATGATGAAGGTCGCCCAGAACCAGGGCGAATTCCAGCTCGCCGCCTCGCTCTACAACAAGGGCCTCGGCCTGATGAAGATCGCCATCGGCAAGGGCCGATAGGGCTTAAACGCAGGAAGGAAGCGTGTCATGGACCTGCTCAAGAGCATCGCGGTGGCGGCATCGGGCCTGCGCAGCCAGTCCGGCCGCATGCGCGTCATCGCAGAGAACCTCGCCAACGCGGATTCGGGGCCCGATCGCGCCGGCGCGGAGCCCTATCGCCGCAAGATCCCGACCTTCCAGCGCCATGTCGACCGCGAACTGGAGGCGCAGGTGGTCAGCCTCGGCCGAGTCCAGCGCGACCAGAGCGCCTTCCGCGCCAAATACGAGCCCGGCAACCCGGTGGCGGATGCGGCCGGCAATGTCAGCATGCCCAACGTCAATTCGCTGGTCGAGGCGACCGACATGCGCGAGGCGCAGCGCAGCTACGAGGCCAACCTCAACGTGATCTCGTCCTCGCGCCGCATGCTCCAGCGCACCATCGACATCCTGCGCGCCTGAGCGCGGCGCTTAAGAGGAACGACACGCCATGGCCATTCCCAGCTTCGCCGCCGCCGGCGCCTACGCCTCCATCCAGGGCATGGGCGCAGGCAGCCTGATGAAGAAGCCGCTCTCGACCGGCATGGGCGCCGGAGGCGTCGATTTCCAGGCGATGGTCGGCAAGGCGCTGGAGGCGACCGCCGACGCCGGCCGCAAGGCCGATACGCAGACCGCCAATGTCGCCGCCGGCCGCGCCGATGTCGTCGATGTCGTCACGGCGGTGGCCGAAAGCGAGGCCGCCATCGAGACGCTGGTCGCGGTGCGCGACCGCGTCATCGCGGCCTATGAGGAAATCATGCGGATGCAGGTGTGAGCCTCCGCTGCCTCCAAGCCTTAACCGGACGCCGCCCCCTGCCCGCCTGCCGCCATCGGACACCAGATCATGACCTCCGGAGCCATCCTCGACGTCGCCCGCGACGGCATCGTCGTCTTCCTCAAGGCGGGCGGCCCGCTCATGATCGTGGCGCTGGCGGTCGGCCTCGTCGTCTCGCTGATCCAGGCGCTGACGCAGATCCAGGAGCAGACGCTGGTCTATGTCCCGAAAATCCTCGCCACCTTCGCGGCGCTGATGCTGTTTCTCCCGTTCATGGGAGACGCGTTGGCAGGTTATATGGGACGAATCGCCGTCCGAATCGCCACGGGCGAATGATCCTGTCGCCGCCTCGCCCGGCCCTCTGCAGGGGCCATGCGCGGCCAAGGCCTCGCTGGCGGGAAGGTCTGTGCGGCGCGATGCAGATCCAGATTCCCCTGCTGCCCGAGATCAGCACCGTTTTCGTGCTCGTCTTCGCGCGCATCGGGACGCTGGTCATGCTGATGCCGGGCATCGGCGAACGCTTCATCATGTCGCGCGGGCGGCTCTCGCTCGCCTTCTTCATCGCGCTGATGATCACGCCGATGGCGCGCCCGCTGATCACGCTGCCGACCGAGACGGCCGGCCTCGTTACGCTGCTCATCAGCGAAATCCTGATCGGGCTCTCGATCGGCGTCTGCGTGCGCATGCTGATGGCGGCCCTGCAGACGGCCGGCGTCATCGTCGCGCAGACCATGGGGCTCGGCTTCGCCATGACGGTCGATCCGACAGGCGGGCTGCAGAACCCCTCCATCGGCAACCTGCTGACCATGCTCGGCATCACGTTGATCCTGACCTCGGACCTGCACCATGTCTCGATCGCGGCGATGCATGAGAGCTACCGGCTGCTGCCGCCCGGCGGCCTGCCGGCGATGAGCGACGTCGTGCAACTGGCGATCCGCGCCGTGACGCAAGGATTTTCGCTGGCCGTGCAGATCGCCGCGCCCTTCGTCGTCTTCGGCCTGCTCTTCAACGTCGGGCTCGGCGTGCTGGCGCGGATGATGCCGCAGCTTCAGGTCTTCTTCCTCGCCATCCCGGCCTCGATCCTCGGCGGCATGCTGGTCCTGCTCGCCGTGATCGGCGTGATGATGAGCGTCTTCCTCGACAATCTCGGCGACTTCCTGCGTCAGCTGACCGGCGGTTGAGGCGGCGATGTCAGACGAAACCGACAAGGAAGACAGAACAGAAGAACCGACGCAGCGGAAGCTGGACCAGGCGATCGAGAAGGGCGACGTCGCCAAATCGCAGGAGATCGGCACCTTCTTCGTGCTTTGCGGCCTGACCCTGTCGCTGCTGGTTGCGGCCGGCTGGTCGACCCGGGAGGCGGCGCTCTCGCTGCGCTCCTTCCTGATGAACGCCCATCAGGTGCCGGCCGACGCGGCGGGCTTCACCGCCGTCACCCAGAAGGGCATCGTCACCGGCTTCATGGCGCTTGGCCTGCCCTTCGGCTTCATTCTCTGCGCCGGGCTTGCCGGCGCGCTGATCCAGCACAAGCCGCTCTGGACCTTCGAGCCGATGACGCCGAAGTTCAGCCGGATATCGCCGATGGCCGGCGCCAAGCGGATGTTCGGCAAGGAGGCCTGGGTCAATTTCGCCAAGGGCCTCGCCAAGACCGGACTGATCGGCGTCGTGCTCTGGATCACGCTGTGGAACGAGCACGACCGGCTCGAGGCCTTCGCACAGATGGACGTCACCGCGCTGATGCCGGCGGCGCTGGCGCTCGCGATCAAGCTGATGGCAACGTCGCTCGCCTTCTTCGCGGTCATCGCCATCGGCGATTTCGGCTGGCAGCGCTATTCCTGGTACCAGCGCCAGAAGATGACCAAGCAGGAGCTCAAGGACGAGCACAAGAACTCGGAAGGCAATCCCGAGGTCAAGGCGAAGCTGCGCCAGATCCGGGCCCAGCGCGTGCGCAAGCGGATGATGGCGGCGGTGCCGAGGGCGACGGTGATCATCACCAACCCGACCCACTTCGCCGTCGCGCTGCAATACGAGCCCGGCATGGCCGCCCCGCTCTGCCTGGCCAAGGGCGTCGATGCGGTCGCCCTGAAAATCCGCGAGGTCGCCGGCGCAAACAGCGTGCCGATCGTCGAGAACCCGCCGCTGGCCCGTGCGCTCTACGCCACCGTCGAGATCGACGACGAAATTCCTGTCGAACACTACAAGGCCGTCGCGGAAGTGATCGGTTACGTCTTGCGCCT
>JBKJSB010000215.1:0-10507 GCA_046593015.1 Allobosea sp.
TTTCTCAATGTCATCGACCGCACGGGACATCCGCACCGGCTGGAGGCCGTCGAGGGCTGGCGGGTGATGGAGATTCTTCGCGACTACAAGGTCGGGATCGAGGGCGTCTGCGGCGGCTCCTGCGATTGCGCGACCTGCCATGTCGTCGTGGCGGCGGACTGGGCCGGTCGGTTGCCCGAGCCCCGGTCCGAGGAGATTGACGCGCTCGACACCCTGCCTTTGATCGAGCCGACCTCGCGCCTGTCCTGCCAGATCATCTGGTCGGACGATCTTGACGGCCTGACCGTGACATTGGCGGAGGCTGCGTGATGGCTGCTATCCCCAAGCGCCCGCCCCTCCCCGCGATCCTGCTCGCCAACGACCTGCTCGACGGCGACGTCGTCTTCGCCAGCGCCGATCCGCAGGGTTCGATCGGCTGGACGCGCGATCCGGCCTTGGCGCTGGTGGCGACCGATGATGCGGCTGCGGCCGGGCTGGAGGCCTTCGCGGCCGCCGAACTCGCGGGCAACCGGGTCGTCGATGCCTATCTCGTCGATGTCGAGATTCAGTCCGGCGCGCCCGTCCCGCGCCATTTCCGCGAGCGTTTCAAGACGCTCGGCCCCAGCAACCGTCCCGATCTCGGCAAGCAGGCCGGCGACGGGATCGACAATCGGGGACAAGCCTGATGTATCGCTATGACGAATTCGACGAGCGTTTCGTCCGCGAGCGGGTCGGCCAGTTCCGCGATCAGGTCGCGCGTCGGCTCGACGGCTCGCTGACCGAGGACGAGTTCAAGCCGCTGCGCCTCAAGAACGGCGTCTATCTGCAGCTCCACGCCTATATGCTGCGGATCGCCATCCCCTATGGCACCCTGTCGTCGAAGCAGTTGCGCCAGCTTGCGCTGATCGGCGAGCGCTATGATCGCGGCTACGGCCACTTCACCACGCGCCAGAACCTGCAGTTCAACTGGCCAAAACTGCGCGACATCCCCGCCATTCTCGACCTGCTCGCCGATGTCGAGATGCATGGCATCCAGACCTCTGGGAACTGCATCCGCAACGTCACGGCCGACCATTTCGCCGGCGTCGCGCAGGACGAGATCGAGGACCCGCGCCCGACAGCGGAGCTGATCCGGCAATGGTCCAGCTTGCATCCCGAGTTCAGCTACCTGCCGCGCAAGTTCAAGATCGCGGTGACCGGGGCCGAGCATGACCGCGCGGTGATCAAGGCCCACGACATCGGCCTGCGCCTGCGCCGGCATCCCGATACCGGCGCTGTCGGCTACGAGATTACCGTCGGCGGTGGTCTGGGCCGCACGCCGATGATCGGCAAGGTCGTGCGCGATCACCTGCCAAAGGCCGATCTGCTCGCCTATCTCGAGGCGATCATGCGGGTCTATAATCTCGAGGGCCGGCGCGACAACAAATACAAGGCCCGCGTCAAGATCCTGGTCCACGAGATCGGCGCGGAGGAATTCACCCGCCGCGTCGAGGAGGAGTTCGCCCGGCTTGATGGCCCCTCGGTCAACGCCGACCCGGCCGAGGTCGCGCGCATCGCGGCCTATTTCGCGCCGCCCGCCTATGAGGCGCTGCCGGAGGCGAGCCGGACGCTCGACGCCATGAAGGCTGCAAACCCCGCTTTCGCGCGCTGGGTCGAGGTCAACACCGCGCCGCACAAGGCGCCGGGCTATACGGCCCTGACCATCTCGCTCAAGCCGCTCGGTCAGGCGCCGGGCGATGCGACGTCGGACCAGATGCGGCTCGTCGCCGATCTGGCGGACGAGTTTTCGCATTCCGAAATCCGCGTCACCCATGCGCAGAACCTCGTCCTGCCTTACGTCCGCCGGCGCGATCTCTTCGCTATCTGGCAGAGGCTCGGCGAGGCTGGCTTGGCGAGCGCCAATGTCGGGCTGATCACCGATATCATCGCCTGCCCCGGCCTCGACTACTGCGCGCTGGCGACCGCCCGTTCGATCCCGATCGCGCAGGCGATCCAGCAGCGGTTTGCGGATGCGGCGCGCGAGGCCGAGATCGGCGCGCTCAACATCAAGATATCGGGCTGCATCAATGCCTGCGGCCACCACCATGTCGGGCATATCGGTATTCTGGGACTGGAGAAGCGCGGCATCGAATCCTACCAGATTACGCTCGGAGGCGACGCCACGGAGAACGCCGCGATTGGCGAAATCCTCGGGCCGGGCCTGCCTGCCGAGGAAGTTCCCGACGCGATCGAACGCATCGTCGGCGTCTATCTCGCGGAGCGGTCCGAGGGCGAGAGCTTCATCGACAATGTTCGACGGATCGGCCTCGCGCCCTTCAAGTCCGCCTTCCAGGAGGCAGCCCATGCCGTTGCTTGACCGGAACGGAACGAAGATCGACGCCTGGACTCGCAGCGAGGGCCCCGCCATCGGCAACCTTTCGCAGGCGCTCGTGCCGTGGGAGGCGCTCGCCGAGGCGCTGCCGCAGAAGACACGAGACCAGCGCATCGGCGTGATCGTGCCCAATACTGTGCGGATCGCCGAACTCAAGCTCGTGCTGCGCCAGCTTTCGCTCGTCGCAGTCTCTTTCCCGGCCTACTCCGACGGTCGCGGCTTTAGCCTGGCCAAGCACATCCGCAACCATGGCTTCACCGGCACACTGCGCGCCAGCGGGCCGCTGATCGCCGACCAGTTCGCCTACGCGCTGTCCTGCGGCTTCGACGAGATCGAACTGCCCGAGGGCGTCGCTGCGCGCCAGCCGGTCGAGCACTGGCTGAAGGCGCGCGACCTGATCAGTCACGGCTATCAGCGCGGCTATGGCGACAGCCGAAACATCCTGGACCAGCGCCGCGCCGCGCGTGCGGCCAGCCAGGCGGCGTCCTGAGATGGCGTTCCGGGGCGAGACCGAAACGGACGCGCCCGCGCAGCAAGCCGCCTTGCGCGGCCTCGAGGAGGACAGCATGGACAGCGAGATCGCGACGATCCTGCCCGCCCGCCGGCATGAGCGCTGGTTCGATATTTGCTTTCGTCTTATCATCCTGACACTGGCCGGATTCTGGCTGCTGACGCCTCCGGCAGGCGGCCAGTCCCCGGCGTCCGAGATGAAGGCGGCAGCTGAGACCCGATGACCGAGCGACGTCCAGAGCCGACCACCGCGCGCCGCATCGAGCGGCTCGCGACGCTGCCGCTGTTCCACAAGCTGGACGGGCGCAGAGTCGTGCTCGCCGGCTCGAGCGAAGGCGCGCTCTGGAAGGCCGAATTGCTGGCCGCGACCGGCGCGGAGTTGCACGTCTATGCGGCCGGGGAAGCTGAGCTTTTCGCAGGCCTTGCCGCCGATCCTCCGGCGGGTCGTGTTTTCGTGCATGAGCGGCGCTGGCAGGCCGACGACCTCTTGGATGCCGCGCTGGCGATCGGCGATATCGAGCAGGCCGACGAGGCGCGCAGCTTCGTCGCGGCAGCCAGACAGGCCGGCGTGCCGGTCAACGTCGTCGACAAGCCGGAATTCTGTGATTTCTCGTTCGGCTCGCTGGTCAACCGCTCGCCGCTGATCGTGGCGATCTCGACCGATGGGGCGGCTCCGGTCTTCGGCCAGGCGGTGCGCGCCAAGATCGAGGCGCTGCTGCCGACCGGCCTCAAGGCCTGGGCGCAGGCCGCCAAGGACTGGCGGCCGGCCGTGCAGGCCCGCGAACTGCCCTTCGCGCTGCGCCGGGGCTTCTGGGAAAAGTTCACCAGCCGCGCCATGGCCGCGCCGGAGCAGGCCCCCGACGAGGCCGATCGCTCCGCGCTGTTCGCCGAACTCGGCCGGATCGGGGGCGCCCATGACGGGACCGGGCGCGTGACGCTGGTCGGGGCCGGCCCGGGCGACCCGGAATTGTTGACGCTGAAGGCGATCCGCGCGCTGCAGAGCGCCGACATCATCCTCTACGACGATCTGGTCTCGGCCGGCGTTCTCGAACTGGCCCGGCGCGAGGCGAAGCGCATGCTGGTCGGCAAGACCGGACACGGCCCGTCCTGCAAGCAGTCCGACATCAACGCGATGATGGTGACGCTGGCTCAGCAGGGCAAGCATGTCGTCCGGCTGAAGAGCGGCGATCCCGGCATCTTCGGGCGTGCCGGCGAAGAGATCGAGGCCTGCGCGCAGGCCAACATCCCCGTCGCGATCGTGCCTGGCATCTCGGCGGCCCAGGGCGCGGCGGCGGCGCTCGGCCTCTCGCTGACCCATCGCGACCATGCCCGCCGGCTGCAATTCGTCACCGGCCATGCCCGCAACGGCCAACTGCCCGACGATCTCGACTGGCGCGCGATGGCCGATCCGCATGTGACGACGGTCATCTACATGCCGCGCGCGACGCTGGCCGCCTTCCGCGAGCATGCGCTGGCGGCCGGACTCGATCCGCAGACCCCGGCGATCGCGGTTCTGGGCGCGACCCGGCCCGACGAACAGCGCGTCGCGGCGACCATCGCGACCCTGCCGGAGCGGCTCTCCGAGTTGCCCGCCAAGGGGCCGGTTCTGGTCATGGTCGGCCATGCGCTGGGGGCGGCGCTCGCCGAGAGGATGGCGGGACGGATTTCCGCCTGATTTCCGGCTGAGCATGTGCAGCGCCGGAGAGGATGGAACAGCCTTTTCGGAGAGACGTTTTCTCTCGCGAGCCTGAAGTTTGGCAAAGCCCTGCTGCTTCACCCGGTTGAGGTGTGGGCGACAATTCAGTACGTTTCGTTCGTTATTCAGAACAAGTGGCGAGGCCGGATGGCCGGTTGCGGCACTGATCGTAGCGGAGCCCTGACATGACGCGATCCCGCCTGACCCGCCTCGTTCGCGCCGGCCTCGTGCTGGGAGCTTTCATGCTCTGCTTCGGCGTCGTCGCGGGAGCCAAAGCCCAGACCGAACTGCTCAACGTCTCCTACGACCCGACCCGCGAGCTCTACCGCGAGATCAACGCCGCCTTCATCGCCGAATGGAACGCGAAGAACGCCAAGAAGATCACGACGATCCGCCAGTCGCATGGCGGCTCGGGCTCGCAGGCGCGCGCCGTCATCGACGGGCTCAACGCCGATGTGGTCACGCTGGCGCTGGCGGGCGACATCGACGCGATCGCTCAGCGCTCAAAGAAGCTGCCCGAGAACTGGCAGGCGCGGCTGCCCCACAACGCATCGCCCTATACCTCGACAATCGTCTTCCTCGTCCGCAAGGGCAATCCCAAGGGCGTCAGGGACTGGGCCGATCTGGTGAAACCCGGACTGCAAGTGATCACGCCGAACCCAAAGACCTCGGGCGGGGCGCGCTGGAACTATCTCGCCGCCTGGGCCTATGCCGAGAAGGCCTTCAACAAGGACGAGGCCAAGGTTCGCGACTATATCGGCAAGCTGCTGGCCAATGTGCCGGTGCTGGACACCGCTGCGCGCGGCGCGACCACGACTTTCACCCAGCGCGGCATCGGCGACGTCTTCCTCGCCTGGGAGAACGAGGCTTTCCTGGCGCAGAAGGAGTTCGGCGCGGACAAGTTCGACATCGTCGTGCCCAGCCTCTCGATCCTGGCCGAGCCGCCCGTGGCGGTCGTCGATGGCAATGTCGACGCCAAGGGCACCCGCGCCGAGGCGCAGGCCTATCTCGATTTTCTCTACACCCCGAAGGGCCAGGCGATCATCGCCAGGCACTATTATCGCCCGCGCAACCGCGAGGCGGCCGCGCCCGGGGATCTGGAGCGGTTCCCCAGGCTCGAACTTCTCACCATCGATGCTGTTTTCGGCGGCTGGGCCAAGGCTCAAGCCGCGCATTTCGGCGATGGCGGCACCTTCGATCAGCTCTACAAGCCGGTGCGCTGAGGGATGGCTGCTGGCTCGACCACGCTGCGCTGGCGCGAGCCGAGCATCCTGCCGGGCTTCGGCATCGCGCTCGGGATCACGCTGACGGCTCTGTCGCTCGTGGTGCTGATCCCGCTCGCGGCGCTGTTCCTGAAAGCGGCGAGCGCGGGACCTGCCGATATCTGGGCGGTCGCGACCTCGCCTCGAACGCTTGCGGCGCTCAGGCTCTCTTTCCTCGGGGCGCTGTTCGCCGCATCCGTAAACGCCGTCTTCGGCCTGATCCTGGCCTGGGTGCTGGTGCGCTACGAATTTCCGGGCCGGCGGCTCGTCGATGCCGCCGTCGATCTGCCTTTCGCTTTGCCGACGGCTGTCGCCGGCATCGCGCTCGCTGCGATCTACGCCCCCAATGGCTGGATCGGCAGCCTGCTTGCGCCGCTCGACATCAAGGTCGCCTACACGCCGCTCGGCGTCATGGTGGCGCTGATCTTCATCGGCCTGCCCTTTGTGGTGCGCACCGTTCAGCCGGTGCTGGAGGAGATGCAGGACGATGTCGAGGAGGCCGCGGCGCTGCTGGGGGCCAGCCGCTGGCGCACGGTGTTTCGCGTGATCCTGCCGCCGCTCTACCCGGCGCTGCTGACCGGCTTCGTGCTCGCTTTCGCGAGGGCCGTCGGCGAGTACGGCTCGGTGATCTTCATCGCCGGCAATGTCCCGATGGTCTCCGAGATCGCCCCTCTGCTGATCGTGATCCGGCTGGAGCAGTTCGATTATGGGGGCGCGGCCGTGGTCGCCACGATCATGCTTCTGCTGTCATTCGCGCTGATCCTGGTCGTCAACCTGATCCAGGCTGCAGCGCGGCGGAGGTTCGGCGATGTCTGAGGCGGCGCTGCACCACCCGGCCGCCCCGCCGTCACGCGCCGGAACGCAGCGCGTGCGCGGCGAGAGCCTCATTGTCCGCTGCCTGCTGATCGCGGTCTCGCTCGCCTTTCTCGCGCTGTTTCTCCTGCTTCCGCTCGTTTCGGTCTTCGTCGAGGCCGGCGCGCGCGGCTTTGCCGCCTACAAGGCCGCGATCACCGAGGCCGACGCGGTCGCCGCGATCCGCCTGACCTTGCTGGTCGCGGCCATCGCCGTGCCCTTCAATATCGTCGTCGGCATCGCCGCCGCCTGGGCAATCGCCAAGTTCGAGTTCCGCGGCAAGAACTTCCTGATCAGCCTGATCGACCTGCCCTTCTCGGTCTCGCCGGTGATCTCGGGCCTGGTCTTCGTGCTGCTCTTCGGCGCGCAGGGCTATTTCGGCGCCTGGCTCAAGGCCAACGACGTCCAGATCATCTTCGCCCTGCCGGGCCTCATCCTGGCGACGGTGTTCGTCACCTTTCCGTTCGTGGCGCGCGAACTGATCCCGCATATGCAGGCGCTCGGCTCGGCCGACGAGGAGGCGGCACTGACGCTCGGCGCATCCGGCTGGCGCGTCTTCCTCGCGATCACGCTGCCGAACGTGAAAAGGAGCCTGTTCTACGGCGTGCTGCTTTGCAACGCCCGGGCGATGGGCGAATTCGGCGCGGTCGCGGTCGTCTCCGGCAAGATCCGGGGCCTGACCAACACCATGCCGCTGCATGTCGAGATCCTCTACAACGAGTATATGGGCGCGGCCGCATTCGCCGTCGCCTCGCTGCTGGCCGGCCTCGCGCTCGTCACGCTCGCCCTGAAAACCCTGCTGGAATGGCGCTACGGCGATGCGATCGCCGCCAGCCGCCGCCATTGAGCCGAAGGACGAAGCCGATGTCGGTCGCCGTCACCATCGAGTCCATCGAGAAGCGCTTCGAGGCGTTTGCCGCGCTGCGCGGCGTCTCGCTCGACATCCAGCCGGCGGAACTCGTCGCCCTGCTCGGGCCGTCGGGCTCCGGCAAGACGACGCTGCTTCGGCTGATCGCCGGGCTCGACCAGGCCGATCGCGGCCGCGTGCTGTTCGGCGAGACCGATATGCGCGATCTGTCGCTGCGCGACCGGCGCATCGGCTTCGTCTTCCAGCACTATGCGCTGTTCAAGACCATGACGGTGGCGGAAAACGTCGCCTTCGGCCTGAATTCCCGCCCGCGCCGCGAACGCCCCGAGCCGGCAGATATCCGCAAACGCGTCGGCGACCTGCTCGACCTCGTGCAACTGCCGGGGCTGGAAAGGCGCTATCCGAGCCAGCTCTCCGGCGGCCAGCGCCAGCGCGTCGCTCTGGCCCGTGCGCTTGCGATCGAGCCGCGCGTGCTCCTGCTCGACGAACCCTTCGGGGCGCTCGACGCCAAGGTCCGGAAGGATTTGCGCGCCTGGCTGCGCGACCTGCACCGCCGCACCGGGCACACCACCGTCTTCGTCACGCATGACCAGGAGGAGGCGCTGGAACTCGCCGACCGGGTCGCGATCCTGAACGACGGCCGGCTCGAGCAGGTCGGCACGCCCGACGATGTCTACGATCATCCCGCCACGCCCTTCGTCTGCGAATTCCTGGGCGAAGCCAACAAGCTGCCGGTCAAGGTCGTCGGCAGCCAGGCTTTTCTGGGCGACCGTCCGGTGCTCGGCGGGCTCTCCCAGAACCTGGGCGGGCCGGCCTCGCTCTATGTCCGCCCGCAGCATCTGCGCATCGTCGACGATGCGCCGCTCTCGCTGCCCGGCGTGGTGGAGCACTTACGCCGCAACGGGCCGCTGCGCCGGGCCGAGGTCGCCGTTCAGGGGCTTGCCAAGCGGCTCGACGTCGATCTCGCCAGCCAGGTCGCGCCGGCGATCGGCGAGCGGATCCGGCTGCGCATCACGCATGGCAGCCTGTTCGCCGCGGCCTGAGAGCGCCCTCGCCTCTCCGCGCCCGAGTCGCTAGCCTGCGCCGCAAATCAGCCGACGGAGTTCAGGCATGAAAGCGCGCGCGAGATGGGTCGAGGGCATGGCCTTCATGGGCGAGGCCGGCAGCGGCCATGCCGTGATGATGGACGGCGCGCCTGAATATGGCGGCCGCAATATCGGCATTCGGCCGATGGAGATGCTGCTGATCGGGCTTGCCGGCTGCACCGGCTTCGACGTGGTGCAGATCCTGAAGAAGGGCCGCGAGCCGGTGACCGGCTGCGATGTCGAGGTCGAGGCGCAGCGCGCGAGCGAGGACCCCAAGGTCTTCACCGCGATCCACATCGCCTATCGCGTCAGCGGGCGGGGCCTGAGCGCCGCGAAGGTCGAGCGCGCCGTCACATTGTCGAAGGAAAAATACTGTTCGGCTTCGATCATGCTCGGTGCGACCGCGACCATGACCTACGCGATCGAACTGGTCGATGAGCTTCAGACGATGGCTGCGGAGTGAGCATGAGCGACTTTTCAGGACTGATCTCGGCCGGGGCTGTCGCTGCCCGGCTCGACGATCCGACGCTGGTGATCGTCGATATCCGCTCGGCCGTCGATGGCGGCGGCAAGGCTGCCTATGAGACGAGCCACATCCCCGGCGCGATCCATAGCGACTATGTCGCTGACGGCTGGCGGGCCAAGGTCGGCAATGCGCCAGGCATGCTGCCGCCTCTCGAGCATCTGGCCGAGCTGGTCGGCCGCCTCGGCATCAAGCCGCATGACGACGTCGTCATCGTGCCCGCCGGGACGAGCGCGACCGATTTCGCGGCCGCGGCGCGGGTCTACTGGACGCTGAAGCTGATCGGCCACGGCCAGCAGGCGATCCTCGACGGCGGTTTCGCCGGCTGGCGCGAGGACACGCTGCGCCCGGTGCAGAGCGGCCCGTCCGCCGCGAAGCCGGCCGAACCCTATCCGGTCGTGATGCAGCAGCGGTTGCGCAGTACGGCGGACGCGACGCTGGTGGCCTCGCGCAGCAAGCTGGCGACGCTGGTCGATGCCCGCGCCGCAAGCTATTTCGAGGGGGCCGAGAAATCGCCGGAGGCGCTCCGCCCGGGCCGCATCCCCGGCGCACTGTCGCGCGACTACACGCAAGGCTTCGATCCTGCGACCGGCCGGCTGAAACCTGCCGGAGAACTCGCCGCCTTCTTCGCCGGGGTGCCAGAGGGACCTGTGATCGCCTATTGCAACACCGGGCACACTGCGGCGCTGGACTGGTTCGTGCTGTCGGAGGTGCTGGGGCGGGACGAGGTTGCGCTCTATGAGGGCTCGATGACCGACTGGACGCAGGACCCCGAACGGCCGGTCGCGACCGGAGCGGGCTGAGCCGCTGCGGTCGCGAGGATGGACGCTGTCGGCGCTTCGTCAGTTGCCGGGGCGGGTCACGGTGACCTTGTGGCCGCGGCGCGGTCCTTCCGAGCGCACGCGTGTCCCATCCGGATGGGTGATCTCGGCATAGGGCAAGCCGCCGCCCACGCTGACCGTGCGCTTGACCTTGCCGTTGCGCTTCGTCTCGGTGACGTTGCGGATATCGGCGCCTTGATCGACGGACCGGAAGTGGCTGCCGCCGCGATGGCTGGATTCGGCGAAATCGCGACCACCGGGCCGCGCCGGCCATGGCGCGGGATTGAAGGGCTTGGCCTGGGCGGGCTGGGCCCAGCGGTCGTCGCCGCCGCCGCCACCGCCTTCGCCAGCCTGGGCGGCAAAGCCGGACAGAATGAGAACAGAGGCGCAGGCAAAGGCCGAGAGTGAAGAGCGGAACATGATGATCTCCTGTCGCTTGATCCGGTAAGGCCCTCATCATGTGAGGACCTTACCGGATCAAGCGACAGGAGATCATCATGTTCCGCTCTTCACTCTCGGCCTTTGCCTGCGCCTCTGTTC
>JBKJSB010000301.1:0-2520 GCA_046593015.1 Allobosea sp.
ATCGTGCAGAACCTCCGCCAGCCTCAGAACCGGCTGCTCCTCGACCAACGACATGGCGCATCCATCCCTGGCCTGACGCGTTGCGCGACCAGACCGATGACGCTCGTAACATGATGACGGGATTCGCGATAAAGGGAAAATTCAACATACAAGGAATGTGTAATTCAAATTTGAACAGCCATTGCCGTCTTGTTTGACAAACAGAACGCTTGGACCTACAAGACGGATACGCGCCGATTTGAGCCAGCAGCTTGCGGGCGCGAAACAAGTGCAGCTAAAGCGTCGGGGCCACGGAGAGGTTTTGGCCTTCTCCCGATCCCTGCGCCTCACCGCGACAAAAGGGATCCTATCATGACCATCAGCACCACCCGCCGTCTCGTCATTGCCGGCCTTGCCGCAGCCTCGGTCGCGTTCGCCGCGACGAACGCCTCTGCGCAGGCGCCCAAGGAGATCCGCGTCGATTTCGCGACCTACAACCCTGTCAGCCTCGTGCTGAAGGAGCGCGGCATCCTTGAGAAGGCCTTGGCTTCCGACGGTATAAGCGTCCGCTGGGTCCAGTCGGCCGGCTCCAACAAGGCGCTCGAATTTCTGAATGCAGGCTCGCTCGATTTCGGCTCGACCGCCGGAGCGGCGGCCCTGATCGGGAAGATCAACGGCAACCCGATCAAGTCGATCTATGTCTATTCGCGCCCCGAATGGACCGCGCTCGTGACGGCTGCCAGGAGCGAGATCACCAAGGTCGCCGATCTCAAGGGCAAGCGCGTCGCGGTCACGCGCGGAACCGACCCGCACATCTTCCTCGTCCGCGCGCTGGCCGAGGCCAAGCTGACCGAGAAGGACGTCAGGCTCGTCCTGTTGCAGCATGCCGATGGCCGGCTCGCGCTGGAGCGTGGCGACGTCGACGCCTGGGCCGGACTCGACCCGCTGATGGCGGCGGCCGAGATCGAGAGCGGCGCAAAGCTGTTCCACCGCAAGGCGGCCGACAACACCTGGGGCGTGCTCAACGTCCGCGAGGCCTTCGCCACCGAGCATCCGGCGCTGGTCCGCAAGGTGATCGCGGCCTATGAGGAAGCCCGCGCCTATGCGCTCGCCAACCCGGCCGAGCTGAAGAAGACGCTGGTCGACTACACCAGGCTGTCGGACGCCGTGATCGAGCGCCAGCTCACCCGCACCGAACTGACCCATTCGACCATCGGCGACGCGCAGGCGCAGACCATCCTTGCCGCCGGCGTGGCGTTGAAGGAGGCCGGCGTCCTGCCGGCGACGACGGACGTCAAGGCCGTGGTCGATGCGCTGCTCGACCGGCGTTTTGCCGCCGCCAGCAACTGAGCGTGCCGACAGGCCGCCCGGCAGCTTTCCCGTCATGGTCGGGCTTGTCCCGACCATCCACGTCTTGCCTCGTCGAGCGCTACGATTAAGTGGATGCGCGCCACAAGGGCGAGCATGACGAAGGGGAGCGCTTGTCGCGATGACCGATGCCGACCCGGCCACGCCCAAGCTCAAGCCTCACAGGTCAAATCATCTCGTTCTGGCCGGCCTGCTCCTGCCGATCCTGCTCGCCATCCTTTGGGAAGTCCTCGTCCGCGCCGGAATCGCCAATGGCCGGCTGATGCCACCACCCAGCGTCGTCGGCAAAACGCTGTGGG
Source organism: Allobosea sp. (assembly GCA_046593015.1). Classification (GTDB taxonomy): domain Bacteria; phylum Pseudomonadota; class Alphaproteobacteria; order Rhizobiales; family Beijerinckiaceae; genus Allobosea. Next base: position 1,647 of record JBKJSB010000301.1, read on the forward strand.
GATTGGCGGCGTCCGGTGAATTGCTCACCCATGCGCTCGCTACGCTCTGGCGCGTCGCGGCGGGCTTCGGCCTCGGAGCCGGCGTCGGCACGCTGCTCGGCGCTCTGACCGGCGCCTTGCCGGTGGCGCGCGGGCTGCTCGACCCGACGCTGCAGGCGCTGCGCTCGATTCCCTCGATCGCGTGGGTGCCGCTGTTCATCCTGTGGTTCGGCATCTTCGAGGCCTCGAAAGTGGCGCTGATCGCGGTGGGCGTGTTCTTCCCGGTCTATCTCGGGGTGGCCGCAGCGATCATCGACATCGACCGCAAGATCATCGAGGTCGGCCGCGTCTTCAGGCTCGGTCGGGTCGCGATGGTCCGCCGCGTGCTGCTGCCGGCGATCCTGCCGGCCTGGTTCACGGCTTTGCGTTCCGGGCTCGGCCTCGGCTTCATGTTCGTCGTCGCCGCCGAGATCATGGGCGCGAGCGAGGGGCTGGGCTACCTGCTCGTGGACGGGCAGCAACTTGGCCGACCCGACACCATCATCGCGGCCATCATCAGCTTTGCCGTGCTCGGCAAGCTGGCTGACGCGCTGCTTCTCGCCCTCACGCGGCCCTTCCTCGCCTGGCAGGATCTCGGCCGCGACAAGCTCTAGGAAGTCCCCTCGATGCTGCGCTTCGAGACTTTGTCAAAGACCTATGCCGACGGCACGGAGGCGCTGTCGCGGATCGAGGTCGAGGTCGCCGCTGGCGAAATCCTCGCTCTGGTCGGCGGCTCCGGCTGCGGCAAGACCACCCTGCTGCGCCTGATCGCCGGGCTCGACCAGCCCAGCGCCGGCCGCATCGTCTTGAACGGCGAGACGATCGGCGAGCCGCGCGCCGATGTCGGCGTGATCTT
>JBKJSB010000208.1:0-8515 GCA_046593015.1 Allobosea sp.
CGATCACCCTGACGAGCTCCACCAGCCCGCCCAGATCGTCGAGCTGCCGGAAACGCCCCTCCCCGACCGGCTCCTCGGCGTGCTCCAGCGCCCAGGTCAGTTCATGGGGAATGTGCACGGCGAAGGCGCCGGCGGCGAGCGCCGGCAGGACGTCGGATTTCAGCGAGTTGCCGACCATCATGGCCTGCGCCGCCCCGTCGCCATGGCGGGCGAAGAGGCGTTCATAGGTCGCGGCGTTCTTGTCGCTGACGATCTCGGCCGCATCGAACAGCTCGCCGAGACCCGACGCCGCCAGCTTGCGCTCCTGGTCGAAGAGATCGCCCTTGGTGATCAGCACCAGCCGGTAATCGCCGGCGAGCGCCTCCAGCGCGGCCCGCGCCTGCGGCAGCGTCTCGACCGGGTGCGCCAGCATCTCGCGGCCCAAGGCGAGGATCTCGCCAATGACCGCGCCCGGCGCCTGCCCGCCCGTGACCTCGATCGCGGTCTCGATCATCGACAGCACGAAGCCCTTGATGCCGAAGCCGTAGAAGGCGAGGTTGCGCTTCTCCGCCTCCAGCAGCTTGCCGGAAATCTCGGCGGCCCGGCCATGAGCGCCGAGCAGCGCGACGAAGCGGTCCTCGGTCAGCCGGAAGAACTGCTCGTTCTGCCAGAGCGTGTCGTCGGCGTCGAAGCCGATGGTGGTGAGAGATGGCATTGTCTATACTGCCTTCCTCAATATCGGCCGACAGTCATTATTCGCTGCGACGGCAGCCTATCGTAGGTGGAAACCGCCTTGCAGGATGCAACAGAAAACCATTCCGCTGACCGGACCGCCAACATTGCCCGCTCGATCCGGGAGCGTTTCGGCATGGTTTTATCTGAAGAAGCGCGGAAGCCGCTATCCCACGATGCGTGGCAAGAACTGACTGTCGAACCTACGGACGAGGGATTGGGGACGCTGAAAGAGCGCCGCACCAACAGAAGCTCACGCCCATAAGGCTCTACCCCTCCTTCTGCTTCACCGCGCCAAGCGCCGCCTGCGCGGCGGCAAGCCTTGCGATCGGCACGCGGAAGGGCGAGCAGGAGACATAGTCGAGCCCGATGCTTTCGCAGAAGCCGATCGAGGCCGGGTCGCCGCCATGCTCGCCGCAGATGCCGAGCTTGATGTCGGGCCTCGTCTCGCGGCCGCGCTCGGCGGCGAGCCTGACCAGTTCGCCGACGCCCGCCTGATCGATGGTGACGAAGGGGTCCTGCGCCAGAATGCCCTTCTGCGTGTAGGAGCCCAGGAACGAGCCGGCGTCGTCGCGGCTGATGCCGAGCGTGGTCTGAGTGAGATCGTTGGTCCCGAAGGAGAAGAACTCGGCGCTTTTGGCGATCTCGCTGGCCATCAGCGCGGCGCGCGGCAGTTCGATCATCGTGCCGACCTGATAGCTCAGCTCGACCTTGCTCTCGGCCATCACCGCCCTGGCCATGGCGTCGATGCGCGCCTTGACGAGGTCGAGTTCGGCCACGCCCATCACGAGCGGGACCATGACCTCGGGGATCACCGGCTTGCCGGTTTCCTTCGCGGCGATCACCGCCGCCTCGAAGATGGCCCGCGCCTGCATCTCGGCGATCTCGGGATAGGCGATGGCGAGCCTGACGCCGCGAAAGCCGAGCATCGGATTGAATTCGTGCAGCTCGGCGGCCCGGTGCTTCAGCGCCTCGGGCGTCACGCCGAGCGCCTTGGCGACGGAGGCCACCTCGGCTTCGCCATGCGGCAGGAACTCGTGCAGCGGCGGGTCGAGCAGGCGGATCGTCACCGGCAAGCCCTGCATGATGGTGAAGAGCTGGAGGAAATCCTGACGCTGCATCGGCAGCAGCTTGGCCAGCGCCGCACGGCGGCCGGCATCGTCATGGGCGAGGATCATCTCGCGCATCGGCTGGATGCGGTCCTCGTCGAAAAACATGTGCTCGGTGCGGCAGAGCCCGATGCCCTCGGCGCCGAACTCGCGCGCGGTGCGCGCGTCGTCGGGCGTCTCGGCATTGGCGCGGACCTTCAGGCGGCGGACCTTGTCGGCCCAGCCCATCAGCGTGCCGAACTCGCCCGACAGCTCGGGCTGCTGCATCTTGATCTCGCCGAGCATGACCTGGCCTGCGGCGCCGTCGATCGTGATGACATCGCCGGCCTTGAGCACGGTTCCGCCGACGCTCATCGTCCCCTTGGCGTAATCGACGCGGATCTGGCCGGCGCCCGAGACGCAGGGCTTGCCCATGCCGCGCGCGACGACAGCCGCATGCGAGGTCATGCCCCCGCGCGTGGTCAGGATGCCTTCGGCTGCGTGCATGCCGTGGATGTCTTCCGGCGAGGTCTCGACGCGCACGAGGATGACCTTGCGGCCGGCCTTCCTGGCATTCTCGGCGTCGTCGGAGTTGAAGACGATCTCGCCTGCGGCCGCGCCGGGCGAGGCCGGCAGGCCGGTGGTCAGGATGCGGCGCTCGGCCTTGGGGTCGATCATCGGATGCAGCAACTGGTCGAGCGCGCCGGGCTCGACGCGGCCGACCGCCTCCTCCTCCGTGATCAGGCCCTCCGTCGCGAGTTCGACCGCGATGCGCAGCGCAGCCTTGGCGGTGCGCTTGCCGGAGCGGGTCTGCAGCATCCAGAGCTTACCCTCCTGGATGGTGAATTCCATGTCCTGCATGTCGCGGTAGTGCCGCTCCAGGATGCCGTAGATGCGGACAAGCTCGGCATAGGCGTCGGGCATCGCCTTTTCCATCGAGGGCTTGTCGGAGCCGGCCTGCTTCTTGGCGGCCTCGGTGATGTCCTGGGGCGTGCGGATGCCGGCGACGACGTCCTCGCCCTGGGCGTTGATCAGGAACTCGCCATAGAGCGCGCTCTCGCCGGTCGAGGGATTGCGGGTGAAGGCGACGCCGGTCGCCGAGGTGTCGCCCATGTTGCCGAACACCATCGACTGTACGTTGACGGCCGTGCCCCAGGCGGCGGGGATGTTGTTGAGCTCGCGATACTTGATCGCGCGCGCGTTCATCCAGGAAGAGAACACCGCCCCGACCGCGCCCCAGAGCTGGGCTTGCGGCTCCTGCGGGAAGTCGGAGCCGAGCGCCTTCTTCACGATGTCCTTGTATTTCCCGACCAGCACCTTCCAGTCGTCGGCCGACAGGTCGGTGTCGAGATGGAGACCCTTGCGCTCCTTGTAGTCCTCGAGCGCCTCCTCGAAATGGCCGTGGTCGACGTCGAGCACGACGTTGGAATACATCGTGATGAAGCGGCGATAGCTGTCCCAGGCGAAGCGGGCGTCGCCCGAGGCCTTGGCGACGGCCTCGACGGTGACGTCGTTCAGGCCGAGGTTCAAAACCGTGTCCATCATGCCCGGCATCGAGGCGCGCGCGCCCGAGCGAACCGAGACCAGCAGGGGGTTGGCGGGGTCGCCGAAGGTCTTCCCCGTCAGCGCGCCCATCTCGGCCAGCGCCGCCTTCGCCTGTCCGTCAAGCTCGGGCGGGAACTGCTTGCCGTTGTCGTAATACCAGGTGCAGACCTCGGTGGTGATGGTGAAGCCGGGCGGCACGGGCAGGCCGAGATTGCTCATCTCGGCGAGGTTCGCGCCCTTGCCGCCGAGCAGGTTCTTCATCCCCGCCTCGCCCTCGGCCTTGCCATCGCCAAAGGTGTAGACCCACTTAGCCCCAGCCATCACAACAGCCTCTTCCCAATTGAACCGGGCAGACGAACGCGCCGGCGGTCGAATGGTTTTGCTCGCGTGGCGGCAGCGCCGCCCGCCGGGCCGGTCATGCCGAAAAGCGCGGGAACAATCAATCGGACGCTCGCGCGCGCGAGGAAACCGGGATCACCGCCGACACGGCGCTGGGCTCGGCAAACTCTTCAGCACCTCGCCCGAATTCTGAACTCGGGCTGCAGGACGATGACGATCTTGAAACGGCGCGTACGGTTTTTCCGACAGCATAGATCGGACTAAGCCGATCGCCGCCTGGTCTTCACGTCCGCCTCGCCTTCGCCGCGCGCGGCCAGCGCAGCGGCCAGTTGACGATACGCTCGGGCAGGTCGTCCTCGGCGATCTCGTCCTCGCCGGCGAAGACACGCCCCTTCACCGAGACGCCGGCCGCGACCACGGTCTCCGGATCGCCCGAGACCAGCGGATGCCACCACAGCAGGTCACGCCCCTCGGCGACAAGCCGATAGGCGCAGGTCGGCGGCAGCCAGCGCAGGCTGCGCACGGCGTTCGGCGTCAGAGTGACGCAGTCGGGCACGGTCGACGAGCGGTTCTCATAGTCGCGGCAGCGGCAGGCGCCGGCGTCGAACAGCCGGCAGCCGACATCGGTGGCGAGGATGCGCCCGCTATCCTCGTCCTCGAGCTTGACGAGGCAACAGCGCCCGCAGCCGTCGCAGAGCGATTCCCACTGCTCGCGCGACATGGCGTCGAGCGCGGTCGTGCGCCAGAACGGCGCGGCATCGGGGGCGATGTCTGAGATCATCCCCCCTTATGCGCGATTAGAGGGGCGGGCGAAAGCCGGCGGCTCAGCTTCTGGCCCGCAACTCCGCCTGCGAGCGGCCGATGATGCCGGGATAGCGCTTGTCGGGATACCACGGCATCCGCGCGATCGCGTCGAAGCCGGGCAGGCTTTCCATGTGCTGGAGCATGCGGGCGCGAAGGGCCTGGTCCGGTAGCGGGCCGCGCAGCGCGCCGAGATTCTCGGCCGCATGCGCCGGATTGGCAGTGGCCGAGAGCACGCAGGTCACCGCCGGGTTGGCCATGACGTATTTCAGGAAGAACTGAGCCCAGTTCATCGCGCCGAACTCCTTCGCGAAATCCGGCAGCGCCCGGCCCTCGACGACCTTGTGCAGGCGGCCCTTTTCCAGCGCCATGTTGATGAAGACGCCGCAGCCGCGATCCGCGGCGGCCGGCAGAACGCGTTGCTCGGCGCCGCGGTTGAAGATCGAATGGTTGACCTGGACGAAATCGACATTGCCGCGCCCGATCCAGCCGGCGAGCACGTCGTGATAGACGTTCTCGTGATGGGTGACGCCGACGAAGCGGGTGCGGCCTTCCTTCTTCCAGACGTTCAGCATCGGTACGACGACATCGACATTGACCAGGCTGTGGCACTGCATCAGGTCGAAGCCGCGCCGCCAGAGCCGGTTCTGCGACTGCTCGAAGGAGCGCCGCGCATGGCTTTCGTCGGCGAGGAACTCGCCGGTGACCCAAAGCTTGTTGGCGATGAAGAGCCGTTCGTTCAGCCCCTGCGCGATCAGTGCGTCGCCGACCGTGGTCTCGCCCGTGCCGTAGAGCGGCGAGGTGTCGATCACGCGTACGCCGGCCTCCGCGTAAAGCCGGGTGACCTCGCGCAGATGGTCGCGCCTCTCGCCGGGCAGCGTGTCGAAGGTCAGGAAGGTGCCGAGACCCAGTGCCGGCAAAGCCTCGCCGGAGCGCGGGATGGTGCGGGTGATCAGATCGCCGGCCGCCGGCCGCGCCGGAGCCATTTGGGCTCCTGCGGCAGGCGGCAATGCCAGACCTGCGGCTGCGGCGGCGCTCCCGCCGAGCAAAGCGCGGCGATTGAGGGACAATCTCTGGGGCTGTGTCTGGGACATGGCGTCACCTTTCGATACGGGGCCGCGGCCGCGCTTCTGGGCGCGCGACCGCATGACCTCGACGCTATGGCTGTGACGGGCCTCAGGGCGCGCGCGATCCCGATGCGAGGGCCGCGATGCTGACGAAAAGCGAAGCGCTACCCGATCAGGATCGCGCGCCTTGCGTCAGGATCGCGCGCGCCGGCCCGCCGCAGCGGGGCTACACTGCACGCCATCGGGCGATCCCCGGCCCTCGCCGCGAAAGGCCATGCATGATGATGTTCCGCCTCGCCGCTCTGCTGATGCTCATGCTCGCCCCGCCAGACCTGGTCGCGGCGCAGGATCGGGTCGCCAATGACCGTGTCGCCAGTGACCGTGTCGCCGACGACCGCGTCGCCCTGCCCGGTTTCGCGATCGACCGCACCGAGGTGACGATCGCGCGGTTTCGGGAGTTCGCGCTTGCGACGGGCCTCAGGACGCAGGCCGAGCGCTCCGGCCACGGCTATGAATACGGCGCCGGCTGGGAGCGCCGGCCGGTCTGGAGCTGGCAGCGTCCCTTTGGCGCGGCCGGCACGGCGGAGGCTGACGCCGACGCTCCGGCCGTCCATCTTCGCTGGTCCGAGGCGCGCGATTTTTGCAGCTGGGCCGGAGGTCGCCTGCCGACGCGAGCGGAATGGCAGGCAGCCGCGTATCGCGAGATGCGCGCCGCGCCTGAGGCTGGCTTCGCCAATGGCAAGACCTATCCCTATCCGGTCGGCGACAATCCCGTCGGCATGAACCTGTCGGGAACCGACCCCTGGCCGCGTCACGCGAAGGCCGGCGCGACCAGGCGCGGCGTCAACGGGCTACACGAAACGGGCGGCAATGTCTGGGAATGGCTCGCCGATCGCGAAGGCGATACGGCGCTCACCGCCGGCGGCTCATGGTGGTATGGGCCCCAGCAGACGCGGGCCGAGGGCATGCAATGGAAGGCCGCCGACTTCTACGCCGTCTATGTCGGGTTCCGCTGTGCCTATGCCGCCCCTTGAGCCGGGCGGCGGCGCGGCTGGCGCGGGCGCCGGCGGGTTGCTAGCATCAGGCATGACCTTCGCGACCGACCAGCAGCGCATGATCGCGGCGGTGAACTCCCCGCCGGTTGGTCTGCGTGCGCAATCCTGGCAGGGTGGCCGCTTCGTCACCGCGCGGCGCGAGCGCACGGCATTCGTCGAGGGCAGGATCCTGCTACCGGACCACACCGTGATGGTGACCCTGCGCGGCGGCGCGGCCCGGCACGAGACGATCTGCGCCAGCGGCGAGCGTACGGATGGGCCGGACCGCGCCGGACTCGCCTCTTTCCTGCCGGCAGGCTGCGAGCGCCGCCTGCGCCTGCATGATGTCGGCTGGCACTGGGCCTCGATCTCGATCCAGCCTGCGCTGTTTGAGCGCCTGCGCCCGGCTCGGGCCCGCACCATGCGCCCCTTCGGCAACCGCGAGGACGCCTTCCTGCTCGGCCTGCTCGGCGAGTTCGAGCGCCTGCATGCCGAGGTCGGGGCGCTCGACGCGACCTATTGCGAGGCGATGACCCTGGCGCTGGCGCATTATCTCTGGCGCCGCGATGCCGGTGCGCCGGAGAGGCAGGAGAGCGGGGGTTTGCCGCGCTGGAAGCTCAACCGCGTGCGCGACCATGTCGAAGGCCATCTCGGGGGCGATATCCGGATCGCCGCGCTGGCGGAATTGGCCGGCCTGTCCGAGGGCCATTTCCACCGCGCCTTCCGCGCGGCCACGGGCCTGACGCCGCTGCAGTTCGTCAATCGCCGTCGGGTCGAGGCGGCCAAGCGGATTCTGGCCGCATCCGCGCCCTCCATCGTCGATCTCGCAGCGCAGGTCGGCTTCACGAGCCCCAGCCATTTCGCGCGGATATTCCGACAGGAGACCGGCCGCAACCCGGCGCGTTTCCGGCGCGATCACACCCAAGGCTGAAACCGTCCGCCTTGCCGCAGCGTACCGGAACGGCACAGGCGGTGTCGGCACGAACCCTGCGACGGGGCTGGGCGCGGAGCCTTTCATGTCTTGCAATCGCACGCCGCGTCACGATGTCATGCGGCAGGGCGGTTTCAGTTGCCAAGCGTCCGGCTTCGCGGCAGGACAGTTTCCGAAGAGCTTTTTCAAGGTTTCCGGCCGGTGATGGAGTTCAGGAAGAGGCGATGGACGACCCAGGCGAAGCGCTTCGCGCTCGCTTTCGACTCATGGGTGGACGCCGGGCTCTGGGGGGCCGGTCGCGGACTGGGCGAGCGCTATGAGCGCTTCCGCAGCATCATGGACCGCTTCACCGTCACCGGCGGCAAGCGGCTGGCGGCCGAATTCGCCAGCGAGGGCCTGAATGTCGGCATCGCGGCTTCGTTCATCATGCTGGCGCTCGCCATCCCGTCCTTTCAGGAAGGCCGCGAGGAGGCGCTGAAGCATCAGGTCTTCGCCGTGACCTTTCTCGACCGCTACGGCTCGGAACTGGGCCACCGCGGCGCGCGCCACGACGATTCGCTGAAGCTCGAGGAGATGCCGGACCACCTGATCAAGGCGGTGCTGGCGACCGAGGACCGGCGTTTCTACGACCATTTCGGCATCGACGTGTTCGGCACCTTCCGGGCGCTCACCGTCAATGCGCGCGCCTCGGGCGTGGTGCAGGGCGGCTCGTCGCTGACGCAGCAGCTCGCCAAGAACCTGTTCCTGACCAATGAACGTTCGCTCGACCGCAAGATCAAGGAGGCCTTCCTCTCGATCTGGCTGGAATACCGGCTGACCAAGAACGAGATTCTGAAGCTTTATCTCGACCGCGCCTATATGGGCGGCGGCACCTTCGGGGCGGCGGCGGCGGCGGACTACTATTTCGGCAAGTCGCTGAAGGACGTCACCGTGGCGGAGGCCGCGATGCTCGCCGGCCTGTTCAAGGCCCCGTCGAAATTCGCCCCCCATGTCAACCTG
>JBKJSB010000309.1:0-4222 GCA_046593015.1 Allobosea sp.
CCCCAGAGCATCCGGGCCGCGAGCTTGCCGCGCCGCGTGTCGCTCTGGTCGACGACGTCGTCGTGCAGAAGCGTCGCGGTGTGCATGAACTCGACGCCGGCTGCGAGCTTGACATGGCCCTGCCCGCGATAGCCCGACAGCGCCGCCGCGGCCAGCGTCAGCATCGGCCGCAAACGCTTGCCGCCAGACGAGATCAGATGGTTGGCGACCTCGGGGATCATCGTCACGTCGGAGCCGGTGCGCGACAGGATCATCGCATTGACGCGCTCCATGTCAGCCCGCGTCAGCTCGACCAGCGTCTCGATCCGGGCAGAGTCGGAGCCCTTGCCCGCTTCCTTGTCCTCGAACGCGACGACGACGCCCATGACGATCACTCCAACCGAACTTTTCCGCGCATCGCAATGCGGGCCTGCCTTGCCACAACCGTCGCATGGGTGGCCAGCCCCTGCAAACGCAGCCTGACGCCGCACCTGCCCTGTTCCCTTCCCCCCGCTTGCGGTGGGGAAGGGTTAGGGATGGGGGGCCGAACGACAGGGTTGAGCCGTTCATAATCGAAGTCGTACCCGGTCGGACGGCCCCCCACCCCAACCCTCCCCACCGCAAGCGGGGGGAGGGGGCTGCCGCCGGCGCTCTCATGACAAGAGGCTTGCGCATCGCGTCCCCCTCGCGCTCCATGGCGGCATGCATGAACTCGTTCGCACCAACGACATCGTCCTGCTCGGCGCCATCGAGGCGCTGCTGGCCTCCGCCAATCTGGATTGCCTGATCGCGGACCAGCACATCAGCGCGCTGGAGGGCATGATCGGCGCCTTCCCGCGCCGGCTGCTGGTCCGCGAGGCCGACCGGATGCGGGCCCGCGCCCTCCTGACCGAGGCCGGCTTCGGGCCCGAACTGCGCGATGGCTGATGTCGCCGCGGGGCTGGGCGAGATCGGGGAGGACCGCATCCTCGATGGCCGGCTCGTCCTGTTCCAGCCGAAAAAGGGCCATCGCGCCGGCTCAGACGCCGTGCTGCTGGCTGCGACCCTGCCCGAGCTTGGCGCCGGCCCTCTGCTCGACATGGGCGCGGGCGTCGGCACGATCGGGCTCATTGCAGCATTGGCGCAGCCGGAGCTGCAGGTCACACTGCTGGAGCGCGATCCCGAGCTTGCGGTGCTGGCCGCGCGTAACGCCTCCGCCAATGGGCTGGAGGAGCGCATCCGCGTGATCGCGGCCGATCTCGGCGCAGCCTCAGCGACGCTCGAACAGGCAGGCCTCGCCACTGCGAGCTTCGCCTGCGTCGCGATGAATCCGCCCTTCTATGCGCCCAGTGAGGCGCGGCTGTCGCCGGTCGCCAATCGCCGCGCCGCCCATGTCGTCGAGACGCCGCTGTCGGTCTGGCTGAAGACAGCGCGCCGCCTGCTGATGCCGGGCGGCCGGCTCGCGCTGATCCATCGCGCCGAGGCGCTGCCGGAGGTTCTGGCAGAACTCGCGACCGGCTTTGGCGGCGTCAGCATCCGGCCGGTTCATGCGGCGGCCGACCGGCCGGCGATCCGCATCCTCGTCTCGGCCACGCTCGGCAGTAAAAAGCCGGCAGCGATGCTGCCGGCTCTCGTTCTTCATCGCGAGGATGGCGCGATGACCAGCCTCAGCGAGGCGCTTCATCGCGGAACCGCGACGCTGCGCCCCGACTGAAGGCGCTTACCAGTAGCGCGGGCCGTAGAACGGGCGCGGGCCATAGAAGCGCGGCGGGCCGTAATAGCGGCGCGGCGCGTAGTAGCGCGGGCCGTAGAAGCGCGGCGGGCCGTAGTAGCGGCGCGGGCCGTAATAGCGGCGGCGCGGGCCGTAATACTGTGCGTTCTCGACCAGATCGCCCGCGGCGCGGGTCTCCTGAGCGGTTTGCACCGTGCCGGCCGCGACCGGAGCCGCACTGGCGGGCGCCAGCGAAGCGCCGCCCAGCGCAAGCGCCGTCGCAAATCCGAGAATCAGCTTGCGAAGCATGAAACTGTCCCTTTCTTCACATGGCGTCGGCGACCCTTGTCGCGCGTGACCCGCCATATTCGAGTCCGATAGTAACCCTTGAACCTGAACGGCGTTCCACCGCGCCGTTCAGGCTGTCTTCAGGAAGCGGCCGCAATGCGGCCGCTTTTGGGCCGAGCCGCCCTTAGCGGCAGACGCGCACGCGACGGTTCACCCAGCCATAGCCGGTCCAGACGCGTCGGACGGTGACGACGCAGCGCTGCCGATAGACCGGTCGGCCATAATACCGGCCATGCCCGCGATAATGCGGACGGCCGCGATGCCAGGCCTGCTGGATCAGGCCATGATCCGCCGTCGCGGCCTGGGTCGTACCGGCGGCGACGGGGGCCGCGGCTGCGGGAGCCGAGGCGAGGCCCGCGCCCATCAGGAGCGCGCCGGCAAAGGCAGTGGCGACGAGACGAGATGACAGCATTGGGTTTCTCCTGCTGTGTCGACCGTCGATCCGGCTCAAGCGGTCGCCCCCGAGCGCCGCGGATCGTGGCGGTTGAGAGGTTGGATAGCGCATCCCCGATGAACGAAACCTGTCCGGGCCGGTCCCCGCGAAAATGCCCGCCGGCTTGACCGCAACCGGCCGCAGACCCTAAGCACGCCGCCACCGCAGACGTTCTGGAAGGCCCGCAAACCCTTGTCCGCCCTCGCTTCGCACCCCGCCGCGACCACAGCCGCGATGGACCCGACCCGCTCCTTCCAGGGGCTGCTGCTGACGCTGCAGCGCTTCTGGGCGCAGCGCGGCTGCGTCGTGCTGCAGCCCTACGACATGGAGGTCGGGGCCGGCACCTTCCACCCGGCGACGACGTTGCGCGCGCTCGGGCCAAAGCCCTGGAAGGCGGCTTATGTCCAGCCCTCGCGCCGCCCCAAGGACGGCCGCTATGGCGAGAACCCCAACCGGCTGCAGCACTACTACCAGTTCCAGGTCATCCTCAAACCCTCGCCGCCGGATTTGCAGCAGCTCTATCTCGACTCGCTGCGTGAAATCGGCGTCGATCTCGCGCTCCACGACGTCCGCTTCGTCGAGGACGACTGGGAGAGCCCGACGCTCGGCGCCTGGGGTCTCGGCTGGGAGTGCTGGTGCGACGGCATGGAGGTCAGCCAGTTTACTTACTTCCAGCAGGTGGCCGGCGTGGAATGCGCGCCTGTGGCGGGCGAACTGACCTATGGGCTCGAGCGGCTGGCGATGTATGTCCAGGGCGTCGAGAACGTCTACGACCTCAACTTTAACGGCGGTGAAGGCGAGGACCGCGTCTCCTATGGCGAGGTCTTTCTGCAGGCCGAGCAGGAGTTCTCGCGCCACAACTTCGAGCACGCCAACACCGAGATGCTGTTTCGTCATTTCACCGACGCCGAGGCCGAGTGCATGGCGCTGCTGGATGCGGGCGAGGCGGACGAGGGCGCGAACGGGCCGCAGCACAAACTCGCTTTGCCGGCCTACGACCAGTGCATCAAGGCGAGCCACATGTTCAACCTGCTCGACGCGCGCGGCGTGATCTCGGTCACCGAGCGCCAGAGCTACATCCTGCGGGTGCGGGAGCTGGCCAAGGCCTGCGGGGCCGCGTGGCTGAAGACGGCGGGTGGCGGGGCGGGCTAGCGGCGTTCTTGAATCTATTCGTTCCTCTAAAAGTGCCGACCAGTTTTAAACGAAAGTGGCTTTTCCTATAAAAGTCGGGCGCGGCCCGTCTGGGACAAGGCACAGTTCCAAGAGCACCTGAACCCTGATGCCCGATCTCCTGCTCGAACTCTTCTCCGAGGAAATCCCCGCCCGCATGCAGCGCAAGGCGGCCGATGACCTGCGCAAGCTCGTCACCGATGCGCTGGTCGAGCGCGGGCTGGTCTATGAGGGCGCCAGGGCCTTCGCCACGCCGCGCCGGCTGGCGCTGCATGTCGCCGGCCTGCCCGTGCGCGGCCGCGATGTCCGCGAGGAGCGCAAAGGTCCGCGCGTCGGCGCGCCCGAGGAGGCCGTGCAGGGCTTCCTCAAGGCGGCGGGGCTGGCCTCGCTCGCTGAGGCGACGATCGTCAGCGATCCCAAGAAGGGTGACAGCTATGTCGCGGTGATCGAGAAGCCAGGGCAGGAGACCGATCTCGCCATCGCCGAGATCGTGCCGGCGATCATCCGCAGCTTCCCCTGGCCGAAATCGATGCGCTGGGGCAAGGCCTCGGCGGCCGGCGCCAGCCTGCGCTGGGTCCGCCCGCTGCACTCGATCCTCTGCA
>JBKJSB010000348.1:0-4588 GCA_046593015.1 Allobosea sp.
GAGGCGATCCGCTATCCGATCCGCACCGCCCGCGACGGCGATGCGACGGTGCCTTGCGTTCTTGCCGGCCCGACCTGCGATTCGGTCGACGTCATGTACGAGAAGACCCCGTACATGTTGCCGTTCTCGCTCGAGATCGGCGACCGGGTGCTGATCGAGGGCACGGGCGCCTATACGACGACCTATTCGGCCGTCGCCTTCAACGGCTTCCCGCCGCTGAGGCAGTACGTCATCTGACGTCATCAGGGACGCAGCCACCGGCTGCGTCCCGCGAGATCGGGTCCGGCGAAGCGCCCTGTCATGATCGGCAGGCCGCTCCAGGATCGGGGCGGAGCGTCCGCGTCTTCCAGGAACGGAAGCGCGGCCGTGGCTCCCGCCGGACCCTCTTCCACCCCATCCCCTGATGTTGTGGCCGCGTCCGCGCGGCGCCGGGAAGGTCTGCGCAACTTCGGTTGTCTTGCGGGCGCTCCGGCCGGAGGTGCGTCATGATCACGATCCGCGAGGAAATCGCCTCGGACATTCCGGCCCGCGAGGCCCTGCTAGACCGTTGCCTCGGCGAGCGCCGCACGGCGAAGTCGAGCGAGCGCCTGCGCGAGGGCCGGCTGCCGGCGCAGGGTCTGGCGCTGACGGCCGAGCGCGACGGCGTCGTCCTGGCGACCGTGCGGCTCTGGCATGTCGAAGCCACCGGCGTTCCCGCGCTGCTACTCGGCCCGCTTGCGGTCGCGCCCGAATCGCAGGGCGGGGGCGTCGGCAAGGCGATGATGCGCGAGGCGATCTGGCGCGCCGCCTGCCGGGGCCATGGCGCGGTCCTGCTCGTCGGCGACGCCGCCTATTACGAGCGCTTCGGCTTTTCCGGCGATGTCGCGGCCGATCTCGCCATGCCCGGCCCGGTCGAGCGCGAGCGCTTCCTTGGGCTGGAGTTGCGCGCTGGCGCGCTGGCTGCTGCGCGCGGCGTGCTGGTCGCGACGGGCGAGATTGATGAAACGGCGCTGGAGCCGGTGCGTCTGGCCGCCTGAACACGACCGACTGTTCGATATCGGAGCGGCCGGAATCAGCGCGATTCCGGCCGTTTTTCAGTCCGCGACGATCTTGTAGCGTTGGCCCGGAATCAGCGCGGCGTTGCGGTCGAGCCCGTTCAGGACCTGGAACAGCTCCTGGGGACGTTCGACGCTGGCCATGCGCTGCGCCATGCTGGCCGCCGTATCGCCGGCAGCGCCCGTGACGAGCCTGATCTGGAGAGGCCGCGCTGCCTGGGCCTCGGCCGGCGACAGCGTCCTGAAGCTGTCGAGCAGCGCCCGCATCGGCCGCTCCGGGTCTGTGGACCCGCGCGAGGCCATGATGAAGCGGTAGACCCGTCCGCCGCTCTGGATCGCCGCGAGCCGGAACGACCAGTCGGCGCCCTTGCCGGCCGTGGTCACGGCCGGCTGGCCGGCGATCTCGATCTGCTCGACCGCGCCGGTCTGCACGCCCTCGATCCAGCCCGAGGCGACATAGCTTTCAAGCGTCTGGTTGGCCTGCAGCGTCACGGAATCGAAGCGCAGCGCCTGCGCGCCGTTGCCGCCGACGCCCACGACCATGTCGCGCGCCGCCTCCAGTCCGAAGCCCTCGGGCGCGGTGAAGCCGATGCGCAGCGCGCTGTTGAGATAGCTGCGCCCGCGCACCACGCCGTCGCGCGGATCCTCGCCATAGGCGAGGCCGTCGATCGCCGCGAGCCAACGCCCGGCCTCGCGCTCGCCGATGCCCGGCGCGCCGATCTGCCGGGCGGCGAGCATCACGGCGGCGACGCGTTCGGGCGTCGAGGGATGGCTCGACAGGATGTCGAGGCGGCGGTCCTCGGAGCTGCGGTCCTGGGCCGCGCTGCGGAACACCGTGTTGCGGCCGAGCGCGCCGAGGAAGCGGCCGGCGCCATAGGGGTCGAAGCCGGCCCGGGCGATGGTGCGCACGCTGAGCTGGTCGGCGGTCAGCTCCTGCTGGCGCGAGAAGCGCGCCAGAGACAGCCGCGAGCCGGCCTGCAGCGACGCGCCCGAGGCAGGGTCGTTCAGGAGCTGTCCCGCCACTTTGGTGAACAGCGCCGATTGCGCCTCGAGTTCGGCGCGCTCGACCGCGTGGCTGGCGGTGACATGGGCGATCTCATGGGCCAGCACGGAGGCGACCTCGGAGGTGTCGCTCGCCAGGCCGAGCAGGCCGCGCGTCACATAGAGCCGGCCATTGGGCAGCGCGAAGGCGTTGACCACCGGCGAATTCAGGATGGTGATTTCATAGGCGCCGATCTGGCCCTCGCCGGCGCGCACCAGCCTGGCGACGATGTCGTCGAGCACCGTCTTGACCGCGGGCGCGCGATATTCGCCGCCGAAAGCCGTCAGCAGGCGCTGGTGTTCGCTGTCGGCGGCGCGCTGGATCGCGGCGATGCGCGGCGCGAGTTCGGTGTCGGAGGGCCGCTGCGGCGGCAGGATGACGCTCTGCTCGCCGGCGCAGGCGGCCAGCAGCAGAGCGGTCAGCAGCAACGCGGCTGGCCGCGCGGCCAGCGGCGACCACGACGACTGCTTGGCGAAGATCGAACGAACACCCATCGAATCAGTCAATCACATCCAGCGCGGAGACGGCAGCGATCTCCAGCAGCAGGCCGTCCTGCCCTGAGAGCACGCCGCGCGCCTGGAGCCGTTTGCCCGGCAATGAGGCGGCGGTCCAGCCCTTGTCCTGCATCTCGCGCCAGAGTGTCCGGGACATGACGATCGATGCGGCCTCGCCGCGCCGGCGCGACAGGTTGAGATAGGTGCGCTGGGCACGCTCGCCGACGGAGGCGATGCGCCCCTGCAGCGCGATGATCCGCCCCGCCTGCGCCTTCAACGCGGCAATATCGTGACCGTCGATGGCGGCTTCGGCGGGAACCGGCGATGAGCGCGCCTGCAGGGGGGCGCCCTCCCCCAAAGCCGTCCGCAGGGCCAGATCGCAGGCGCGATGCTCTGGCTCCGGCAGGCGCGAGGCCGCTTTCGCGCGAAGCAGCGCGACCGCGAGATCGGCGGGCGCATCCTCCGGTCGCTCGACCACGGAGAGCAGGCGCGCCGGCAAGCGGCCCCAGCGATCGGGCTTCGCCAGCGCGACGAGCGAGAAGGCCTTGCCCTTCCACGCCGCGATTCCGGCGGCGAAGCGCTCGGTCTCGGCTTCATCCTGCCGTGCGGCGAGGCCGACCAGCCTGACGCTGCGGCCATCGTCGAGCAGAATGTCGCCGGCGGCGTCCAACCCCGCCAGCCGCACCATCGCTGCGTCCCCGGCCGGGCCGGGACAGGCCTCGCCTGCGGCGCGCGCGTCGGCGACCGCCAGAGCGGAGAGAAAAGCTGCGATCACAGGCTTCACCGGCATGGAGATTATGATACATGCATTCGCATGCGTCCCGGTAGCTCAGCAGGATAGAGCAACGGTTTCCTAAACCGTAGGTCAGGGGTTCGAATCCCTTCCGGGACGCCACTAACATCCTGTAAGTAACCGGGATCAAACGGGATTATCTGGGATTAGCCGGGTTTACCCCAACATTTACCCCAACGCTGTGATGCACAAACTCACTTCTTGATACGATACGTCTCGTGGCAGATGCCGCAATTTTTGGTCAAATTACCGAAGGCGATACGGAAACCCTCGAGATCGGTCACCTGAGCGCCGGCTTTGGCGTCGGTGTCGAAATTGACGAAGGCGGTCAGGAATGCCGCCTGGTCGTCCCAAATCTTTGGGCTTGCAGTGGTTTCGCCGCCGGTCTTCGAATTGGTGGGGAAAAGGGTCGGTACCTTTTTGGCGGCGTCGGCAAAGACCTTAAAGATGCCCTGCACCTTGATTGTATCGTACGCCTCCTCGCCCTTAGCGATTTTGGTGCCGAGCCCCGTGGCAACGCCAACTGCCTTCATCGCCGCCTTGCGTTCGGCGATCGGGTCGGACTGTGCCATTGCGGCGGAAAAGCAGACTGCAAGGCCGACAGCGGCAAAAGCAAAGCGGATCATCGGCGGTCATCTCAAGCTTAAGCCGACGCACGATGCGGCGTCAGTTAAACCTTTTAGATCACCTCATACGAGCCGCGACAAGCGCTGCGGGGTTAGCCCGCAGACCGTCGTCACGGCCGGCATGGTCGGCGAGGCCGTTGTCGCTCTCCTCTCCTTCGTCGCCCAGTAGACCCAACCGAATCCCGCGCCGGCCGTCTCGATCGCAGTCTGCTCGCGGTCGGCATCGCCGTCGAGATGGTCCAAGGCATCAATGAGCCCGGCGATGACGGCCTCGATCCTGCGGCGGGCGTGGCGGTCGATCGTGAGCGACTGGGAGCCTTTCCGCAACTGAGAGGTTGTCCTCATGTCGCTCCGCTCCGGCGGAGCCGAACAGGGAGGCTACCAGGCCAGCAGGACAGGCCAGCGGAACCGGTGCCTTGACCGAACTGCAGGACGAGGATGGCTTTGGAGAAATCCCCGAGAACGGCGCCGGCGCTGGCGTCAGATTGGCGAAGCGCTCAGACGTGACCTGCCACTGAGTTTTTCCTCCACGCGGAGTTAGAGTCCGGCTCTGATGAGGACGGACTGATGAAGCGAGCAAGATTCACGGAAGAGCAGAT
>JBKJSB010000151.1:0-13688 GCA_046593015.1 Allobosea sp.
GATGGAGCCGATCGCGAAGGCCGCGAGCGACGGCCGCTTCCTCGCCACCGCCGATTTCGGCCGGATGGGCGAGGAAGCGGCCGTCGCTCGCGGCCTTCGCGATCGGCTCCATCGGGATATGCCGGAAGGTCTCGCGCCCGGCATTGATCTGCGCGATGCGGGCCTCGTCGATGTCGAAGCCGACGACGCGAAAACCACGCCGCAGCGCCGCCAAGGCGAGCGGGATGCCGACATAGCCGAGGCCGGCGATGCCGATCACGGCGGAGCGGTCGCGAATGCGGTCGATGAGGTTCTTGGCGGGTTCTGACGGCATGCCCCGCTCGTCGCCCGAGACGGCCGGGCTGTCAACGCGCCGGCGCGTGGCAGGTGCTTCATCCTCGGAATGGGGGACGCAGAGTCCCGAACAGGCTGTGAGCCCCGGGGGCATCGCGACGCTCAGCCTGGAGCAGGCTGCGGCGAGCGTAGCATCGGCGTCAGGACCGGCGACGATCCGAATTGGATGGTTCCCAGGATTTCGAACCCATATCGCCTGTAGAGCGGGATGTTCCGTGGGTTCGACGATTCCAGATAGGCCGCGACGCCGTCGCGGTCACAGCGCGCGAGCGCGTGGTGCATGAGCGCGCCGCCTATCCCCTGGCCCTGCCGCGCCGGGTCGGCGCCGATCAGCGGCAGATACCAGTGCGGCGCCTCGGGATGATAGTCCGCCATCGCCTCGAACACCGCCTCGACATCGGAGAGGATCGCCGGTTCGGCATGCGTCCGCACGAGGCGATCGAGCGTCTCGATGTCGGGCTCCTCGCCGGGCGGCAGCCACATCGCAGCTCCGCCGAAGCCGTCGCTCACATAGGCGCTGTCGCTGTCATAGGCGGCGGCGCCAAATGCGCGGATCAGATCGGGCATCACGGCGAGATAAGTCTGCGGGTCTCTCAGCGACCAGCGCGCCATCGGATCGGCGGCGAAGGCGAGCGTGATAAGCGCGGAGACGGTGCTCTCCTCGTCGCGGCGGGCGGAACGGACGCCGGGGACGTCATGGCATGGTCCGGACGGTTGCGGTCGGCACCATCGCATATGGGCCCTCGACAGGCGTATGCCATCACCGAGCGCCCGCAAGAGTCAGGATGCGGACAAGCGCCGGCAGTCTGGCAGCCGCGCGGCAGGTCGGGGCCGACCCGCTCAATAGATCGTCAGCGCCGGGACGTAGCTGACCAGCAGCAGCACGATCATCGCCACGCCGAAGAAGGGCCAGAGCTCCTTCGTCGTTTCGCCCAGCGTCGTGCGCGCGATCGAGGTCGAGATGAAGAGCGTCGTGCCGATCGGCGGGGTGTAGAGGCCGATGCCGAGATTGAGCACCATGATGATGCCGAGCTGCACCGGATCGAGCCCGATCGTCGCCGCCAGCGGCACGAAGATCGGCCCCAGCAGCAGGATCGCCGGCGGCAGGTCGATCGGCATGCCGACGAGCAGCAGGAGCACGTTCATGGCGAGGATAACGAGGAGCGGATTCGAGATCGTCGCGCCGACCCATTCGGCGAAGCGCTGCGGCACCTGGTCGAAGGTCAGGATCCAGCCGACGATGGCCGAGCCCATGATCACCAGCATGACGACGCCGGTGGCGATGCTGGCCTCGATCATGCTTCGGCGGAAGCGGGCGAAGCTCATGTCGCGGTAGAGCACGAGGCTGAGCACCATGGCGTAGAGCACGGCCAGCACCGCGATTTCGGTCGGCGTGGCGATGCCGAAGCGCAGGCCGAGCAGGATGATCACCGGCATCAGCAGCGCCGGCATGCTGCGCCAGGCCAGCCGCATCAGCTCGCGCTTGCCAACGGGGTCCTCGGCCGAGACATAACCGCGTCTGCGGGCGATGAAGTTGCACAGGAGTATGAATCCGCCCGCCATCAGCAGGCCCGGCAGGATGCCGGCGGTGAACAGGTCGGCGATCGAGACGTTCGAGACCAGCGAGTAGAGGATCAGCGGGATCGAGGGCGGGATCAGGATGTCGATGATCGCCGAGGTCGCGTTGTTGGCGGCGCAGAGCGGGGCGGGATAGCCCTGCTTCTTCTGCCAGGGGATCAGCACCGAGCCGAGCGCGCTGGCGTTGGCGACCGCGCTGCCGGAGACGCCGCCGAACACGACCGAGGCGACGACCGTGGTCGAGAGCGGCCCGCCCTTCCAGCGCTGCATCGCCTTGGAGGCGAAGGCGAGCAGCTCCGTGCCGAGCTGGCCGCCCAGCATCAGCGAGCCCGCCAGCATGAAGAAGGGCAAAGCCAGCATCGGGAAGGACTGGGTCTGCTGGTACATCTGCTGGGCGATGATGGTCAGCGGCAACTGCCCCTGCCAGGCCAGCGTGACGCCAGCCGCCACGATCAGCGCATGGCCGACGGGGATGGCGAGCAGCATCAGGACGGTGAAGGCTGCGACGAGGATCAGGCTCACGAGATCAGCTCCTCGGGACCGGGGACCGGCATGGCTTCGGGGCCGATCAGGGCGACCCTGATGGCGAGCGTCAGCGTCGTCAGGATGATCAGCACCGTGCCGACTCCGAGCGTGTAGTAGCCATAGCTCGAGGGCAGCCCGAGCACCGGCGAGCGGTCGATCGCCATAATCTCGGCGAGGCCAAAGATCTCCCAGCCGAGGATCACGTAGGAGACGATGACGATGGCGTGGCCGACCAGCAGCAGGATGCGCGCGCCCTGCCGGTTCAGCATGGCCAGCACGGTCTCGACCGCCATGTGCCCGCCCTTCTGCACGGCGAGCGCGACGCCCGCCATGATGAAGACCGGGAAGAGTCTTTCCGGCAGCTCCTGCGCGAAGCGGAAGCCGCCGGAATCGAGCGCATAGCGGGCCAGCACGTTCGCCGTCAGCAGACCGAGCAGCGCGCTGCCGACGAGCAGAACGACCGCCTCGCAGAGGCGCGCGACCAGCCAGTCGACGCGCTCGCTGAAGCTCAGCAGCGTTGCGCGCCCGCGCCCGCTCACGGCGTCAGACCCGCGCCGTCTTGGACAGCCGATCGACGAAATCGCCGAAGGGCTTCGCCTTCCAGGCATCGACCACGCTGGCCGAGGCTTCGCGGAAGGCGGCCTGGTCGGCCTGGTTGATCTCGACCTTGGGATTGGCCTTGAAGTCGGCCGCGAGCTTGACCTCCGTGTCGAGGAAGAGCTTGCGCTGCAGGTCTCCGGCCTCCTTGGCGGAGGCCTTGATGACGTCGCGGTCGCCGGGCGACAGCCGCGCCCAGGTGATCTGCGACATCAGGAAGGGCGAGCACTCCCATTTATGGGCCGAGAGCGAGATGTACTTGTTCACCTCGAAGATCTTCGAGGAGGAGATGTTGACGAGCGGGTTCTCCTGCCCGTCGACCACGCCCTGCTGCAGCGCGATGTAAAGCTCGCCGAAGGAGATCTGCTCGGTCGATGCGCCCAGCGCCTTGAAGATGTCGATCGTCATCGGATCGGGCGGGGTGCGGATCTTCAGGCCCCTGAGGTCGGCGGGCTTTACGATCGGGCGCTTTGAGTTGGTGATGTGGCGGATGCCGTTGTCCCACCAGCCGAGCGGCACCATGCCGATCTTGGCGAAGCGCTGGTCGAGCTCCGCGCCGATCGGGCCGTCGAGCACCTTGAACGCGGCGGCGCTGTCGTTGAACAGGAAGGGCAGGCCGAGCGCCGCGAGTTCCGGCAGCAGCGCCGAGGTCGAGCCCTGGCTGTTGACGGTCATGTCGACCGCGCCGGTGCGCAGGCTGGTCAGGAGCGACTGCTCGTTGCCGAGCTGCTCGGCGCCGGCGACGCGGACATTGATGCGGCCCTTGGTGCGCTCCTTGACCAGCTCGCCGAACCTGTCGGCCGCGATCCAGCGCGGATTGCCGGCGGCCGCGTTGTGGCCGAGCGTCATGTTGATCGGGGACTGGGCGCTGGCTCCGCGCGGCAGGCTCAGGATGGCGGGCGCGGCGACGGCGCCGAGCAGGATATGGCGGCGGTTGATGGTCATGGTCGTTCTCCCTGGGTTGATGCCGCCCGTTGGCCGGGCTGGCTGTGGTTTTGTTGCTTGGCCTATCCCTCAGCCCTCATCCTGAGGAGCGCCGCAGGGCGCGTCTCGAAGGATGCTACAGGAGTCTCTGGAAGCATCTGGAGCATTCTTCGAGACGGCCGCTACGCGGCCTCCTCACGATGAGGGCTGAGGGGGGATGCGTTCACATCCACTCCCTGATGCTGGTCGTCATCGCATCGGTCGAAATCCCATAGCGGTCGTGCAGGGTCGGCAGCGCGCCCGCGTCGAGGAAGGCGTCGGGCAGGGCGATCTGGCGGAAGGAGGGGGGATGGATGCCCGACCGCATCAGTTCTGCCGCGACCGCCTCGCCGAGGCCGCCGACGATGCTGTGGTTTTCCGCCACGATGACCATGCGGCCGGTCTTCGCGCATTCGCGCCGGATGGTCTCGACGTCGAGCGGCTTGATCGTCGGCACATGCAGCACCGCGACATCGACCCTGTCGGCTTCGAGTCGTTTCGCCGTCTCCAGCGCGCGCATCGTCATGAGGCCCGACGAGACGATCAGGACATCGTTGCCGCCGCGGATGACCTTCGCCTTGCCGAGCTCGAACCGATAGCCGTACTCGTCCAGCACGAGGGGCACGTTGCCGCGCAGCAGGCGCATATAGACCGGGCCCTTGTGGGCCGCGATCGCCGGCACGGCCTGCTCGATCTCATGAGCGTCGCACGGGTCGACGATGGTGAGGTTGGGCATGCCGCGGAAGATCGCGATGTCCTCGGTCGCCTGATGGCTCGGGCCGTAACCGGTAGTCAGGCCGGGCAGGGCGCAGACGATCTTGACGTCGAGGTTCTCCTCCGCGATCGCCATGAAGATGAAGTCGTAGGCGCGGCGCGAGGCGAAGACGGCGTAGGTCGTCGCAAACGGCGTGAAGCCTTCGCGCGCCAGCCCGGCTGCGGTCGAGATCATGACCTGTTCGGCCATCCCCATCTGGTAGAAGCGATCTGGGTAAGCCTTTGCGAAAATGTGAAGATCTGTGTACTTGCTGAGATCCGCCGTGACCCCGACGATGTCGGGCCGCGTCTTCGCCAGTTCGACCAGTGCATGGCCGAAGGGCGCGGGCTTCGTGCGCTGGTCCGGCCCTGCGATCGAGGCGATCATCGCCGAGGTCTTCAGGCGCACGCCGCCGGGAGCGGAGTTTTCCAGATGCGCCGGGCGTAGATATTTCGACCGCCTCATGCCGGCCTCTCTTCGTCCAGGACAGCCAGCGCCTTGGCCCATTCCTCGGGCTCGACGCGCAGGAAGTGGTTGCGCTCGCGCTCTTCGAGGAAGGGCACGCCCTTGGCCATCCTCGTGTCGCAGATGACGATGCGGGGCTTGGGCTCGGCGGCATGGCGGGCGGCGTCGAACGCCGTCACCAGCGCTGCGATGTCGTTGCCGTTCACGCGCTGGACGTGCCACCCGAAGGCCTCGAATTTCGGGACCAGCGGCTCGAAATTCATCACCTGCGTCGATGGCCCGTCGGCCTGCATGTTGTTGACGTCGACGATGCCGATCAGGTTGTCGATTTTGTGAGCGCCGGCCGCCATCGCCGCCTCCCAGGTCGAGCCCTCGTCGAGTTCGCCGTCGGAAAACAGGTTGTAGACGAAGCTCTTCGAGGCTTTCCGCTTGAGGCCGAGCGCCATGCCGACCGCGATGCCGAGCCCGTGGCCGAGCGAGCCGCCGGTGATCTCCATGCCCGGCGTATAGGCCGCCATGCCCGACATCGGCAGGCGCGAATCGTCGCCGCCATAGGTTTCGAGTTCGTCGTCGGGGATCACGCCGGCCTCGATCAGCGCCGAATAGAGCGCGATGGCATAGTGGCCGATCGAGAGCAGGAAGCGGTCGCGGCCCTCCCATTCCGGCTCGTGCGGGCGGTAGGTGAGGGCATGGAAATAGGAGACGGCGAGCACATCGGCGATGCCGAGCGCCTGGGCGATATAGCCCTGGCCCTGAACCTCGCCCATGCGCACCGCGTTGCGGCGGATGCGCCAGGCCCGCTCGGCCAGCGAGACGTTCGGGATGCTGTGAACAGCGTCAGCCATGGATCAGCATGCCCCCGTTCACGTCGATCACCGCGCCGGTGACGTATTGCGACAGGTCAGACGCCAGGAAGAGATAGATGCCGGCGACGTCGTCTGCCGTGCCGAGCCGACCGAGCGGGATGCCCTTGGCTATCTCGACCCTCATCTCGTCGGTCAGCATGCCGCCGGTGATGTCGGTCTGGATCAGGCCGGGCGTGACGCAGTTGACGCGGATCCCGTCGGGCCCGAGTTCGCGCGCCATCGCCTTGGCGAGGCCCAGCACGCCTGCCTTGGCGGCCGAGTAATGCGGTCCGCCGAAAATGCCGCCGCCGCGCTGGGCCGAGACCGAGGACATGCAGGCGATGGCGCCAGCCTTGCGGCTGCGGAAATGCGGGATGAAGGCCTGGCTGAGGTTCAGTACGCCGCGCAGATTGACGTCGAGAATGCGGTCCCAGCTCGCGGCGTCGATCTCCATGATCTTCACCGGCTGGGTCACGCCGGCATTGTTGATCAGGATGTCGGCATGGCCGTATTCGGCGAGCACGACTTGCGAGGCCGCTTCGCAGGAGGCGCGATCGACGACGTTGCAGGCAACGGCGAGGTGGCGCTGCCCGGCATGCTCGGTCGGCAGCGACTTCGCAGCTTCTTCCGCGGCCGCGCCGTCGAGATCGAGGATCGCGACGCTTGCGCCATGGGCTCCGAACAGCCGCGCCGTCGCCAGCCCGATCCCGCGCCGGCTCGCCGCGCCCGAGATGGCCGCGACCTTGCCCTTGAGCAGCATGCTTCTCTCCTGGAAACGTCTTTTTGGTTCTTGGGTTGGAGTGTTCCGCCGACCGGCGGCGGGGACAAGCGGGTTGTTCTCACCAATAAGTGAATTAGATTCATCTATTATGCGGATGGAGGACTGGCCCCTCGCGAAGCACCGCCGTCATCCCGGGCGCAGCGAAGCGGAGCTCCGGGATCCATCGTAAAGTACGACAGCGCCCTATGATGGATCCCGAGCTGCGCGGCGTTGCCGCTTGTCCGGGATGACGCAGTGGAGATGGCCTCGGCGCGCGACGGCGCTCCATAGCACTTTACACCCCGGCATGAATTCGCTTCACTCAGGCAATGCTCAGCCATGTCTCCCTGCCGGCGGTGCGCGCCTTCGAGGCGGCGGCGCGGCGCGGTTCGTTCCGTGCGGCCGCTGCCGAACTCAACCTCTCGCCGAGCGCCGTCAGCCATGCCGTGATGAAGCTGGAGAAGGCGCTCGGCGTTGCGCTGTTCGAGCGCAGCGGGCGCACGGTCAGCCTGACGATCAATGGCGAGACGCTGATGCATTATGTCCGCAACGCCTTCGAGGAGTTGCGGCGCGGTCTGGACTCGATTTCGACGCAGGGACCGCAGCTCCTGCGCGTGCATTGCGCGCCGAGTTTCGCCGCAGCCTGGCTGACGCCGCGCCTGCCGGGCTTCCTCATCCAGCATCCCGGCATCGAATTGCGGCTCGCGGCCGGCACCGACTACACCCGCTTCACGGCTGACGATTTCGACGTCGACATCGTCTACGGCCCGGTGCGCGGCGAGGGTCTGGTCTCGCTGGCGCTGCCGGAAGAAACGGTGACGCCGCTCTGCGCACCGGATATCGCAGCATCGATCCGGACGCCCGCCGACCTGCTGCGCGCCAGCCTGATCCACAGCGACAACAAGCAGGTGCGATGGAGCCACTGGTTCGACGTGAATGGGGTGAGCGCGCCGACGCCGCACGGCATCCGCTTCGACCGCAGCTTCCTCGCAATCGCGGCCGCGTGCGACGGCATCGGCATCGCGCTGGAATCGACGATGCTGGCGCAGCGCGAGATTAGGGCCGGCCGGCTCGTCGCGCCGCTGGCAGGCCTGAGCCAGGATGTGCGTTACGTCGGCCACCATCTGGTGTATCCGAGCGCGCATCGGCAAAGGCGCATCGTGCGCCTGTTCGTCGATTGGCTGATGGCGCAATCGGGCTCGTGAATGACGTGAATTTGGCCGGTCTCGATCCGGATGCGCCGCATCGCGCCGGCGTGAAGAGCGGGCGCTCCAGACGCGGACTGGCTGGGCTTTCGATCACGCTCGAATGGCTCGGCGCTGCGATCCTGGCGGGTCTTTTTCTGGTCGTCATGGCCGCCGTGCTGCGGCGCTATGTGCTGGGCGGCGGGCTGGTCTGGTCGGACGAACTGGCGATCTGGCTCAACGTCGCGCTGGTCGCGGTCGGCATGCCGCTGGCGGCCACGAGCGCGCTCGCGATGCGGCTCGATGTGATCGTGCGGCTGCTGCCGGGGCGCGGGCAGGGCGTCGCGGCGGTGTTTGCGGATGCGGTCGCCGTGCATGGCGCGCTCGTGCTGGCGATCGGCGGGGCAGGGGTTGCGCAGCTGGTCGGCGGCGTCTCGACCGTGCTTGGACTGCCGGAGAGCCTGCGCTTCGCAGCCTTCGCGGTCGGCGGCGGGCTCACCGTTCTGGTGGTGCTCTGGCGCGCCGCGCTCGATCGTTCGGCGGTTTCCGCGCTGGCCTCGCTCATCCTCGGGGCGGGCCTCTATATTGCGGCCCAGAGCACGACCGGCCTGTTCGTCTCGACGCCGAGCCTGATCGCGGCGCTGGTGGCGGGCGCAGGCCTGATCCTCGGCGCGCCCTTGCCGTTCGCGCTGCTGGCGGGCGTCTCATTGACGGGGGCGTTCGGTGGGCTGCTGCCTGAGCCCGCGATCGTGCAGAACACGGTCTCGGGCGTGAGCAAGTTCCTGCTGCTGGCGATCCCGTTTTTCCTGCTGGCTGGCGAATTGTTGACCGCGGGCGGGCTGGCCGAACGGCTGGTGCGCTTCGCCGCAGCGCTGGTCGGCCATTTGCGCGCCGGGCTGGCGCAGACCGCGCTGGTCTCCAGCGTGCTGTTCTCTGGCGCGTCGGGCTCCTCGGTCGCCAACGCCGCCTTCGGGGCCAAGGTCATGGCCCCTACGCTGGTTTCGCGCGGCTATCAGCCTGCGCAAGCGGCGGCGATCGTCGCCGGCGTCTCGATGCTCGACAACATCATCCCGCCCTCGATCGCCTTCCTGATCCTGGCGAGCGCGACGAACCTGTCGGTCGGCTCGCTGCTGGTCGGCGGCTTCATCGCGGGCGGTGTCCTGGCGCTGGCTCTGGCGGTCGGGATTCATCTCACGGCTCGCGATGTCGAGCCTCAGCCGAGGGCGAGCGCGCAGGAGCGGGCGCGCAGCTTTGGGGGCGCACTGCCGGCGATCGGGCTCGGCGTGGTCGTCGTCGTCGGCATCCGCTTCGGCGTCGTCACCACGACGGAGGCCTCCGCGCTGGCCGTCGCTTACGCGCTCGTCGTCTGCCTCGCGCTTCGCAGCCTGAACCTCGGAACGGTCTTCGCGGCGCTGCGCAAATCCGCGACGGAAGCCGCCGCCGTCGGTCTGCTGATCGGGGCGTCGGCCCCCTTCGCCTTCCTGCTCGCGCTCGACCGCGTCTCCGACCAGATGGCGGGGCTGGTCACCGCGCTCGGCGGCGGGCCCTATGCGGTGATGCTGCTGGCCAATCTCGTGCTGTTGGTCGCCGGGCTGTTCCTCGATATCGGCGCGGCGATCCTCTTGCTTGCGCCGCTGCTGCTGCCGGTCGCGATCGCGGCCGGGCTCGATCCGATCCAGTTCGGCGTCATCCTCGTTGTAAACCTGATGATCCACGGGCTGACGCCGCCGCTCGGAATCCTTGTCTATGTCGTCAGCGGCATCACCCGCGTGCCGGCGGGCCAGGTCTTCCGCGCGGTTCTGCCCCTGCTGGCGAGCCTGCTCTGCGCGCTCGCTTTGCTTTGCCTCGGGGCCGCCGCCTGGCCTAGTCTGCCGCCCGCGTTCAAGGAGCTGTTTTGATGTCGCCGACCCGTCGCCAGATCGCAGCCGGCCTGCTGGCCACGCCAGCCATTCTCTCTGCCCGCCAGGGCCATGCCGCCGGCCGGCCGGTGACGGTCGCATCGCTGTTTGGCGAGGACAAGCCGGAGACGAAGGTGTGGCGGCGGATCGCCGAGACGCTGAACCGCACCGCGCCCGGCCGCTTCGACCTGCGCATCGTCGGCAATGCGGCGCTTGGCGGCGAGAAGGAGGTGCTGGAAGGCGCGCGTCTCGGCTCGGTCCAGGCCTCGCTCTCGACGATCTCGGCGCTGTCGGGCTGGGTCCCCGACAGCCAGATCCTCGATTTGCCATTCCTGTTCAAGGATCGCGGACACCTCAAGCGCGTGCTCGCCGGGCCGCTCGGCACAGAACTCAAAGGCAAGTTCGAGGCCCAGGGCTTCGTCGTGCTCGGATTCATCAATTACGGCGCACGGCATCTGCTGGCGAAGGAGCCGATCACGACGCCTGCCGCGCTCAAGGGCAAGCGCATCCGGGTGATCCAGAGCCCGCTTCACACCGAACTCTGGTCTGGGCTCGGGGCGTATCCCACGCCGATCCCCATCCCGGAGACCTACAACGCGCTGAAGACCGGCGTGGTCGATTGCATGGACCTGACCAAATCGGCCTATGTCGGATTCAAGCTGCACGAGGTCGTGCCCTATCTGATCGAGACGGGGCATATCTGGGCCTCGGGGGTGATCTTTGTGGCTGCGCCGTTCTGGAAATCGCTGTCGGCGGAGGACAGGGCTGCGCTCGGCACCGCCGCAGCCGAGGGCGTCGCCTATTTCGACGATCTCATCGTAGCAGACGAGGACGCCTCGATGGCCCGCGCCAAAGCCGAAGGCGGCAAGCTGGTCCAGCCCGAGGCTCGTCCCGCCTGGGAGGCCGGCGCGCGAAAGGTCTGGGCGTCGTTTGCGCCGAAGCTCGGCGGCATCGACAGGATCGAGGCCGTCGCCGCCAGCGCCTGAGCCATGCGCAGCCGCCGCGCCTGCCCGGAGCACAGCGACTGTCCAATCCTCGCGATCTCGCCTAGTCAAGAGCGCGCCCTTCACCCAACCGACAAGACGCCGCCGCCATGACCGTCACCGATATTGCGACGCGGACCTATAACCATGGCTGGCGGCTGGACCCGATCATCCGCAGCCTGCTCGACACCGATTTCTACAAGCTGCTGATGCTGCAGATGATCCGCGCCTTCCACCCGGAGGTGCAGGTCACCTTCTCGCTGATCAACCGCTCCAGGCACATCCGGCTCGCCGACATCGTCGACGAGGCGGAACTGCGCGCGCAGCTCGACCACGCCCGCGAGGTCCGCTTCTCGAAGAAGGAGCTGATCTGGCTGGCGGGCAACTCTTTCTACGGCAAGACGCAGATGTTCTCGCCGGACTTCATCGCCTGGCTCGCCGATTTCCGCCTGCCGGAATACGAGCTGGGCAAGGTCGACGCGCAGTACGAGCTGACCTTCGAGGGCCCCTGGACCCACACCACGATGTGGGAGGTGCCGGCGCTGGCCATCATCAACGAATTGCGCGCGCGCCGCGTCATGGTCGGCCAGAAGCGCTTCTCGCTCGACGTGCTCTATGCGCGCGGCAAAGCCAAGATGTGGGACAAGGTCGATCGGCTGCAGAAGCTGCCTGGCCTGCGGCTGTCCGACTTCGGCACGCGGCGGCGGCACGGTTTCCTCTGGCAGCGCTGGTGCGTCGAAGCGCTCAAGGAGGGGCTGGGCTCGGCCTTCACGGGCTCGTCCAACGTGCTGCTCGCCATGGACGCCGATCTAGAGGCGATCGGCACCAATGCGCATGAACTGCCGATGGTGCTGGCGGCGCTTGCCGAGAGCGACGACGAGTTGCTGCATGCGCCCTACCGCGTGCTCGATGAATGGCGGCAGGTCTATGGCGGTAACCTCCTGATCGCGCTTCCCGACGCCTTCGGCACGACCAGCTTCCTGCGCCATGCGCCCGACTGGGTCGCCGACTGGACGGGTTTCCGCCCCGACAGCGCCCCGCCGATCCAGGCCGGCGAGGAGATCATCGCGTGGTGGCGCGAGAAGGGCCGCGACCCGCGCGAAAAGCTGCTGGTCTTCTCGGACGGTCTCGACGTCTCGGCGATCGAGAGGGTGCATCGCCATTTCGACGGCAAGGTCCGCATGGCCTTCGGCTGGGGCACCGACCTGACCAACGATCTCGTCGGCTGCTCGCCCGACGGCTCGCGCGATCTCGATCCGATGTCGCTGGTCTGCAAGGTGACGAAGGCGAACGGCCGGCCGGCGGTCAAGCTGTCGGACAATCCCGAGAAAGTCTCGGGGGCTGCGGAAACGGTGGCGCGGTATCGGCGGGTTTTTGGGGCTGGGTAAAAGGTCTTTGTCCGGACGTTGACGCATCGTCACGCCAGCGTGATCGCCAGCGCGCTTCCTTTGATTTGCTCCAGATCGAAACTGGTTGCCTCCTGACGCGGCGACACCGCTGGGGAGAACAATCATGAAGAAGCAGAGCCGATACCTCGCTTTTGCCACCGCCCTTGCCGCCACCTGCGCCATGGCCGGCAGCGCAGCGGCCCAGACGCCCGAGATCGTCGAGACCATGCGCACGCTGTCTGGCAAGCAGAAGGCGCGGCCGAGCGGGGCCAAGGGCCAGTGCTTCACAGGCAGCTTCGCGCCCACGGCCGAGGCCAAGGGGCTGAGCAAGTCGGCGGTCTTCGCCAAGACCTCGACGGTGGTAGCGCGGTTCTCCGTCGGCGGCGGCAATCCCAAGGTGATGGACGCCAACAAGGCGGTGAATCGCGGCTTCTCGTTCCGGATCGATCCGGGCGGGGCCGGCCAGACCGAGTTCGTCATGGTCAACGCGCCGATCAATTTCGTGAAGTCGCCCGAGCAGATGCTCGAATTCCTCAAAGTGCGGTTGCCGGGCGCCGACGGGAAGCCGCAGGCCGACAAGATCAAGGCTTTCACCGACGCCAATCCCGAGACGACCGGGCAGGGGCGTTATCTCGCGGGCAAACCGGTCGTCGGCTCTTGGGTCGGCGTCAACTACTGGGGCATCCACCCCTACACGGTGACCAATGCGGCGGGCGCCAAGCAGATCATCAAGTTCAAGATGGTCCCGGTTGGCGGCGAGGTCGGGCTGACTGACGATGAGGCCAAGGCCAAGCCGGCCGATTTCCTGCTCGACGAGCTCAAGGGCCGGCTCGACACCAAAAGGCCGGCCGGATTCGACATGGTCGCGATCATGGGCAAGGCGGGCGACGAGAAGACCAACGTCACGCAGATGTGGGAGGGCGAGGATGCGCGCCCGACGATCAAGCTCGGCACGCTGACCATCGCGGCGCTGGAAAAGAACGAGACCTGCGACAACGCGATCTTCGATCCGACCACGCTGGCCGATGGCCTTGCCGGTCCCGATGACGAGTTGTTCCTGCAGCGTCAGCCGGCCTACGCGATCTCGATCGGCGAGCGGCTCTGACCGGAGATGCGCGCGGGGCGATGCGCCCCGCGCGCTCAACCTTGCATTCATGGCCAAAACCCCCTAATGCGACCGCGCTTTGAAGGCCTCGCGAGGGCCGTTCGCAGGAAACAGGTGTCATGGCCAAAGAGAAATTCGCGCGCACGAAGCCGCATTGCAACATTGGAACGATTGGTCACGTTGACCATGGCAAGACGTCGTTGACGGCTGCGATCACGAAGATTCTGGCTGAGTCCGGCGGTGCGACGTTCACGGCGTATGACCAGATCGACAAGGCGCCTGAAGAGAAGGCGCGCGGGATCACGATCTC
>JBKJSB010000333.1:0-7199 GCA_046593015.1 Allobosea sp.
CTCCGCTTATGCGCCACGACCAGGTCGGTCGCGACGGGTGGTCGCACCCGAGGGAGAAACGCGGAGGGGTGGGAGGAGTTCCGGACGGGAGGTCTTGCGTGATGCACTGGAGATTAATGCAATCCGCCTAGACAGAACGAAACCGGAATCCTAGATTCAGACATCCAGATTTGCCGGGGTTTTCATGCAGCCGACCTTCTACGAGTTCTTCGCCGGCGGCGGCATGGCGCGAGCCGGCCTTGGCGAGGCTTGGCGCTGCCTGTTCGCAAATGATTTCGATCCCAAGAAGGGCAGGAGCTACGTCGAGAACTGGGGCGACAAAGAATTTCGCCTCGGCGACATCCATAAGCTCGACGCATCGGATTTGCCGGGGCGTGCCGATCTCGCCTGGGCCTCGTTTCCCTGTCAGGATTTGTCGCTGGCGGGTAATGGCGCAGGGCTCGAAGGCGAACGCTCGGGTGCGTTCTGGGGCTTCGACCTGCTGATTAGAGGTTTGCGTCGCGAGCAGCGCGCGCCGAACATTCTTGTCATCGAGAATGTCGTCGGCGCGATCACATCCAATCGAGGACGCGATTTCGATGTGCTGTGCCGATCGCTGTTCGAACTCGGCTATGTATTTGGCGCATTGACCATCGACGCCGTGCATTTCCTGCCCCAGTCCCGGCCAAGGCTGTTCATCGTAGCCGTGCGCAAGGACGTGTCGATCGCCAGATCGCTCGTCGCCGGGGAGCCGGCCAGCGCATGGGCTTCTGCCGCCTTGTGCAAGGCGCATGCGGCGCTGCGGCCGGATTTGCGCAAGGCTTGGCGCTGGTGGCGTCTGCCGCCGCCGCCGAAGCGCAATATTGGTTTTGATCAGCTTATCGACGAGAGCACGGATATCTCATGGCATTCGCAGGCCGAGACGGACCGTCTCGTCGCGATGATGTCGGAGGTCAACCGCGCCAAGCTGCAGACCGCGATCGACAAGGGCGGCCGGCTTTTCGGAACGGTCTACCGCCGGACTCGCCTCGATGCGAACGGCGAGAAGGTCCAGCGCGCCGAAATCCGCTTCGACGGCGTCGCCGGCTGCCTGCGCACGCCCGAGGGCGGCTCGAGCCGGCAAACGGTCGTGATGGTCGAGCAGGGCCGCGTGCGCTCGCGCCTGATGACGGCGCGGGAGGCGGCGCGGCTGATGGGGGTGGCGGAGGACTACCGGCTGCCGACACGCTATAACGAGGCCTATCATCTGCTGGGGGACGGGGTGGCGGTGCCGGTGGTCAGGTTTCTGGCCGAAAGCCTGCTTTTGCACATCGTCAGGCCTTCGAAACTCGCGCTCGTGGCCGCTTAGTGACAAAACCACCAAAGAGCGCGCCGAAGCGCGTCGAGCCGCCGTTCGAAACGGCGGAGTTGAGAAAGGGCCTTACCGCGTTTCTCAGGCAACCACCGCCATTCGCATGCGAGATCAAGACGATCGGAGCATTCAAATGGGGCGTATACGCGTTTTTCGATTACGATGGCGAGCCGATCTATGTGGGTCAGACGCTTGAGGGCCTGAGCAGCCGTATCGGGCGGCATCTGACCAATCAGCGCACCGACGCCGTGGCCATGTCGGTCCTCGATCCGTTCGAGGTCTACGAGATCCAACTCTTCCCCTTGCCAGAATTGCAAGCGGCAAACTCCAAGGACAAAGCCGCCAAGGCCAAGCTGAACAGTCTGGAGTTGGCGGTCTTTCAGAAGTGCATCCAGGAAAGCGCCTTCGGGAAAATCCTGAACGAGAAAGACCCGGCGCCGGCCGAGCCGATGGAGCGACTGCCCGCGTCTATACGCGGGCGGATCGTCTCCGACGATGTGAAGAAATTCAGGAGTCATCCCGATACCCGGATCGCGCGTCGGGCCCAGACGATCGCGCGGCTCGCCCAGACAATCTCGGAGCGGCAGGTGCAGAGCGGGCTGCGGCGAACGCTGCTGACACAGGCGCTGCGGCTCGAATCCTTGGCAAAGAAGCAGTTTGCCGATGTTGGCGGCGAAGACGCCGTCGAACAGAAAGCTCACGATAACGACGAAGCCGATGACGCAGCGGCCGGGACCTGAGCGCTCCGCGATCATGCGCGCGGTCAAGTCGCGCGACACCACGCCCGAGCGCCTCCTCCGCAAGCTGCTGCGCCCGATCGCGCCGGGCTACCGCCTGCACCGGAAGGACATCCCCGGCCGGCCCGACATCGCCTATCCCGGCCGACGCATCGCCATCTTCGTGCATGGCTGCTTCTGGCATGGCCATGACTGCGTGCGTGGGGCGCGGTCGCCGAAGGCCAATGCGGAGTACTGGTCGGACAAAATCAGCCGAAACAGGGCGCGAGACACAGCCAATCTGACCGCTCTCGACGAGAAGGGTTGGAACTCGCTCGTAGTCTGGGAGTGCGAAATGAAAGACCCGCAAGCCGTTCAGGCCCGCCTCCGCGCCCTCGTCACGAATCCATCTTCAACGCGGCGATAAACGCTTCCTGCGGAATCTCGACCTTGCCGAACTGGCGCATCTTCTTCTTGCCTTCCTTCTGCTTGTCCAGGAGCTTGCGCTTGCGCGAGGCGTCGCCGCCATAGCATTTCGCGGTCACGTCCTTGCGCAAAGCGCGGATGGTCTCGCGGGCGATGATCTTGCCGCCGATCGCCGCCTGCACCGGGATCTGGAACATGTGCGGCGGGATCAGGTCCTTCAGTTTTTCGCACATGGCGCGACCGCGTGCATCGGCGCGCGAGCGATGGACCAGCATCGACAAGGCGTCCACCGGCTCGGCATTGACCAGGATCGACATGCGCACGAGGTCGCCCTCGCGATAATCGGTGATGGCATAGTCGAAGGAGGCGTAGCCCTTCGAGATCGATTTCAGCCGGTCGTAGAAATCGAACACCACCTCGTTGAGCGGCAGGTCGTAGACGACCTTGGCGCGCGAGCCGACATAGGACAGGTCGGTCTGGACGCCGCGGCGGTCCTGGCAGAGCTTCAGCACCGAGCCGAGATACTCGTCGGGCGTGAAGATCGTCGCCTTGATCCACGGCTCCTCGATCGTCTCGATCTTCATGACGTCGGGCATGTCGGCGGGATTGTGCAACTCCAGCGTCGCGCCGTCGCGCAGCTTGAGGTGGTAGACCACCGATGGGGCGGTCGAGATCAGGTTGAGGTTGAACTCGCGCTCCAGTCGCTCCTGGATGATCTCCAGATGCAGCAGCCCCAAGAATCCACAGCGGAAGCCGAAGCCGAGCGCGGCCGAGGTCTCCATTTCGTAGCTGAAGCTGGCGTCGTTCAGGCGCAGGCGCGACATCGCCGAGCGCAGCACCTCGAAATCGGCCGCATCGACCGGGAAGATGCCGCAGAACACCACCGGCTGCACCGGCTTGAAGCCCGGCAGCGGCTGGGCGGTCTGGCGCCTGTCGTCGGTGATGGTGTCGCCGACCGCCGTATCGGCGACCTCCTTGATCGATGCGGTGAAGAAGCCGACTTCGCCGGGGCCAAGTTCCTTGACCTCGAGCATCTTGGGCTTGAACACGCCGACCCGATCGACGCCATAGGCGGCGTTGGCGCGGATCATCCGGATCGTCATGTTCTTCTTCAGCACGCCGTCGATGACGCGCACCAGCACGACCACGCCGAGATAGGCGTCATACCAGCTATCGACCAGCAGGCATTTCAGCGGGGCCTCGAGATCGCCCTTGGGCGGGGGCAGCCGCTTGACGATGGCCTCCAGCACGCCCTCGATGTTGATGCCGGTCTTGGCCGAAATCGGCACGGCCTCGGACGCGTCGAGCCCGATTACGTCCTCGATCTGCTGCTTGATGCGCTCGGGCTCGGCGGCCGGCAGGTCGATCTTGTTGAGGACCGTGACGATCTCGTGGCCGGCGTCGAGCGCCTGATAGACGTTCGCCAGCGTCTGCGCCTCGACGCCCTGCGAGGCGTCGACCACCAGCAGCGAGCCCTCGCAGGCGGCAAGAGAGCGCGAGACCTCATAGGCGAAGTCGACATGGCCCGGCGTGTCCATCAGGTTCAGGATGTAATCCTTGCCGTCCTGCGCCCGGTAGTCGAGCCGCACGGTCTGGGCCTTGATGGTGATGCCGCGCTCTTTCTCGATGTCCATCGAGTCGAGCATCTGCTCGCTCATATCGCGCGCCGCCACCGTGCCGGTGGTCTGGATCAGCCGGTCGGCCAGCGTCGATTTGCCGTGGTCGATATGGGCCACGATCGAGAAATTGCGGATATTGTCGAAGCTCTGGGTGCTCATGGGCCGCAGATAGCAGCGTTGCCGCACTGCGCCAAGGGTTTGCGATAGCGCAGGCCCGGCCAGTCGCAGCCGTTGCGATGGCTTCTCAGGCCAGTTGCGCCGCACCAACCGGGCCGCGTTGCGGGGTCTCCACCTGCACCGGCTTGGCCCAGGTCAGCGCGCGATAGTCGAAGCCCGCCTCCAGCGTCGGCTTGACCACCGAAAAATAGGGCGAAATGTCGAAATCGCGCGGCATGTAAAGCGAATGATGCCGGATATGCAGGATCTCCTCGGCGTCGTCCTCGTCCATCGCCTGCGCGTATTCGACCGTCGGGAGAACCGGATAGCGCGCCGCCTCGAAGGCCTGTGCGATCAGCGTCGAACAGATCGCCCGCGTCGGGTCGCCCGAGCCGATCGCGATCATGCGCCGGCGCAGGCGCGAGGGCACCCACGGCACCGGCACCAGCCAGCGCAGCAGGTCGAGGATGTTCTTGAGGTCGTATTGCGTGCCGAGCCGGCCGAGCGCATAGGCGACGACGGTGTCTCGGCCAGCCGAATCCAGCCCCTGCGGCCGGCAGATGCGCGTGCCGAACGCGCCGTATTTCGACAGGGGCGAGAGCACGCAGCCGACATCCATCTCGACTTCCGCCAGCACCAGCGGCTCGCCGCTTTCGCTGAACTGCCCGGTGTCGCCGACATAGAGCGCCGCGTGAGACCAGGTCGACTGGGTCAGATATTTGATCGCGGTCGAGACCTTCATGCCGCCCTCGACGAGCAGCACGTCACCGGGGCGAAGGGCGTTGTTCAACCGCGCCAGCGCTTTTGCATCGACCGGGCCGGCCTCCTGCCGGTTGCGGGTGATGAAACGGACGACGGAGCGCCCGAGAAAATCCAGTCCCCTGTTCATCGCCGCCTCCCCCTGCCGTTCCCCTTGGCCGCTTCCCCTGCGACGGCGCCGTCGACGGCGTCCTTTGACATCATCAATGCGCGAAACCTGTGACTTTTCCGCAAATCTGGCGGCGTTGAACTCAGGCTCGCGCGCTTCAATTCAAAATGTAGTGAAAACCGCGTTCACGCCGCCTCACAAGCACGAGGTCTCGCAATCACGTTGCGAGACGACTGTGCGCAACGCGCCGGCGGTCCAATTCCACGATTCGATCTTGATATTCCCATATAGTGGAATTATTCTGCCGGTCATGGAGACGATGCAGGATCTCGAACTCGACCGACGGCTGGGGGCCAGGATCAAGGCGTTGCGGCTGGCGGGCGGCCTGACGCTGGACCAGCTGGCCGAGCGCTCGGGCGTCAGCCGGGCGATGATCTCGCGGGTCGAGCGCGGGGAATCGAGCCCGACGGCGGCGCTGCTCGACCGGGTCTGCGTCGGGCTCGGGACCGTGCTCTCGGTGCTGTTTCGCGAGGAGACGCAGGCACGCCCGCTGGCGCGGCGCGGCGATCAGCCGGTCTGGACCGATCCGGGAAGCGGATATATCCGCCGCAGCGTCTCGCCGCCGGGAACCGGCTCGCGGATCGAGATCGTCGAGGTCGAGATGCCGGCTGGCGGGCGCGTGCTGCTGGAGGCACCGCGCGCGACGCAGCGGCTGGACCAGCAGGTCTGGATTCTGGAGGGCGAGATGGTCGTGACGCTGGGCGATACGGAGCACGCGCTGGCGACCGGCGACTGCCTGCAGATGCTGCTCGACGGGCCGATCGCCTTTCACAATTCCGGCCCGCTGACCGCCCGCTACGCGGTCGTGCTGACGGGCCATGACAGACCAGCCTTCGAGGAACGACAATGATGGAAGCGAATGTGATCGCGATCGAGACGCTGCCGGCCGCCACTGCGAGAGAGGCCGTCCCGGCTCTGGCCCAGGTGTTGGCCGATTGCGTCGCCAATGGCGCTTCGCTCGGTTTCATGCACTGGAACACGCATGCCGATTTCGAGACATTCTGGGACGGCGTCGCACGCGATGTCGAGGCGGGCCGCGTCATCCTGTTTGCGGCGCGGCGCGGCGGCGAGATCGTCGGCACGGCGCAGCTGCATCTGATCGGCAAGCCCAACCAGCCGCACCGGGCGGAGGTCGCCAAGGTGCTGGTGCATTCCAGCGCCCGCCGTCAGGGACTGGGCGAGGCGCTGATGCAGGCGGCCGAGGCTGCGGCGCAAGCGGCCGGCCGGACGCTGCTGGTGCTCGACACCGATGCCGACAGCGCGGCGCGCAGGCTCTACAGCCGGCTCGGCTGGACGGAGGTCGGCACCATTCCGCGCTTTGCGCTGATGCCGGACGGCGCGGATTGCGGCTCGACATTTTTCTACAAGGATCTGGGTTGACGGCCTCTCAGGCCTCGGGGGCCTTGCGGAAATAGGGCTCGACCTCGCCCTTGAGCTTCACCGTCATCGGATTGCCGAAGCGATCCTTGGCGTTGCCGGCGGTCAGGCGGACCCAGCCCTCGCTGACGCAGTATTCCTCGACATTGGTCTTCTCGACGCCCTTGAACCGGATGCCGATGTCGCGCGCCAGCAGTTCCTCGTTGTAGAACGGGCTGTTGGGGTTGGACGAGAGACGGTCTGGGAGCGTGTCGGTCATCGGATGCAAGCCTCGCAATGCGAATGTCGGACGGCTTGGAGGCCGCGTTGGCGGCAGAGGTAGCGCGATCCGGCGGCGATGCCAAATCCGCCGCGATCAGCGGCGGCCGGCCTGCTCGATCAGGGCCGCGACCGCGTGTTGACCTTTCTGGCGGGCATGCGCCAGCGGCGTCACGCCATCCTTGTCGGCGAGACCTGGATCGGCGCCCGCCTCAAGCACGAGCCTGGCCACCTCTTGATGACGCGGGCCGCCATCGCCGAGGATCACGATCTCCAGCAGGCAGGTCCAGCCGAGATCATTGACGTGATCGACATCGATGCCGCTGGTCAGGAGCAGTTTTACCGCCTCGACATGGGCGCGCTCGCAGGCGGGGATCAGCGCGTTGCCA
>JBKJSB010000066.1:0-5375 GCA_046593015.1 Allobosea sp.
ATTTCCGCACCTTCGAGGAGCGCTTCCGGGGCCTGCCGGTCCATGTCGGCCAGGCCTCGCGCTTCGTGCCGGCGGCCGATCTCAAGCTGGTCAAGCAAGGCGTCAGGGACGGCACGATGGACATCGTCGTCGGCACCCACGCGCTGCTCGGCAAGGGCATCGAGTTCAAGGATCTCGGCCTCGTCATCGTCGACGAGGAGCAGCATTTTGGCGTCGGCCACAAGGAACGCCTGAAGGAGTTCCGCGCCGAGGTCCACATGCTGACGCTGACGGCGACGCCGATCCCGCGCACGCTCCAGCTCGCCATGACCGGCGTGCGCGAGCTTTCGATCATCGCGACGCCGCCGGTCGACCGGCTGGCGGTCCGCACCTTCGTCACGCCCTTCGACCCGCTGATCGTGCGCGAGGCGCTGCTGCGCGAGCGCTATCGCGGCGGGCGCTCCTTCTATGTCGTGCCGCGCATCGAGGACATCGCCGACGTCAAGGACTTCCTCGACAAGCAGGTGCCCGAAGCCAAGGTCGGGATTGCCCATGGCCAGATGGCGGCGGGCCAGCTCGAGGACGTGATGACGGCCTTCTACGAAGGCCAGTACGACGTGCTGCTCTCGACCACGATCGTCGAATCGGGCCTCGACATCCCGACCGCCAACACGCTGATCGTCCACCGCGCCGACATGTTCGGCCTCGCGCAGCTCTACCAGCTTCGTGGCCGCGTCGGCCGCTCCAAGGTGCGCGCCTATGCGCTGTTCACCCTGCCGGTCAACCGCAAGCTGACAGAGCAGGCCGAGCGCCGGCTGAAAGTGCTGCAATCGCTCGATACGCTGGGCGCGGGCTTCCAGCTCGCCAGCCACGATCTCGACATTCGCGGCGCCGGCAATCTCTTGGGCGACGAGCAATCGGGCCACATCAAGGAGGTCGGCTACGAATTGTACCAGCAGATGCTGGAGGAGGCGGTTGCGGCGCTCAAGTCCGGCGTCGATTTCGAGAGCACGACGCAATGGTCGCCGGCGATCCAGATCGGCGCGCCGGTGATGATACCGGAGCACTACGTCACCGACCTGACGCTCAGGCTGACCCTCTACAAGCGACTTTCGACGCTGGACGAGGATGGCGACATCCAGTCCTTCGCCGCCGAACTGGTCGATCGCTTCGGTCCGCTGCCCGAGGAGGTCGAGCAGTTGCTGGAGATCGTCGCGATCAAGGCGCTCTGCAAGCGCGCCAATGTCGAGAAGGTCGAGGCCGGGCCCAAGGGCATCATCGTCTCGTTCCGCGACAACGAATTCGCCAATCCGGAGGGGCTCGTCTCCTATGTCGCGAAGATCGGCACGCTGGCCAAGGTGCGCCCCGACATGCGGGTCGTCTTCATCGATGATTTCGGGACGGCGGAAGCGCGGCTCAAGGGCACGCGCCGGCTGCTGACCGATCTGGCCCGGATCGCGGAGCGGAAGAAGGCGGGCTGATCGTCAACGCCGGCTGACCGAGATATCCGCCGCCGAATGCGCCGCCACATCGACGATGGCGATGTCGGGCCGGTCGATCGCAGGCAAGGCACGCTCGCCCGGCTCGCGCTGGACGAAGACGAGGCTCGCCAGCGCCGGGTGGCTCGCCAGCTTCGAGCGCGCCAGCGAGGGCTCCATCGCGGCTGGAAGCACGAGATGGGCCTTGCGGCCGCCTTCAAGGCAGGCCTGCAGGTCGCCGAGGCTGAAGAGGCCGAGCGGCAGCAGTTCGACGCCGGTCAGCAGCGACATGCCTGGTCCGCAGGCCAGCGCGGCGAGGTCGCCGCCGACGAGCGCGGTCACGATGCGCGAGGAGGCGAGCGGCTTGACCAGCCGCGACATCTCCAGCGCCCGGCCGAGCACCATTCTCTCGGAGACAGGCAGCGGCCCCGCGAATGTCCGCGCATCGACGACCTGCAGGGCAGGGCGGGGCAGGCCGGCGGGCAAGGGCTGGGCGGCCGCGCTCGCCATGAGCGTGTCGAGCGCGGCGACCCCTTCGGGCACCTCATGGCCGAACCCGCCGACGAAGCGGGTCGAGAAGGCGCGCACGGCGAGGTTTCGCAGCATCAGCAGCGGCCGTAGGGGGCCGACGCGCGCCGTGCCAAGCGCCATCACCGCGCCCGACGCCTCGATCAGCCGCAGCAGTTCCAGTTCGTTGCCGTGCAAGGGCAGCATCAGTGGCGAGAGGCCGGCGCGCAGGCAGGCCAGGATCGAGATCAGCGCCTCCTGCCCCATGGGAGCGAGGATCGCGACGCTGGCGCCGGGTTGCGCCTTGTTGATGGTCAGCAGACGAGCGAGCTGATCGACCCGCTCCTCCAGCTGAACGAAGCTGAGCGAGGTCGGCATCGCGTCGCTCCAGCCACGCCGGCCCGGCGGATCGCGCAGGGCAGCCTCGTAGCCCCGGCTGCGGGTCAGCGCCTGCAACAGCGAATCGAGATCGAGCCCTTCGAGCAGCGCGGCCACGGCCTCATCCGGTTCCGCCTTCATCATCGCGCTTTCAATTGGCCGGGGCCGGCGGCGATGCAGCGCGCGCCAGGGTTTCGGTCGAGAAGAAATAGCCCGGCCGCCGCTCGGGGAGGACGATGTCGCGCGAACGGGCGAGCCAGGTTTCCGGCAGGTAATACAGCGGCACGACATAGAAGCCAGAGAGCAGCAGCCGGTCGAGCACGCGCACGGCCGCGACGAAATCGCCATGCGCGCGCGCGCCGAGCAGCGTCTGAATGACGGCGTCGATCGCCGGGGACTTCACGCCGGCATAGTTCAGCGCGCCGTTGCGGTTGGCGTTGGCCGAGCCCCAGCGCCCGATCTGCTCGTTGCCCGGCGAGGCGGACGCCGCCCAGGTCCATTGGATCATGTCGAAATCGAATGTCGAGAGCCTGCGCCAGTACTGCACGTCGTCGATCAGCCTGACCGAGACCGCGATGCCGATCCGGCCGAGCGAGGCAGCGTAGTTCAGCGCCAGCCGCTCCTGAGGGCGGCTGGTCACGGTGATCTCGAAGGCGAAGGGCTCACCCGTGCCCTGCCTGCGCAGCGCGCCGTCCGACAGCGCAAAACCGGCGCTCTTCAGCAGATCGAGCGCCTTGCGGGCCTGCTCGCGGTCGCGGCCCGAGCCGTCGCTGGCGGCCGGCGACCATTGCCCCGACAGGATGTCGGGGCGCACGCTGCCGGGGAACGCGGCGAGCAGCGCCGTCTCGCGCGCATCTGCCGGGACGCCCAGCGCCGACAATTCCGAATCGGAGAAGAAACTGCCGGATCTGCGATAGACGCCGTGAAACAGGTTGCGGTTGACCCATTCGAAATCGAACATCAGCCCGAGCGCCTCGCGCGTCCTGACGTCGGAAAAGAGCGGCCGCCGCGTGTTGAAGACGAGCCCGGTCATGCCCTTGGGCGATCTGAACCGCAGCGAATCGCGGATGATCCGCCCGTCGCGCACAGCTGGAATATCGTAGCCCGTCGTCCAGCGCGTCGAATCGGCCTCCAGCCTGACATCGTAGAGCCCGGCCTTGAACGCCTCGAACAGGGCGTTGGAATCGCGATAGAAATCGTACCGGATCTCGTCGGCGTTGAAGAGCCCGCGCGTCAGGGGGTGGTCCTCGGCCCAGAAATCGCTGCGCCGCTTCAGCGTCAGCGCCTCGCCCGGCCTCATCTCGCTGACGAGATAGGGACCCGAGCCCAAAGCCGGCTTGAAACTGGTGTCGCCGAATTTCTCCGCGTCGGTCGCGTGCCTGGCGAAGATCGGCATCGCGCCGATCACCAGCGGCAGTTCGCGGTTGGAGCCGTCGCCGAGTTCGAACTCGACGCGAGCCGGCGAGGGGGCCTGCGCCTTGGTGACGCGGGCGAGGCTCGACCGGTGGAATGGCTTGCCCTTGGTCTTCAGCATCTCGAAGGTGAAGAGTACGTCCTGCGCGGTCACCGGCCTGCCGTCCGAGAATTTTGCGCGCGGGTCGATCTCGAAGGCGAGCTTGGTGCGCTCGTCGTTGAGTTCGACGCGTGAGGCCAGCAGGCCATAGGCGGTGAAGGGCTCGTCGGCCGAGCGGAACAGCAGGCTCTGCTGGACATAGCGCGGCACGGCATCGGGCGCGACGCCGAGCACGACCAGCGGATTCAGGCTGTCGAACGTGCCCTGCTGCCCGAAGATGATCCGCCCGCCCTTGGGCGCGTCCGGATCGGCATAGGGCAGATGACTGAATCCGGGCGCGAGCGCGGGCTCGCCATGCATCGCAATCGCATGCGTCGGCTCGGCCGCGCGGGCAAGCATCATCTGCCCCGCCAGCCCGGTGAGCGTGGCGAGAACGAGCGTCGTCCTGGTCATGGCCTGCAGGGCAGCCCGCCTTGCGCGAGAGAAATCCATCGCCGATCCTGATTCCCGGAGATGAAGATAACACGCGCGCAGCGCAGTCGCGCAGCTATTCGGGCTGGAATCCCGCAGCGGAACTCGTTAAAGGCGTCGCACGGTGTCATGCAAACGCCTCAATCCCTGACGATGTGCTCGGGCGCAGATGGTCCGAGTCGGCAAGTGATTGGGCCGCCGATGGTGATACGCGCGGCTTGCGAAGTCGTGATCCCCGAATTCGCCTGATGTAAGGAAGACCGATGTCCGCTTCGTTTCGCCTGATTTCGCGCGGCCTCGCCGCCGCCCTGAGCGCCTCGCTCGCGCTCGCGCCCGTCGCGGCCTTCGCCCAGGCGCAGCCGCAGCGCCCGGCGCAGCGTCCCGCCGCGCAGCCGGCCCAGCCAGCCCAGCCGGCGCAGCCCCCGGCCGGACAGGCCGCTCCGACCGGCCCGACCATCGTGCAGGTCAAGCCCGAGCCGTCCCAGACGAGCTGGACCAAGGTTTGCGGCAAGGACCAGGCCGCCAACAAGGAAATCTGCTACACCACGCGTGATTTCGTCTCCGACCAGGGCCAGCCCGTGCTGGCGGTCGCCGTCTATGACGTGAAGGGCGACCCCAACAAGATCGTGCGCTTTCTGATGCCGCTCGGTCTGCTGCTGCAGCCCGGCATCCGCTTCGGCGTCGACACCGGCCAGCCGACGCCCGGCCGCTATGCGATCTGCTTCCCGAACGGCTGCTTCGCCGAGGCGCAGATCAAGGACGACTTCATCAACCAGATGAAGAAGGGCACGACGCTCAGCGTCAGCGTCCAGAACCAGGGCGCCCGCGAGGTCTCCTTCTCGGTCCCGCTCGCCGATTTCGCCAAGGGCTTCGATGGCGCGGCGATCG
The DNA here is from genome assembly GCA_046593015.1 of Allobosea sp. Lineage (GTDB taxonomy): Bacteria > Pseudomonadota > Alphaproteobacteria > Rhizobiales > Beijerinckiaceae > Allobosea. The sequence goes on from JBKJSB010000066.1 coordinate 5,215, forward strand.
ATCCCAAGGTGCTCGAGGACCAGCAGAAGGCGCTGCAGGACGAACTGGCCAAGCGCCAGGAAGAACTGCGCCAGCGCCTCGGCGCCGGCGGCGCCAACGCTGCTCCGGGTACGCCGGGCGCAGCGCCCGCGCCGGGTGTAGCGCCCGCGCCTGGAGCCGCG
>JBKJSB010000123.1:0-14464 GCA_046593015.1 Allobosea sp.
AGCGAGGGCTTGGCCAGCGGCAGATAGATGAAGCCGATGCGCTGGAAGACGCTGGCGCCGTCGATCAGGGCGGCGTCCTCGAGTTCGCGCGGGATCGCCCGAAAGGCCTGGCGCATCAGGAAGGTGCCGAAGGCGGAGGCGAAATAGGGGGCCATCACGCCGAGCAGCGTGTCGTAGAGCCCGAGCTTCGCGATGGTCGTCAGGTTGGGGACGATCAGCACGACCGGGGCCAGCATGAGCTGAAGCAGGAACAGGTAGAAGCACAGCGTGCGGCCGGGGAACTCCAGCCGGGCGAAGGCGTAGCCGGCTAAAGTCACCGTGACGAGCTGCACGGCGAGGATGCCCAGCGTGATGATCAGCGTGTTGAGGCCGTAGCGCGGGAAATCGGCCGAGGCCCAGGCCTCGCGGAAATTCGCCAGCGTCGGGAGATAGTCCGGGATGAGCGATGCCATGCCGGCCCCGATGCTCTGGGGATTGAAGGCCGCGACCAGCATCCAGACGAAGGGCGTCATCCAGAGGCAGGCGACCAGCAGCGTCGCGCCATAGCCGAGCTTCGGCGAGAGTTCGCCCGTGGCGACGCCGCTCCCGATCCCGCTCATGTCTCGCGCTCCCCGAAGGAGCGCTCGAGCGTGCGCAGCGAGGAGGCGGAGATGGCGAGCAGGAGGCCGAGCATCACCAGCGTGCCGGCGGCCGCCTTGCCGGCGTCGTAGCTCTCGACCGCCTGCTGGTAGACATAAAACAGCAGCAGGTTGGTCGAGTCGGATGGGCCGCCCTTGGTCAGCACGAAGACATGGTCGACCTGGGTGACGACATTGAGCAGGCCGATGACCATAACGAAGCCGATGGTCGGCTTGAGATAGGGCAGGGTCACATAGCGCAGCCGCTGCCAGGGTCCCGCGCCGTCGAGGATCGCGGCCTCATAGGCGTCGGCCGGCACGGCCTGCAGGCCTGCGAGGAAGAACAGCATGTAGTAGCCGGCGTTCTTCCAGATCGTCAGCCCCATGATCGCGTAGAGCGCGATGTCGGGGTCGCCGAGCCAGTTCGGGCCGCTGAGCGCGAGCTTGGCGAGGTGGTAGTCGAGCAGGCCGACGCCGGGCAGGAAGATGAACAGGAAGATCGAGGCGGTCGCGACCAGCGGGATCAGCACGGGCAGGAAGAACAGCGCCCGGAACAGGGCATTGACCCGGCTCGACTGCGCCAGCGCCATGGCGAAGCCGAGCGCCAGAACGAGGCTCGGGATCACCGTGCCGAAGGCGTAGATCAGGTTGTTGGAGAGCGCCTTGCGGAAGGCGCTGTCGGCGAAGAGCTTGAAGAAATTCGCCGCCCCCACATAGACCTGCGGCCCACCCACGCGCTGCTGGTTGAACAGCGACTGCCACACGACCTGGATCACCGGCCAATAGGTGAACAGCGTCAAGAAGACGAGCGAGGGCGCGAGCAGGCCGAGCGCGACCAGCGTCGTCCGGCGCGGCCGCCAGCCCGCCGATCGCGAGCGCGTCTCCGATATGCCTGTCAGAACCGCTTCAGCCATTGTCCCGCCCGTTCAGGCGGGTGATGGGACTAGCCGATGACGGTCAGGCAACCGGGCGATGACATTGCCATGACAATCACTGCGGATCGCGAGGCTGCGGAGCCTGGCGGGCAAGCAGCCGCAACCGAAGGGAAGAGCTCGGGCCTCGTTGCCCGCAAGCCGCGTATGGCGGCTCAGAGCATCGCGGCCGCGCCCTGCGGCTGCTGCGCCAAAAGCGCGCGCCGGAGTTTCTCCAGCGCACGGTTCTCGATCTGGCGGACGCGTTCCTTGGAGATGCCGAGCCGCTGGCCGAGCACGTCGAGCGTGCAGGTCTCCTCGACAAGTCGACGCTCGCGCACAATCCTGAGTTCGCGCTCGGACAGCACCGTCAGCGCGGATTGCAGCCAATTCAGTCGGCGCGTAGCGTCGATGCCCTCGCCGACCGTCTCGTCCTGCAAGGCGGAGGTGTCCGGCAGCAGGTCCATGCGCTCGCTGCCCTCGCCCTCTTCCTCGCCGAGCGTGGCGTTGAGCGAGACGTCGGGGCCCGACAGACGCGCATCCATCGCCGCGACATCGGCCCGGCTGACGCCGATCTGGGCTGCGATCGTGCCGTAGACGGCCTCGCCGATGCGGTCCTGCCCGCCACGCGTCAGCTTGGCGCGGAGGCGCCGGAGGTTGAAGAACAGCGCCTTCTGGGATGACGAGGTGCCGCCGCGCACGATCGACCAGTTACGCAGGATGTAGTCCTGGATCGAGGCCCTGATCCACCAGGTCGCATAGGTCGAAAAGCGAACCTCGCGGGCCGGCTCGAAGCGGGCGGCTGCCTCCAGCAGCCCGACATGGCCCTCCTGGATCATGTCGGCCAGCGGCAGACCATAATGGCGGAAGCGCGAGGCCATGGCGATGACGAGGCGCATATGCGCCGATGTCAGCCTGTGCATCGCCGCCTGGTCGCCATCGTCGCGCCAGCGCCGGGCGAGCACCTGTTCCTCGTCACGCGCGAGAAAGGGCGCGGCCATCGCCGCCTTCACGAAATTGCGATCGACGCCTGCGATCTCGCTCATGAGACCCTCCATGGCTATGCTCGTTCATCTACGGCGACGCGCCCCAGATGGATCACCCAATGCTGAACATCCGTTAACTGTTCCGCATGCGGTCGGTCCGGCAGCCGGCGCTGACAGTCAGCTGCGCGTAGGGCCAGAGATGGCAGGAGGTTTCAAAATGGCGCTCGATCGTCGCATCGTCGAACTCTATGACGAATACACTCACAAGCCGCTCGACCGGCGCATCTTCATGAGCCGGCTCTTCGCGATCACGGGCTCGGTCGCCGCCGCCGAGGCGGCGCTCGCCTTGCTCGAACCGAATTACGCCCACGCCCAGCAGATTGCGGCCGACGATGCCCGCATCACTGCGACGCGGCTTGCCGAGACCGTCGATGGCGTGGCGCTGAAGGGCTATCTCGTGATGCCCAAGACCGCCGGAAAGCGCGGCGGCGTGCTGGTCATCCACGAGAACCGCGGCCTCAACCCGCATATCGAGGATGTGACGCGGCGCATGGCGCTGGCGGGGTTCACCGCGCTCGGGCTCGATTTCCTCAACCCGCTCGGCGGCACGCCGACCGACCCCGATGCGGCGCGCGCGCTGTTCCCGCAATTATCGGTCGAGGCGACGGTGGCGCAGGGCAGGGCGGCGCTGAAATGGCTGGCTGCGCGCCCCGACGCGACGGGCAAGACCGGCGCCGTCGGGTTCTGCTGGGGCGGCGGCACGGTCAACGACATCGCCGTGGAGGTTCCGGAGCTTGCGGCCGGCGTCGTGTTCTACGGGCGCTCGCCCGATCTCGCCAAGGTGCCCTTCATCAAGGCGCGGATGCTGATCCAGCAGGCCTCGCGCGACACGCGGCTGGTGCAGATGGTGCCGGCCTATGAGAAGGCGCTGAAGGACGCCGGAATCCGCCACGAGATCGTCATCTATCCCGACGCCGACCATGCTTTCCTCAACGACACCAGCGCCGAACGCTACAACGCGGCGACCGCCAAGCTCGCCTGGGACAAGACCGTGGCGTTCCTCGCGGCCGAGACCAGCGCGGCGTGAGCTTGCGGGGCTGACGGAGCCTGATGATTTTGCTCGGAACCACTCGCGTCATCCTGGGCGACCGAAGGTCGTCCCGGGATCCATCATAGGGCGCGATGATGCTTTACGATGCCGGAACTGCGCCGCTGCGCGGCTTGTCCGGGATGACGCAGTGTTTCCCAGCGAAATCATCAGGCTCCAACAAAAAACCCGGCGGTCGCCCGCCGGGTTTTTCGTTTCACGCAGAAAGAGCGCGCCTCAGGCGGCTTCTTCCTTGATGTCGTCGTTGTCGCTCTCGACATCGTCCTCGGCGACTTCCGCGACTTCGCCCTTGGCGGGGCGGCGCGGCGACTTGGCGAGCTGACCCTCGATCTTCTTCAGCGCCTCGGTCTCGGTGATGTCATCGACGACCGCGATCTCGCGGGTCATGCGATCGACCGCCGCCTCATAAAGCTGGCGCTCGGAGTAGGACTGCTCCGGCTGCGCTTCCGAGCGATAGAGGTCGCGCACGACCTCGGCGATGGCGACGAGATCGCCGGAATTGATCTTGGCCTCGTATTCCTGGGCGCGGCGCGACCACATGGTGCGCTTGACGCGGGCGCGGCCGGTGAGCGTGGTCAGGGCCTTGGTGACGCTCTCGGCGTCGGCGAGCTTGCGCAGCCCGACGCTGACGGCCTTGGCGGTCGGCACGCGCAGCGTCATCTTGTCCTTGGCGAAGCTGACGACGAAGAGTTCGAGCTTGAAGCCTGCGACTTCCTGCTCCTCGATCGCCGTGATCTGACCAACGCCATGAGACGGATAGACGACGAACTCGCCCGTCCTGAAACCCTGGCGCACAACAGCTTTCTTCACCGTGGACATGCCGTTACCACTCCTGACCGGACCGCTTGCGCGGGCTCGCGATGTTTTCGCCGCCGGCCGGGATGACCGATGGCGCTCTGCCTTTGAGAACAGCTCCGGACCCGTTCTGGGCGGAGGTTCCACGCTTCCCTTCCAGCCGATCGCTTCTTGCAAGTCCCGCACAGACGACGACCCGGCACTCCGGCAAGGAACCGGAAGCTGGCATCATCGCGTTGAGGGGGACGCCCCGTTTGTGAAACCTCGCAGGGGCAGGCGGAACGAATGCGACTGTCCGGAAGGCATAGCACAAAAAACACGCCGAATCAAAGGTAAACGCGTTTTAACCATGGCTGGGCGCCAGCCATGGCGGGTTTGGTTAACGCGGCGAAGGGAGAGCCCGGCGCGGAACTCAGTCGCCTTCGCCGGGGTTCGGCGAGAAATGCGCGTCGAGCTTGCCGGCGACGCCGTCGAACGCCTTGGCGTCTTCGGGCGCTTCCTTCTTCTGGGTGATGTTGGGCCAGGAGGAGGCGTATTTCGTGTTCAGTTGCAGCCAGGATTCCAGTCCCGGCTCGGTGTCGGGCTTGATTGCCTCGGCCGGGCATTCGGGCTCGCAGACGCCGCAATCGATACATTCGTCGGGGTGGATGACGAGCATGTTCTCGCCTTCATAGAAACAGTCGACCGGACAGACCTCGACGCAGTCCATGTACTTGCACTTGATGCAGTTCTCGGTGACCACATAGGTCATGTCGCCAGTCCCTTTTCGTAGGCCGCGCCGCGCCTCTTGAGGCCTCGACCGTGCTGGGGCTCATAAAGCCCTGTCGCTCGTGCGTTTCAAGATCGTTTTCGTCGCCTGCGGCAGCAAGTCCATCCATTCTGCGGGGGTCGCGGAGAAGAATTCCCCGCACCGCCTACAGTCAATTTGTTTGTATACAAACGAATATGAACCTAGTCGCTCGCTTCGTCGGGTGCAAGCGCGGGGCCCGGCGACGCCCCGCCCGCCAGGAGTTCGTAGAGCGTGCGCGCCTCGTCCGCCGGCCCCCGGCGCTGGCCGAGCGCCGTGAGCCGCACGACGAGCGTCGCATGCGGCAGCGCCAGCGTCAGGACGTCGCCGGCCTTCAGCCCATGCGATGCGGTCTCGATCCTGCGGCCGCCGAGGCGGACATGGCCGTCCTCGATCAGGCGCTGCGCCGCGGCGCGGGTTTTGGCGAAGCGCGCGAACCAGAGCCATTTGTCGAGACGCTGCCGATCCGCGCGCAAGATTGCCCTCCGGCTCTAGCCGATCGAGCGCTCGATGACCTTGAGCACGGTGGCGCGCAGGTCGGCGATGGTGAAGGGCTTGATCATCACCTCGGAGACGATCGTCTCCAGGCTCTTGGTGCGCTCGCGCTGCTCGGCATAGCCGGTCATCAGCATGATGGTCAGGCCCGGGAACGCCTGCTTGGCGGCCAGCGCCAGCGCGATCCCGTCCATCAGCGGCATGCGGATATCGGTCAGGAGCAGGTCGAAGCGGCCCTGCTCGGCGATCAGGATGTCCAGCGCTTCGGCGCCGTCGGCCGCCGTCAGGCAGTCATGCCCGTCCATGGTGAGCCCGCGCGCGACCAGCGCCCGCAGGGATTCCTCGTCGTCGACGACCAGAATGCGCGACATGGCTCCAGCCTTTAGATTCCCGGAAAGCCGGCCTGGTCGGCCGTCTCGATGACGCCGACATAGGGAAGCTGCCGGTAGCAATGCGCAACGTCCATGCCGTAGCCGACGACGAAATAGTCGGGGCAGACGAAGCCGACATGGTCGGCATGGATATTGACCGCGCGCTTGCCGGGTTTCTCCAGCAACACGGCGGTGTCGACCCTGGCCGCGCCGCGCGCCGCCAGCAGGTCCTTGGCGAAGGCGAGCGTGCGGCCGGATTCGAGGATGTCGTCGACCAGCAGCACCTGCCGGCCGCGCACCTCGCTCTGGACGTCGCGCAGGATCTCGACCTGCCCCGACGAGACGGCGGCGGCGCGATAGCTCGACAGGTGCACGAACTCGACCTGCGGCGTCATGCCGGCGCGATGCATGGCGCGGATCAGGTCGGCGACGAACATGAAGCTGCCCTTCAGCACGGCGACGACGAGCAGGTCTGGCGGGGCATCGACCGCGATCGCGCGCGCCATCTCCTCGTTGCGGCGCGCGATCGTCGCCTCGTCATAGAGAACCCTGATGCGCCGCGGCTCGGACATGGTCTGGTCGTCTCTCTCTCGTCGGCCATGCGGCCGTGCCCGCCCGGGCGAAATCCGGTTGGCGCCTGTGGCAGGTTTATACGATCTGGCGGGCGGGAACAGGCTCAAGACGCGATCTGCGCTCAGCGCGCATTCGCCAGGGCAGGGGTCCTGGCCGAGGTGAAGCGGACCTGCACGGATTGGCCGTTCTCGGGCGGCTGCGCGAGGCGTGCGCGGAACCGCATCAGTTCGGCCGGCTCGAGGCTCTGACGCGGCGGATCGGTCGTCCAGGTGTAGAGCGTCTGGCCGGCGGCATCCTTCACCATCACCTCGATCGCGGGGACCGGCGTGACGCCGCGCCTGATGTTGGTGATGTCGCCCTCGACGACGAGGAAGCGGCCCTGTCCGTCGTCGACCACGCCGCTTTCCACCGCCGTCAGCTTCAGACCGCGGATATTCACCGGCAGGCCGAGTGTTTCGAAGACGCCCGCGAGTTGCGGCGCGGCGCGCACGGCGAGGTCGCGCTGCCATGCGGCGAGGCCGAGCACCAGCACGCCGGCGCCGCAGATCGCCAGAGGGATGGCGGCCCCGCGCAGGCGCTCGCCCATCGGCCGCGCCGCGACCTTGCGGGTTCTCTTTCTGGATCGCTTGCGCGGGGCAGGGTTTGCCGGGGCGGCCTGGACAGCTGGCGTCTCGTCGAACGGCTCCGGCATCTCCTGGCTCGCCCGCGCCAGTTCCTCGTTCAGCATGGCCTGCGTTTCCTCGGCGCTGGGCGGCTCCGGCAGGTCGGCTGTCGCATCGACATGCCAGAGCGTCTTGCAGGCCGCGCAACGCACCTTGCGCCCGTCGGGGCCGAGCTTGGCCGCGTCGAGTTCGTACTGGCTGGCGCAGGACGGGCAGACGATCTTCATGTCTCGATTTTCATGGCGCGATCTGCATGGCGGGCGCGGCGGGTTCCTTCGCGGGCGTCAGGGCGGCAGCCTTGTCGCGTGGCCGGCCCAGCGCAAGCGCCTTCCACCACGGGTCGAGGATGTGCCGCCTTATTGGCGCGATTTATGGTTAACGCCTCGTGAAGAACCTGTGGCCCATGGTGGTGGGCGAGGACGTAGCTTTCGGCGCGGCCCTCGCATGCAGAGCAGGCCTTGCGGTGTAGGATCGGATCGCCCGATTCGCTGTCAGGGTCGTTTGAGGATTCCGGCTTGGTTCGGTTCGAGAATGTCGGCCTGCGATACGGCATGGGCCCGGAGGTGCTGAAGGACATCACCTTCAGCATCGCGCCGCGTTCGTTCCAGTATCTCACCGGCCCGTCGGGCGCGGGCAAGACGACGCTGATCCGCCTCGTGCTGATGGCGCTGAAACCCACGCGCGGGCTGGTCAACCTGTTCGGGCAGGATGTGGCGCGGCTCGACAACGAGACGCTGACCGCCTTCCGCCGCCGCATGGGCGTGGTCTTTCAGGATTTCCGGCTGCTCGACCATCTGACGCTCTACGAGAACGTTGCGCTGCCGCTGCGCGTGCTCGGCAAGGAGGAGACGAGCTACCGGGCCGAGGTCGTCGAACTGCTGCGATGGGTCGGTCTTGGCGAACGCATGCATGCGGTGCCGCCGGTTCTGTCTGGCGGCGAGAAACAGCGCGCCGCGATCGCTCGCGCGCTGATCTCGCGGCCCGAACTCCTGCTCGCCGACGAGCCGACGGGCAATGTCGATCCCGCGCTCGGCCGTCGGCTCCTGCGCCTGTTCATGGAACTGCAGACACTGGGCACTGCCGTGGTGATCGCGACCCACGACATCACGCTGATGGAACTCTACGACGCGCCGCGCCTCGTGCTGGCCGATGGGCACCTGCATGTCGACGCCTGAGCCCGACGCCGAGGAGATGGTCCGCGAGGAGCCCGCGCTGCCGGTCAATCTCCGGCGCGACAGCCCGCTCGTGCCGGTCGATTCCGTCGCGGGGCGCGCGCTCATGGCGGTGATCGCGATCCTGACCTTTCTGGCGGCGCTGAGCGCGGGCGCGGCCGTGCTGGCTGCGCGCGCCTCCGAGCAATGGCGCGGCGCGGTCGCCAACGAGATGACGATCCAGATCCGGCCCGATGTGCGCCGCGACATCGAGGCGGATCTCGCCCAGGCCGTGGGCATGGCGGCGGGCGTCGGCGCGATCGAGAGCGTGCGCGTCGTGCCGCGCGCCGAATCCGACAAGCTGCTCGAGCCCTGGCTCGGGGCGGGGCTCGATCTGGTCGAGCTGCCGGTGCCCCGGTTGATCGTTCTCAAAATCAAGGCGGCGGCCGCGCCGGAGCTTGCCGCTTTTGGTGCGGCGCTCAGGCGCGAGGTGCCGAGCGCCAGCCTCGACGATCACCGGCTCTGGGTGCGCAGGCTCTCGACCATGGCCAACACCATCATCCTGTCGGGCGTCGCCGTCGTCCTGCTCGTGCTCTGCGCGGCGGGACTCGCCGTCGCCTTCGCCACGCGCGGGGCGATGGCGGGCAGCCGCGACAGCGTCGAGGTGCTGCATCTCGTCGGCGCAGACGACGCCTTCATCGCGCGCGAGTTCCAGAGCCGCTTCGTCCAGCTCGGCCTGCGCGGCGGAGCCGTCGGCGGCGTCGCCGCGATCGTGGTGATAGGCCTGCTCGGCTGGCTTGCCTCGCGCTGGCGGGCTGCGCCCGAAGGCGAGCAGCTGCAGGCCCTGTTCGGCGCTTTCGAGATCGGCTGGGCCGGCTATGGCGCGGTGATCCTGGTCGCCATGGTCGTGGCCGCGATCGCGGGCGTAGTCTCGCGCTTCACGGTCCGGCGCTATCTGAGGGGGCTGGCTTAACCGATGTGGCGAGCCGCAACCCTGCCCGCCGCCTTTATGCCCGATTGCGCAGGCATTCTGGGAGCATGGCGATGATCGGAACCGGACCGGGGGATTTCGCGATCGGACGAGGGCGGCGCGACGACGCGCTGGCGCCAACGTCGCGCGGCTGGGGTCGGGTCGGTCGGCTTGCGGCCGGCGCCGCGGTCGTGTCCGCGCTGGCCCTCGCAGCCGGATATGCCGGATTCGTGTCGCGGATTCCACTGAGCGAGCCTGCCGCCGTCCCGCGCACCGATGCGATCGTCGTCGTCACCGGCGGCTCGCAGCGTATCGGCGACGCCATCGGCCTGCTCGAGGCCGAGCGCGGTTCGCGCCTGCTGATCAGCGGCGTCAATGAGAAGACCGGCCGCGAGGAACTGGCCAAGCTCAACCCCTCCTCGCGCGCATTGCTTGCCTGCTGCGTCGATCTCGACTATCGCGCGCGCAACACGACCGGCAACGCCATCGAGACTCGGCGCTGGGTCCGCCAGCACGCGTTCCGATCGCTGTTGGTGGTCACCTCGAACTACCACATGCCGCGCACCCTGGCCGAGCTCGGCCACGCCATGCCCGGCCTCAAGCTGGTGCCGCATCCGGTGGTGACCAGCCAGATGGACGCGTCGGGCTGGTGGAACGACTGGGGCACGGTCAGGTTGCTCGCGCCCGAATACGTCAAATATCTCGCCGCCCGCCTGCGCAGCTTGGTTGAGGGCGATCCGGAGACATCGCGGCTGTCCGTCATCATCGGCGGTCGCAAGCCGGTCTCGCCGAAACCGCCGGGCGAGATCGGGCCGGAAAGCGAGCGACGCTCGCAGGCCCCGGTGACGATACGCGGCGGCTGAGCTTTTGCGTGGCTTGACGGCGCGGGCGGGGCGCGCTCTTTGCGCGCCATGCTGGTCCTGCGCTCCCTCGTCTTCAACGTCCTGTTCTATCTGAACCTGGCCTGCTGGCTGGTCTTCGCGGCGTTTCCATCCCTGCTTCTGCCCCGGCGCTATCTGCTGAAGGTTTCGGTTACCTGGGCGAAGACGGCGCTCTGGCTGATGCGGGTCACGACCGGCACGCGCTACGAGATCACCGGGCTGGAGAACATTCCCGCCGGGGGGCTGATGGTGGCCTCCAAGCACCAGTCCTTCTGGGAGACCTTCGTCCTGGTGACGCTGTTTCCCGATCCGGTTTTCATCCTGAAGCGGGAACTGACCTGGATCCCGTTCTTCGGCTGGTGCCTCACCAAGCTGAAGATGATCCCGGTCGATCGCGGCGGACGGGCGCGGGCGCTCTCCCATGTGACGCGCCGCGCGCGGGTCGAACTCGGCGAGCGCGGCCGGCAATTGCTGATCTTCCCCGAAGGCACGCGCACGGCGGCGGGCGCACCGCCCGCCTACAAGTTCGGCGTCGCCCATCTCTATGCCGATCTCGACGTGCCCTGCCTGCCGGTCGCGCTGAACTCCGGCCTGTACTGGCCGCGCCGGAAGTTCCTGCGCCGTCCCGGAACCATCCGCGTCGAAATCATGCCGCCGATCGCGCCGGGCATGTCCAAGGCTTCGTTCCAGGCCCTGTTGCAGGAGCGTATCGAGACCGCCAGCGACCGGCTGCTGGCGCAGGGGCGCGCTGAGCTTGCCGCGCTCGGGCTCGACCCGCTGGCCAGCCGCCCGACCTGATTCTGTCAGGAGCATAGGCTCTCCCAGCGGAAAGCGGCTTGACACAACGGTATGTCCGTTCCCATTTTGTTTTCAGAACAAAGGAGGAACGACATGGCCGCTCTCGCCCTGCGCTACCGCGACGATCTCTTCGACGACGAGGCCTTCGAAGCACCCTCGGCCGCTTCTTTGGTCGCGCGCGAAATGCCGCTGCGCAGCACGGCGGGACTGACCGGCAAGCGCTTCACCGCCTGGCGCGGGCGCTCGGGTCGGCGCTTCGTGGCGTCCGTGTTCGCGGTCGGCGACGACCACGCGCTCGGCTTCACCGACGCGGTGCTGCTGGCGGTGGACTCCGAACGCCGGATCGTGGCGGCGCGCGACAGCGGGCCGTTCGGCGTCGAATCCGCGCTGATGCGCTGGCGGCAGGCCGTGGCGCAGGCCGGCGCGACCGAGATCCATGTTCATCTGCTGGCCGAGGACGGCGTCAGCCGCCGCGCCGCGCTGCTCGACCTGATGCCGGAGGTCTGAGGCGGGCTGATCAGGCCGGCTGCGGCTTCAGCAACTCCTCGGCCAAGGCCGCGAGCACCGGATCGAAGACGCCCATGCGGCTGAGATAATCATGGGTCTGCAGCACATAATCGGGGTTTTCGCCCGAACTGCCACGCCCGTACCGGACCAGTTCGAGGCTCTCTCCCGGTGTGAGTTTTCCGGCATATTGCAGGTGCTTGCGGTCGGCGACATAGACCAGAGCCGCGACCTGCCGCCCGTCCTCCAGCCGCACCGGCAGATGCTTCTCGACATAGACGGCGGTCGCCTGCTCGCGGGCGCGCAGATAGGCGACGGTCTCGTCGGCCTTGTCCGCCGCCACACGAAAAGCCAGCCCCCGGCACATGCCCCCGCGATCGAGCCCCAGCACCAGTCCCGGCCGCTCCGGCGTGCCGCGATGCACATGCGAGAAGACGCAGAGCGAGCGGTGATAACCGTGCAGCCGCCCCTGTTGGCTTTCCTCGAAGGCAAAGCCCGGCCGCCAGATCAGCGAGCCGTAGCCGAAGACCCAGAGATCGCCTTCCACTGCCGGCGTCGTCATCGTCGTCCCATCATTTGGCCATGGCGGGCTGCTTCAAGCTGGTGAGCAGCGCTGGCGTCCATCGCCTGTCGCAGCTAACAATCCGCCCGATTTTCCGCAAGGAACGCTGCAAGGAAACGCCGCCGCATGACCGCTTCCGCCTCCGCGCGCCGTTCGGGCCGCTTCTGGCTCTATCTGCCCTTCATACTGATCGCGCTCGCCGCCGTCGCCTGGGCCGGCTTCTGGTTCGTCGTGCGCGGGCGCGTCGCCGACGCCGTGGACACAGCGCTGGCCCGCGAGGCCGGGCTTGGCCGGAGCTGGGAATGCGCCAACCGCACGATCTCGGGCTTTCCCTTCCGCGTCGAACTGCGCTGCGCTTCGCTGGCTCTGACCTCGGCGCGCTGGGGCGAGGGCGTCAGGGCGCAGACGGGCCCCGCCGTCGCGGTCGGGCAAATCTATACGCCGGGCCTCGTCATCGCCGAGATCACCGGGCCGCTGCAGGCGAGCCTGCCCGAGGGCCGCAAGCTCGATCTCGGCTGGACGGGCTTCCAGGCCAGCCTGACGCACAAGGCCGGCGACCCCGAGCGCGTCGCGCTCGTCATGACCGGGCCCAGCGCGACGCTCACCGCACCCGGCCTCGCCAATGAAAGCTGGCGCGCGACCTCGCTGGAGTCGCATCTGCGGCGCAACCCGACCCGGCCCGCAACCGACCAGGCGGTCGATCTCGCCATTGCGATCAAGGGCTCGGTGCTGCCGGCGCTCGATTCTCTGCTCGGCATTGCCGAACCCGGCGACGTCGATATCCAGGCGACGGCAACGCAGACGGAGGCCTTCCGGATCGGCCTCAATCCCGACGCGCTGGAGGCGTGGCGCAATGCCGGCGGCCAGATCGAGTTGACGAAACTCGTCTCGGTCAAGGGCGCGTCGCGCGTCGAGGCGAGCGGCCAGTTCCTGCTCGACCAGACGCATCGCGTCTCGGGTCAGGTGCAGGCTTCGCTCGCCGGCATCCGTCAGATCGCCGGCATTCCCGTCGGCGGGCTGATGAGCGGACTCGGCGGGCTTCTCGGCGGCCGGCTCAGCGCGCAACTGCCGGGCGCGGCACCGGGTCTGACCCCCCTGCCGCCGGTCGTGCTGCGTGAGGGAAGGGTCTATCTCGGGCCGATCCGCCTGCCGCTGCAACCGCTGCCGCCGCTGTATTGAGCGAAAAAGGGGCGCTTGCGCGCCCCTTCAACTCACTGATAGCGGCCAGACAGCTCACGCCGCCGGCAGCGCCATGCGCGGCGCCTCGATGCGGACGATCGCCTTCTTCACTGCCTCCTGCACCTTCTCGAAGGCGCGGACCTCGATCTGGCGGACGCGCTCGCGCGAGACGCCGAACTCCTCCGAGAGCTGCTCCAGCGTGATCGGATCGTCGACCAGCCGGCGCGCCTCGAAGATGCGGCGTTCGCGCGGGTTCAGCACGTCGAGCGCCTCGCGCAAAGCCGAATGCCGGTTGTCGCTCTCCTGCGAATCGGCAAAGCGGCGCTCCTGGCTCTCGCTGTCGTCGACGAGCCAGTCCTGCCATTCGCCGTCGCCATCCTCGCGCAAGGGCGTGTTGAGCGATGCATCGCCGCCGAGGCGGCGGTTCATGTCGATCACGTCCTGCTCGTTGACGCCGAGCTTGGTCGCGATCGTCTTGACCTGTTCGGGCCGCAGATCGCCTTCGCCCAGAGCGGAGATCTTGCTCTTGGCCTTGCGCAGGTTGAAGAACAGCTTCTTCTGGTTGGCGGTGGTGCCCATCTTCACCAGCGACCAGGAGCGCAGAATGTATTCCTGGATCGAGGCCTTGATCCACCACATCGCATAGGTCGCGAGCCGGAAACCCTTGTCGGGCTCGAAGCGCTTGACCGCCTGCATCAGGCCGACATTGCCTTCCGACACGACTTCGCCGATCGGCAGGCCGTAGCCGCGATAGCCCATCGCGATCTTGGCGACGAGGCGAAGATGCGACGTGACGAGCCGATGCGCCGCATCGCGGTCGCCATGCTCGCGCCAGCGTTTCGCCAGCATGAATTCCTCGTTCGGCTCCAGCATCGGAAACCGACGAATCTCGTCGAGATAACGTGACAGCCCGCCTTCCGCGGACATGACGGGCAGCGATGCAATCGCCATGCTCGTACTCCTCTCTGGCCCCCGCGTCGCGGCAGGCCAACCGCGCGATCAACCTTCGCGCCGGGTTCGGATCTCATGACAGAGTTAAACGCGGGAACCGGTCATCGGTTCGACGCTCTCAGGCATGCGCGGCGCCCCCTTGGCCATCCGCATCCGACGAACA
>JBKJSB010000203.1:0-6126 GCA_046593015.1 Allobosea sp.
GCGAGCAGCAGCGTCATCGTCGCGCTGGTCATCAGGACCGCGCCGAGCACATCGAGCCTGTGCGGGCGCTCATGGCGGGGCAGCCGCTTCAGCGCCGAACTCGTCATGAGCGCCCGCACAGGCTCGACGTGCTCGGCGCGGTCCTGATGACCAGCGCGACGATGACGCTGCTGCTCGCCTTGTCCTGGGGCGGCACGCACTACCCCTGGGCCTCGGCTCCGATCCTGGCGCTCGTCGCCCTTTCCCTCGTGCTCTGGATCGCGTTCGCCTGGCGGCTGCGGTCGGCCGACGAGCCGTTGATCCCGCTTTCGATCCTGGCCAACCCTGTAGTGCGCGACGGCACCATCGCGGCGGGCTTCGGCATGGGCACGTTCATCGGGCTGACGATCTACCTGCCGCTCTATTTCGAGACGGTAGAAGGACTGTCGGCGACCTATTCGGGGCTCGGCCTGCTGCCGCTGACCTGCGGCACGGTTCTGGGCGCGACGCTGTCGGGACAGGCGCTGACGCACACCACGCATTACAAGCGGCTGCCGGTGATCGGCCTGAGCATCGCGCTCGCTGGCATGATCCTGCTCGCGGTCTTCGCCGGACGGATGCCGCTGATACCCTTCGGATTGCTGCTGGCGGTGATCAGCTTCGGGCTCGGCACCATGCTGCCGGTCGCGACCGTCTCGATCCAGAACGCGGTCGCGCCCTACCAGATGGGCACGGCGACGGCGGTGGCGAACTTCTTCCGCCAGATCGGCGGCGCGCTGATCGTGGCGGTGTTCGGCGCAATCGTGCTCGGCGGCGTCGGCGGGCAGGGCGCGGGGCTCTCGCCCGAGGCGCTGAAGCTCGGCGCGATCGACCGCGAGACGATGGTGCGGTTGTTCGGCTATGTCTTCGCCGCCACCGCCTTCGGCTTCGCGATGGCGCTGACCTTCATGATCCGGATGAAGGAGTTGCCGCTGCGCAGCAACGCGGTCGAGGCGGCGGCCGGCGGGGAGTGACGCGAGCGTGGCTTGCGGCGGGAACCGGCCGAGCCGCTGCCGCGTTCGCCACGTGTCCGTCACATAGGCGCGACAGGGTTACCAAGCGCACCCACGGCAGGAGCATCCCATGTCCGATCTCGTTGTCATCGTCTATCCGACCGAGGCCCGCGCCGAGGAAATGCGCCAGAAGCTCATCGCGCTGCAGAAGGAATACCTGATCGAGATCGGCGACGCGGCCATCGCGGTCATGCAGGAAGGGGGCAAGGTCAAGCTGAACCAACTCCTCAACACCACGGCGCTGGGCGCGGCCTCGGGCTCGTTCTGGGGGCTGCTGATCGGCGCGATCTTCCTGATGCCGGTCTTTGGCGCGGCCTTGGGCGCAGCGTCGGGCGCGCTCGGCGGGGCGCTGACCGATTACGGCGTGAATGACGGCTTCATGAAGGAGCTTTCGGCGAGCCTGCAGCCGGGCAACGCCGCGCTCTTCGTCCTGATCAACAAGATGACCGCCGACAAGGTGCTCGAGGCGCTCAAGGGCACAGGCGGCTTGGTGCTGAAGACCTCGCTCGACCATAGCCAGGAGCAGAAGTTGCGCGATGCGCTTGCCGAGACAACCGGCACCCCGGTCGGCGGCGCGCCACAGCCGGCTTCCGACACGCCGCCCTCGCCCTATCCGCAAGGGAGCGGCGCGCCGACGCCCGTCGGCTGATCAGTCCCGCAGCAGTTCGTTGATGCCGGTCTTGGAGCGCGTCTGCGCATCGACCGTCTTGACGATGACGGCGCAGGAGAGCGAGGGGCCCGGCGTCCCGTCCGGGAACGGCTTTCCGGGCAGAGAGCCCGGCACCACCACGGAATAGGGCGGCACCTTGCCCATATGGACCGCGCCGGTGGCGCGCTCGACGATCTTGGTCGAGGCCGAGATGAAGACGCCCATCGACAAGACCGAGCCCTCGCCGACGATGACGCCCTCGACCACTTCGGAGCGCGCGCCGATGAAGCAATTGTCCTCGATGATGGTCGGGTTGGCCTGCAGCGGCTCCAGCACGCCCCCGATACCGACCCCGCCCGAGAGATGGACGTTCTTGCCGATCTGGGCGCAGGATCCGACCGTGGCCCAGGTGTCGACCATGGTGCCGGTATCGACATAGGCGCCGATGTTGACGAAGGACGGCATCAGCACGACGTTTGGCGCGATGAACGAGCCTTTGCGCGCCGCGGCGGGGGGCACGACGCGGAAGCCTGCGGCGCGAAAGCGGTTCTCGCCCCAGCCGGCGAACTTCGACGGGACCTTGTCCCAGAACACCGCGTCGCCGGGGCCGTTGGCGATGATCATGTTGTCGGTCAGGCGGAAAGAGAGCAGCACCGCCTTCTTGAGCCATTGATGCACCACCCAGTTGCCGCCCTGCTTCTCGGCGACGCGGGCCGTTCCTGCATCGAGCATCTCGATTGCGGTCTCGACCGCCTCGCGCACCACGCCCCTGGTGTTGATGCCGATTTCGGCGCGCGCCTCCCAGGCTGTGTCAATGGTCTGGCTCAGATCGGTGTTGGACATGGCGCGGCTCCGGGTCGTCGTAAATGCGCGCGGAGCGATGGCGGATGAGGGCTGGCTCGTCAAGGGAACGCTCATCCGCGCGGCGTGTTAGACTGACGTGCAATCATGGAGACGCCGATGACCCGCATCGCCTTGTCAGCCCTGCTCCTGCTCGCCGCCTTGCCGGCGCTGGCGCAGCCGCGTCCCTCGACGCCCGAGCGCCTCTGCGCCGCCAACCAGCGCAGCGTCGCGGCCAGCGGCGCGATCGTGCTGGGGACGGGCGGCCGTACCTATGACCGCTTCGTGCGCGACGGCGGCTTCTGCCAGCATGGCGACTATGTCGAGCCAGCCTTCGTGCCGAGCCGCGACACGCAGAGCTGCTTCGTCGGCTATCGCTGCAAGGTCGATGTGCCCTGGGATTGAGGCGCCCCGAAATCTTGACGCAATCCCCGGCTCTATTGACGGCGCGATGCCGAAAGGACTGGCCATGAAGACCGGATTGTTTCTCGCTCTCGGGCTGGCGGCGCTTGCCGGCGGCTGCATCACGCTGGAAGAGCGCCGCGCGCTCGACGCGGAGCAGTGCCGGGGCTACGGCTTCCGCGCCGGCACGGACGCCTTCGCGCAATGCATGCAGGAGATCGACCTCGACCGCGCCGCCAGCCGCAGGGCGTTCGCCTATCGCGAGTTCGGCGGGCCCTATGGCGGGGTCGGCTTCGGCTACGGCTTCGGACGCTGGTAGGCGCTCGATTTAGAGCATGATGTCGCCCGAAAACCGGTTCCCACTTTTCGGCATCATACTCTGCGTCACGGCAATGCGACTTGCCCGTGAGCGCATTGCCTGACTGGCTGGCGACAGGAGTGCCCATGTCCACCAGCTTTCCCCGACCCAGCCGCCGTGCCGCCGGCCTCGGCCTCGCCGCGCTGATCAGCCTGCGCATGCAACCGGCCACGGCCGCCGGCCTGGCCGAGCGCTTCTCCCCGAGCGGGACCGACAGCCCGCCCGATCATTCCGCCTGGACGAAGCTGCTGGCGCGCTTTCTCAGGCCGCGCCCCGACGGCGTCATGGGCGTCGCCTATGGTCGCTGGAAGGCCGAGGGGCGCGAGCCGCTGGCGGCCTATCTCGCCATGCTGTCTGGCGTCACGGTCACGCGGCTCTCCCGGCGCGACCAGTTCGCCTTCTGGGCCAATCTCTACAATGCCCGCACGATCGCGCTGGTTCTCGAACGCTACCCGCTCGCCTCGATCCGCGAGATCAATCTCGGCGGCTCGCTGTTCGGCTCCGGGCCCTGGCGGGCAAAGCTGCTGAAGGTCGAGGGCGTCGATCTCTCGCTCGACGACATCGAGCACGAGATCCTGCGCAAGCTCTGGCGCGATCCGCGCGTGCATTACGCCGTCAACTGCGCCTCGATCGGCTGCCCCGATTTGCCGCGCGAGGCGTTTTCTGGCCCGACGCTGGAGAGCATGCTGGAGCGCGGCGCGCGCGCCTATGTCAACCATCCGCGCGGGGTGAGCGTTTCGGACGACGCGGTCACCGCCTCGCGGATCTATTCGTGGTTCGCAGCCGATTTCGGCGATCAGGCGACGCTGTTCTCGCATTGGCGGCGCTATGCCGCCGGGCCGCAAGCGCAGGCTCTGGCGCAGGCGAGCCGGATCGCCGGCTACGACTATGACTGGCGATTGAACAGCGTTTGAAGCGTCGCCAATCTCAGCCCGACCGGAACTCCTTGAGCTCCGGCAGACGGGCATGGAGCCGGCGCAGATAGCCGGTCAGTTGCGCCCGCTCCTCCTCGGAGAAACCGGCGAGCATCAGCTGTTCGCGCGCGGTCGCCAGCGCGATGAGCCGATCGTGCAGGGCGTAGCCGCTCGGCGTGAGCTCCAGCACCTGCCGGCGGGCGTCGCGGGCGTCGGGGCTTTCCGCCACGTGACCTGCCGCGACCAGCGCCGCGACGGAGCGGCTGACCGCGCCCTTGTCCAGCCCGATCACCTCGCAGATGCGCTGCGCCGCGATGGCAGGTTCGATCGCGAGTTGCGAGATGACGCGCCATTCGGTGACGCCGACGCCGAACTGGTCGAGATAGAGCCGCGAGGAGGAGCGCGACCAGGCGTTCGAGATCGCGGTGAGGAAATAGGGCACATAGCCCTGGAGATCGAGAACGTCGCGAACGGACCCGTCGTCATCCCGGCCCGCCCTGTGGCGCATCGTCGAGGGCATGGCGTCTCCTTCATCGCGGACGCCCATCTTCCATGCGCTGCCGCACGGGGCAAGGCTTGACGGGGTAAGGCTTGCGCTCAGGCGACGCGCTTGTCGGGCGCGTCGCAGAGATCGACCAGCCGGCAGGCCGGGCACATCGGACGCAGCGCCTTGCAGGTGTAGCGGCCATGCAGGATCAGCCAGTGGTGGGCGTGGCGGCCGAACTCCTGAGGAACGGCCGCCTCCAGACCCAACTCGACCTGAAGCACGTTCCGGCCCGGCGCGAGGCGCAGCCGGTTGGCGACGCGGAAGACATGGGTGTCGACGGCGTGGGTGATCTCGCCGAAGGCCATGTTGAGCACGACATTGGCCGTCTTGCGGCCGACGCCGGGCAGGCTTTCCAGTTCGCTGCGCGTCGTCGGCACCTGCCCGCCGAACTCCGCGATCAGCTTTTCGCAGAGCGCGATCACGTTCTTCGCCTTGGTGCGGAACAGGCCGATGGTCCTGACCAGTTCGCGGACCCGGTCCTCGCCCAGCGCCAGCATCGCCTCGGGCGTGTCTGCAAGCGCAAACAGCTTTCGCGTCGCCTTGTTGACGCCGGAATCGGTCGCCTGCGCCGAGAGCACGACCGCGACCAGCAGCGTGAACGGGTTGACGTGTTCGAGTTCGCCCTTCGGGTCGGGATTGGCGGCCTGGAAACGCTGGAAGATCTCGCGGATCTCGGCGGCCTTGCGCGGGCGTACCTTGCCGGGTTTGGCGATGGCCGGGACCGTCCCGGCGGCGCGGCGTCTTGGCCTGTTCTCTTGCGTCATCGCGGCGTTATAGTGCCGCCATGAGTTCCGGCAAGACAGAGTTCGGCGAGACAGAAGCCCGCTTCGGCTTTGGGGCGGAGCGCCCAGTCTTCGACGCCACCATCACGCCGCATCGCTCGCTCGGCCAGCAGGGCTTTCGCACCGTGATGACGCTGGTCTGCCTGATCAGCGTCGCGGCCTCGATCCCGTTCATGGTGCTGGGCGCCTGGCCGGTGGCGGGCTTCTTCGGGCTCGACGCGCTCGCGCTGTTCATCGCCTTCCACGTCAATTTCCGGCATGCCCGCGCCTTCGAGCGGATCGTCGTCAGCCCGCTCGAGGTGCTGCTGAAAAAGGTCTCGCATCAGGGCCGCGAGGCGATCTGGCGCTTCAATCCGGCCTGGACGAAGCTGGAGCGCCAGACCGACGAGGATTACGGCCTTTTGCACCTCGCGCTGGTCTCGCGCGGGCAGAGCGTGCCTGTCGCGGCCGCTTTGTCGCCGGCCGAGCGCGAGGGTTTCGCCGAGGCGCTGGGGACGGCGCTGGCGAGCGCCAGGCGGGGCGGCGATTTCGGCGCGGCCTGAGATGGCGGCGAGTATTGTCCCGCTTATCATCGCCGCACTGATCCTTGTCCTGATCTCTGCC
>JBKJSB010000105.1:0-4358 GCA_046593015.1 Allobosea sp.
GTGCAGATGTCGCTGACCATGGGCTACGCCATCCTCAACGCGGCCGGTCTGTCCTTCATCGGCCTCGGCGTACGCCCGCCGCAGGCCGAGTGGGGCATAATGGTGGCCGAAGGCGCCGCCTTTATCGTGTCCGGCGAATGGTGGATCGCGCTATTCCCAGGCCTTGCCCTGATGATCGCGGTGTTCTGCTTCAATCTGCTCGGCGATGGCGTGCGCGATCATCAGCGCCAGGCCGGGGAAGAAGGCGATCCACCATTCGCCCGAGACGATGAAGCTCGCCCCTTCCGCCACCATGATCCCCCATTCGGGCGTCGGCGGGCGCACGCCCAGGCCGATGAAGGACAGTCCCGCCGCATTGAGGATCGCGTAGCCCATGGTCAGCGACATCTGCACCGCCATGATCGGCATGATGTTGGGCAGAACCTGCGTCATCAAAAGCCGCCAGTCGGAATTGCCCGAGAGCCGCGCCGCCTGCACGAAGCCGGCCTCGCGTCGGACATTCGCCTCGGCGCGCGCGACGCGGGCATAAAGCGGGAAATTGATGATCGCGGTCGCCAGCACGATGTTGCCGACCGAGTTGCCGAGCGCGGCCACGATGCCCATGGCCAGCACGAAGAGCGGGAAGGCCAAGATCGTGTCGGCGATGCGCCCGACGACCTTGTCGACCCAGCCGCCGAAGAAGCCGGCCATCACGCCAGCCAGCCCGCCCATGACGAAGACCAGCGCAACGGAGGCGACCGCGATGGTGAAGTCGAGCCGCGTCGCCACGATGACCCGGCTGAAGATGTCGCGACCGAGCTGGTCGGTGCCGAACCAGTGCCGCGCGCTCGGCCCCTGCAGGGCGGAATTGGTATTGCTCGCCAGCGGGTCGTAGGGAACGATCGACGGTCCGAAGACTGCGGCGAACAGGATCAGCGCGAACAGCCCGAAGGCCAGCCCCGTGACCGGGTTTTCCGCCACGATATGGCGCGCATGCGCCCAGATGCTGGTCGATGGCGGGGCGTCGAAGCGCAAGACCGCGACAGAGTCGGCTGGCGCAACGTCGGCTGGGACAGGCTCGACCTTGGTCATGTCGTTCACGGCCTCAACCCTCCAGCCTGACGCGGGGATCGATCACGCCGTAGAGCACGTCGATCATCAGGTTCAGCGCCACGTAGAGGATCGCCATGGTCAGGACGAAGCCCTGGATCGGGGCGTAGTCCGAGGCGATCAGCGCCTCGACCGCATAGGAGCCGACGCCGGGCCAGGCGAACACCTTCTCGACCAGAACGTTCGCGCCGAGCAGGAACGAGAACACCATGCCGAGCGTGGTCACCACCGGCAGCATGGCGTTGCGGAAGGCGTAGGTGCCGATCACCTTGCCGCTGGAGAGCCCGCTGGCGCGCGCGGTGCGGACGAAATCGGCCCCGAGCACGGCCAGCATCGAGGCGCGCGTCATGCGCGTGATCGGCGCGAGCGAAAAGATGCCCAGCGTCAGCGCCGGCAGGATCAGCTGCGAGAAGGCCGCCCTGAACGTTTCCCATTCGCCGGCCAGCAGGGAATCGACGAGAAACAGCCCGGTCACGCGCGGCGGCTCGGAAGCAAAGACGTCGAGCCGCCCCAGCGGCGCCGGCGACCAGCCGAGGATGAAATAAAACACATAGACCAGAAGGAGTCCTGTGAAGAACACCGGCAGCGAGACGCCCGCCGTCGCCACGATGCGGCAGAGATGATCGATCCAGGAGCCCTGCTTCACCGCCGCGAGCACGCCGAGGGGCAATGCGACCGCCATCGCCAGGATCAGCCCCGCCAGCGTCAGCTCCGCCGAAGCCGGCAGGCGGGCGGCGAGATCCTTCGTCACCGGCTGCCCGGTCGTCAGCGACTGGCCGAGATCGCCCTTCACCAGTGCGGTGACATAGGAGACGAACTGCACCGGCAGCGGCTGGTCGAGCCCGAGCTTGCTGCGGATTTCGATGATCGCCTGCGGCGAGGCCGCCGGTCCCGCGAAATAGGCCGCCGTATCGCCCGGCAGCACGCGGGTCAGCAGGAAGGTGACGATGATCACGCCGATGATCGACGGAATCGTCGTCATCAGACGCTGGCCGATCATGTGCAGCATGGCATCCCCTTCCTCTCGCCTGACAAACCGTCATTGCAAGCGCAGCGAAGCAATCCAGAGGTTGGCATGTGCCCGCTGGATTGCTTCGTCGGCTACGCCTCCTCGCAATGACAGGAGGCGTCCATCACCTCACGCGCCCTTCGTCAGATAGCGGAAATCCGGCTCGCGGCAGGGCTGGAACTGGTAGCCGCCGATCGACTTCTGCAGCGCGACGTCATGGGTCGGCTGGTTGATCGGCACCATCGGCACCTCGGCGTTCACCAGCTTGATGAAGTCGATGACGTTGGCGTCGTAGGCCGCCTTGTCGGGCGCGAAGCGCGCGGCATCCACGAGCTTGTCCAGCGCCGGGTTCTGGTAGGCGGCGATGTTGAAGATCGAGTTGTTGCCGTGCATCGTCCAGAACAGATAGTAGTCGGGATAGTCGAGCCAGCCGGCGAAGCGGTTCAGCACCATCGGATTGGTCTTCTTGGCGATCTCAGTGCGGAAATTCGCGCCCGGCACCTTGTTGATCTCGACGGTGATCCCGATCGCAGCCAGCGCCTCCTTCATCAGCACCGCCATCGGCTCGGCGACGGTGGCGTTGCCGGCGTCGAAATAGAGCGTGGTGGAGAACGGGCCGCCCGCCGCATCGACCAGCGCCTTCGCTTTCGCGATATCCGACGTATAGGGAAACGGCTGCGGCCAGGCGACTTTCGGCGCTGTCCCGCCTGCCATCGAGACGCCACGCCCGAACAGCGAGGCCTGCAGGATCTTGTCGTAAGGCATCGCCCAGGCCACGGCCTGGCGCAGGCGCGCATCCTTGAACGGCCCGACCTGCGTGTTGAGATAGCAGCCCCAGACGCCGTTGGGGATCGGCACGCCGACGACGTTGACCTTGCCCGCGTCGAGCAGATCCTTGAAGTCCTTCGGCGGCAGCCCGTAGGACACGTCGGCGTCGCCGCGCTCCATCAGCGCCCGGCGCGTCGAGGGCGAGGCGATGTCGCGCGCGATGATGCGGCGCAGTTGCGGCAGCTTGCCGGATTTCCAGGCGTCGTTGCGGATATAGATCGTCTCAACGCCGGGCTTCCAGCTCTCGACCTTGTAGGCGCCGCCGCCGGCGATGTTGTTCTTCAGATACTCCTTGGCATGCGGGTCGCCAGCGGCATTCGCCATCGCCAGTTCGGAATCGAAGACGAAAGGGATGGTCACGGCCAGATTCGGCAGGGTCATCTTGTCCTTGCGGACGAAATCGACCCGGAAGGTGTTGTCGTCGACGACGACGAACTGCTCGGGCTTCTCCAGCGAGCCGGCATTCATCTGCGTGGTGGCGAAGCCGCCGATGGTGCAGGCGCGGTCGAGCGACCATTTCACATCCTTGGCCGTGACCTTGCGGCCGGAATGGAAGGTTGTGTCGCGCAGCTTGAAGGTGCAGCTCATGCCGTCCGAGGCGACCTGCCAGCTCTCGGCCAGTTCCCCCTCGAGCTCGCCCATCGAGACCTGGTTGCCGCCGCCGGTCGGGATCGGCACCGGCTTGAAGCGCAGCAGCCGGTCATAGCAGTTCAGCGCCACGCCGTTGACCGGCTGCGACGAGCCTATGCCCTGCATGTCGAGGCTGTTGGGGCCGTATTCCTGCACCAGCAGCAGGGTTTCGGCCCGGCTCGTAGCCTGCGCCTGCGCGCCGCCCGAGCGGGCGACGAAGGGCATGGCGAGGCCGGCGGCGATGGCGGTACGGCGTGTGATGGTCATGCTTGTGCCCTTCGATGCGCGTTTGAATTGGCCTGGCTTTGCTTGGGTCGGGTCATGCACGGAGCATGCCGGGCCACGCGCAATCGCCAGCCGGCGTCGAAGCCGATGGAGCGAAGGCGGCAGATTGGCTTGGCATGGCGTGACCCCATCAGGCGAGGGAAGACGCCATCTTCGAAGCACGGAACGTGCCAAGATCTATACTACTGATATCAATATGAGAATCTCAGAATCGCGTGGACGCGATGGCGCGCCCGCACGCAACATGTATGCATGAGGTCAGTTAATGATTAAACTTTGATCAGACGGACCTGGAAAACTCCGCATCCGCGGCCGACAGGCATGCCAGCTCAGGCCGGGCTTGTCGGCGTCGCATCCGGCCTCGCCGGCAAGGGCGCGCGGTCACGGCCCGGCCACTGCACCGCGACCACGACGAGAGTAAGAGCCAGACCGATCAGGTCGGCCACCCAGTCGGGCTTGACCAGGCAGAATGCCGTCGCGATCAGCAGCGCGCGCTCCCACAGCGTCGCCCGGCGCA
>JBKJSB010000030.1:0-7330 GCA_046593015.1 Allobosea sp.
GATGTATTACAACTTCGTCCGCATCCATTCGAAGCTGCGGATGTCGCCGGCTATGGCGGCGGGCGTTTCGGACCGTCTCTGGGAGATCGGCGACATCGTCGCACTGGTCGAGGCGGCCGAGACGAAGACCGTCACGGCACGCGGACCTTACAGAAAACGAGCGGACTTTCAGGAGACCCCATGACTTTTGGCGAGATGTTACCCTGGGCCTTAACAGCAATCTCAACAATAGGTTATTTGTTAATGCGGTCCCATCGAAATCACGCATTAAAAGAAGAATACCAGCTCGCGCAATTCATCGTCATAATGTTCTTGGTAGACGATGCCTATAAAAATCATAGATCTGTTTTCTTCGAATGGTTAAAATCACATCCGATTGAAGAAAATGACATAAAATACTTGAATAAAGTAATATATGAGACATCGAATTTTTCACGCAACTTCATTGCCAAACTGAGTGAGCCAATGATCTCGATCATTGTTGAGTTGCGTCGGCTGAAAAATTAAACGAGGCAAGCCTCAAATTTCAAACTGACCCACTACCCGCCAGCGAGGCTTCGAACTTGAGGGGCTTCAGCCAGACCGATGCTTCCGCGAGCATGCGGCTATCCAGCGCCAGAGCCAGGCCTGTCGGCGCCATCAACGCGAAACTGGCGGCGGCGGCTGCCAACAGGCTGGGCTCCAGGCGCAGCCCCTGCAGCCATGACGGGCCGACCTGCGCCGTGATGACCTGTTCCCGCGTGAAGCCGATACGCCAGACCTGTCGCAGCAGCAGGAACGACAGATAGCCCGCCGGTCCGAACATGAACGTCGCCAGCAGCACCGGGACCATCGGCAGGTGCGGGATTCCCGCTTCCTGCGAGCGACGCAGGATCCAGGCGCCGAGGAACAGGTCGAAGGCGAGGTAATGGACCCAGCCGGCGAGCAGCATTGGCCGCGACTGGAACAGCCTCGCGACGCCGTCGAGCGAGGAAAAGCCACCCTTCGCATCATGCCAATGCACCGCGATCAACACGAGATAGCCGAGCGACAGGGTCGCGGGGATGACGAGGCGGGAGAGGGTATGCGAGACGCCGCGCCAGCGCGGCAGCAGGATCAGCGCCAGCCAACCCAGCATAGCAAGACGAGAGGCGTGACCAAAGGCGTCATCCAGGTTCATCGGCGACATCGAAGGCGCTCCATCTGAACGATGTTAAGTTCCGAGTCCAATTAACGAGCTATCTTAACATCGTCAAGATTGGTAGTGACGTCGTCAGTGCCGAGGACAACGATGAAGACGACCGATCAGGCTTCCGCGCGCGGCTATCACCATGGCGATCTGCGCCATGCCATGATCGACGCGGCCGAGGCGGTGCTGGCCGAGAAGGGCGTCGGTGGCTTCACGCTGCGCGAATGCGCGCGCCGGGCCGGTGTCTCGCCGGCCGCGCCAGCGCATCATTTCGGCAATCTCGCCGGGCTGCTCACAGTGATCGCGACGCTCGGCTTCGACGATCTCTCGGATGCGATGGAGCAGGCGGCGGACAGGGCCTCGCTGGCGGGCGAAAGCAGGCTGGCGGCCATCGCGCGGGCCTATCTCGCCGTTGCCCTGGCCAGGCCGGGACGGTTCCGCGTCGTCTTCGGCCAGCGCGGGCTGGACTGGGATGCGCCCGATTTCAAGCGGGCGGCGTCGCGGGCTTTCGGCGTGCTGGTGGCGGAAACCCAGGCGCATCTGGCCGGCGTCGAACCGGCGACATCCGCACCCCTCTCCGCGCCGCCGGATGCGGCGGTCGCGGCCGATCTGCCCGCTATCCTTTTTGTCTGGTCGGTGACGCATGGCTTCTCGACCTTGCTGATCGACGGCCAGCTCGATTTTCTCGCCGGGGAGGCTGGCCGGGCCGCCATGCTCGATCTCTATGCGAACAGGCTGGTGCGCCTGCTGGTCGCCGCTGTCGCCGATGGCGAGGGGCTCGCAAAAGCGCCCGGCGACCATTAGCTTGCGTGCCATGCGACGCCTCATGCTGCTCCGCCATGCGAAATCGAACTGGCCGACCGGCATGGCCGATCGCGAACGGCCGCTGGCTGCGCGCGGACGCGAGGCAGCGCCCGTGATGGGGCGCTATCTCGCCGACGAACTGCTGCTGCCCGACCTCGTGCTGGTGTCGCCCGCGCGACGGACGGCCGAGACCTGGGACCTGGTGGCCCCGATGCTGCCGGAGCGGCCGGCCGTCCATGTCGAGCCGCGCATCTACGAGGCCGCAATGAAGCGGCTGCTGGACGTCGTCATCGAGCAGGATGCGGGCGTGAAGACGCTGCTGATGATCGGCCACAATCCTGGCTTCGAGGAGCTTGCCGCGCTGCTGACCGGCCATGGCGACCGCTACGCCTCGGTGCGGATGGCGCGAAAATATCCGACCTGCGGGCTGGCCGTGTTGGATTTTTCCGTCGAGGACTGGCGCGACGTCGCCGCGCGTGGCGGAAGGCTCGACCGGTTCGTGACGCCTGAATCGCTCGGCGAAGGCCCTGACGAGTGATCGGCGCAAACCCTTGAGCCAGCCCTCCTATCTCGACGAGGCGCGCAATGCGGCGCTGGCCTTTGGCGACAGCCTGCTCGGGCTGGCGCGGCCGCGTCTGCGGCTCGGCGTCACCGGCCTGTCGCGCTCGGGCAAGACGGTCTTCACCACGGCTCTGATCCAGAATCTGGTCGAGGGGGCGAAGCTGCCCGTGCTGAAGGCCTCGGCGCAGGGGCGGATCACGCGGGTCCGGCTGGTGCCGCAGCCTGATCCGCAGGTGCCGCGCTTTCCCTATGAGGCCCACCGCGCCGCGCTCGCCGGTCCCGAGCGGCGCTGGCCCGATTCGACGCGGCGCATCTCCGAACTGCGCGTCGAGATCGACTATGAGCGGGCCGAAGGCTGGTTCAAGGGGCCGGCGACGCTGACGCTCGACATCGTCGACTATCCCGGCGAGTGGCTGCTCGATCTTGCGCTGATCGGTCAGGACTACATCGCCTGGTCGCGGCAGGCGGTGACCGATGCGCGCAAGGCCCACCGCCGGGGGACGGCCGCGGCCTGGCTCGCCGACCTTGCGCTGCGCGATCCGGCCTCACCCGCCGACGAGATGGCGGCCGAGGCCGCGAGCGATATCTTCAAATCCTATCTCGGGAGGCTGCGGGCCGATCCGGAGGCCGTCGCGGTGACGCCTCCGGGGCGCTTTCTGATGCCCGGCGATCTCGAAGGCTCGCCGGCGCTAACGTTTGCGCCGCTCGATCTCGGGCCGGATGCGCAGGTCGCGCCCGGCACGCTGGCGGCGCTGATGGCGGAGCGTTTCGAGGCCTACAAGCGCGTCGTAGTGACGCCGTTCTTCCGTGATCATTTTGCGCGTCTCGACCGGCAGATCGTGCTGGTCGATGCGCTGGCGGCGCTCGATGCAGGCGCGCCGGCGCTGGCCGATCTCGAAACCGCGCTGGGCCAGGCGCTGGCGGCCTTTCAGGTCGGGCGCAATTCCTGGCTTTCGAGCTTGTTTTCGCCGCGTATCGAGCGGGTGCTGTTCGCCGCGACCAAGGCCGACCACCTGCACCACAGCAGCCATGACCGGCTGGCGGCTGTGATGGGCCATCTCGTCGCGCGCGCCGCGACGCGGGCGCAAGGGGCCGGCGCGCGGGTCGAGACCATGGCGCTGGCTGCGGTGCGCGCGACGCGCGAGGTCCGCATCAAAGAGGGGCGCGACGAGCTTCCCGCGATCGTCGGCGTGCCCGAGGCCGGCGAGGTCGTCGGGCCCGAGACATTCGATGGTTTGAGCGAGGCCGCGATCTATCCGGGTGAACTGCCCGAGCGGCCCGAGGCGATCTTCGATCCGGCTTCGCGCTGGCAGATCCGCGCGCCGCGCTTCCGGCCGCCGCTGGTCGCGCCCGATTCCGGCGGGCGGGTGCAGCCGCCGCCGCAGATCAGGCTCGACCGTGCGCTGGAATTCCTGATCGGCGACAGGCTGTCATGAGGGAGGCGAGGTCGTGAACAGCAAGGCTCCCCGCGCCATCCGGCTCGATCCGGGCAGGCCCGATGCGGCGATCGACGCTTCAACTCGTGACGGTTTTGCAATCGTGCCCGAGAGCGAACCGCTCGATCCGGTCGAGCCGTTGGTCGTGCCCGTGGCGCGGAAGCGATTCTCATGGGGCGGACTCTTCGTCGCCGGGCTGTCCGGCTTTCTGGCGCTTGCGGCCGGCGTCTGGGCGGAGCGCACCATCGCCTCGCTGATGAGCCAGAACCCGGCGCTGGGCTATGCGGCGCTGGCCTGCGCCGGCGTCGCGGCGCTGGCGCTTCTCGTCATGCTCGGCCGCATCGTGGCCGATATCCTGCGCGAGCGGCGCGTCGAGGCCCTGCGCCTGCGCGCGGCCGAGGCTCTGTCCGGCGGCACGCTCGATGCGGCCAAGGGGCTCGCCGGCGATCTCGTGGCGCTCTATGCATCGCGCCCGGAGACCGCCAAGGGCCGAGCCGCGCTGATCGAAGCGCTGCCGCAGCTCTTCGCTCCCCGTGACGTGCTGAGCGTCGCCGAGCGCAGCCTGCTCGGCCCCCTCGACGCCGCCGCACAGGCGCAGATCGCGCAGGCCGCGCGGCGCGTCTCGCTGGTGACGGCGGTCAGCCCGCGCGCGCTGATCGACATCGTCTTCGTACTGGTCGCCTGCGCCAGGCTGCTGCGGGCGATCGCCGGCATTTATGCCGGGCGGCCGGGCATGCTCGGGCTGCTGCGGCTCGGGCGGCAGGTGCTGGGCCATCTCGTCGTCACCGGCGGCATCGCGGCCGGCGACGCCGTGATCCAGCAGGTGGTGGGGCAGGGGCTGGCGGCCAGGCTCTCGGCCAAGCTCGGCGAAGGCGTGCTGAACGGGCTTTTGACCGCGCGCATCGGGTTGGCGGCGATCGCGGTATGCCGGCCGCTGCCCTTCGTGGAAAGCGAGCCGCCTTCGCTGTCCGACGTCGCCGGAGACCTGACGTCCTGGCGCGGCCAGGCCACAGAGGCCTGATCGACCCGGCAGTTTTTGCCGTACGGCGGCGATTTTGCCCGGCGGAAACCGTCTCTTAAGTCCTTGAAAACCATCTAAGCGATTGGAAAAAAACGCCCGTTTGCATGGCACAGGCCGTGCAGAACTGGCTTCGAGTTTTTGTGCGCGGCTTGTCGGCCGCCAGTCGAGGCGAGGATCCCATGGGTGTTTTCAGTGCGTTGACGACGGCGGTGTCGGGTCTCCAGGCGCAGTCCTATGCGCTGGAGAACATCTCCGGCAACATCGCCAATTCGCGAACCGCCGGCTTCAAGCGGGTCGATACGACCTTTGCCGATCTGGTGCCGGATTCGGCGCTGAACCGGCAGATCTCCGGTTCGGTCGCGGCCTACAGCCAGTCGACCAACACGATCCAGGGCGACCTCTCGGCCACCAGGATCGACTCCAACGCGGCGATCAACGGCGACGGCTTCTTCGTCGTCGACCAGCGCGCGAGCGGGCTCGGCTCCAACACCCAGTTCGCCAATTCGAACCTCTATACCCGCCGCGGCGATTTCGATTTCGACGCCAACGGCTATTTGGTCAACGGCGCGGGCTACTACCTCAAGGGCCTGAAGATCGACACAGTGACGGGCCAGCTCGTCGGCACCCAGCCCGAGGTGTTGCGCATCACCAAGGAGCAGTTTCCGGCCAAGGCGACGACCTCGATCGAGTATCGCGCCAATATCCCGGCCTTTCCGAAGACCAACGAGGCGGACGCCGCCGTCGCCGATTCCGAATTGCTGCAGGCGCCGGCCGACTATCCGGGCGCCGATCCGCGCGCCACGCCGACCGGCACAGGCACCGTCGTCGGCAGCGACCTGACCAACTTCCTGAGCCAGTCGATCCCGGGCGGCTCGGTGACCGTCTACGACCAGCTCGGCAAGGCGACCAGCGTCGAGCTGCGCTGGGCCAAGATCGACAATACGGCCGGCGGCGGCACCGACACCTGGAACCTCTTCGTCGCCGAAAACACGGGTGCGACCGGCGCGACGGTCGCCTATCGCAACACCAACACCGCGGTCACCTTCGGCACCACCGGCCAGCTCGTCCTGCCCGCCGGCGGCAACATTCCGATCCCGACCATGACGATCGCCGGAACGACCATCACCGGCATCAACCTGACCACCGGCGGCAACGGCCTCACCCAGAACGGTGACGTCAGCGGCCAGATCGACGCCCGCAGCATTCGCCAGGACGGGTATACCGCCGGCACGCTCGACCGTGTCTCGGTCTCGGGCGAAGGCCAGGTCATCGGCACCTTCTCCAATGGCCAGGTCGTGGCGCTGGCGCAGCTGTCGGTCGCGCGCTTCAACGCCGGCAACGCGCTGAAGCGGCTGGACGGCGGCGCTTTCGAGGAGACGATCGAATCCGGCGCGCCGATCATCGGCCTGGGAACGTCCCAGCTCATCGGCGGCAATGTCGAGCAGTCCAACACCGACATCGCCGACGAATTCTCGAAGATGATCGTCACCCAGCAGGCCTATTCGGCCAACACCAAGGTCATCACGACCGCCCAGGAGATGCTGCGCGACGTCTTCAGCATCATCCGCTGAGCGCCGCCACGCCCCTGCAACGCACGGTCCAGAAGGGCCGGACTAACGACAGGAGTTGACGATGGGCCTCAGCTCGTCCCTGGGAACCGCGATTTCCGGTCTGCAAGCTACGCAGATCGGCATCGGCGTGATCTCGCAGAACGTCGCCAACGCCGACAAGACCGGCTATGTGCGCCGCACCGTCTCGACCACCGACACCTTCAACGGGAATTCCGTTGGCACCAACAGCACGGCCGTGCAGCGCCTGCTCGACCAGGTGGTGCAGCGCCAGCTCTGGCAGGAATCCTCGGGCGCGGCCTACACCTCCGCGCGGGCCGACGCGCTCTCCAGCCTCGACCGGCTCTATGGCGCGCCCGGCAGCTCGACGGCGCTGGATTCGGTCTACAGCAGGTTCACCAGCGCGCTGCAGGCGCTCCAGAACGATCCGGCCTCCTACACCAACCGCACGGCAGTGCTGGACGCCGCCTCGCAGCTTGCGCAGCGGCTGAACGGGCTTTCGGCTGGCGTGCAGACGTTGCGCACCGAGGCCGAGACCGGCATCGCCAACGCGGTGACGCAGGTCAACGAACTTCTGAATGCGCTGACCACGGTCAATGGCCGCATCGCCACGGGCCAGAACGACAGCAACACCGCCGATCTGCGCGACCAGCGCGACCTGATCGTCGCCGAGCTGTCGCAGTATATGGACATCCGCACCAGCGAAGACGCGCGCGGCAACCTGACCATCGTGACGACCTCCGGCGCGCAGATCTTCGACGGCCGGCCGTCG
>JBKJSB010000044.1:0-7408 GCA_046593015.1 Allobosea sp.
AACACCAATTCCTCCTCGCCGACCGAGGCCGGCCAGAACTGCCACCGCGTCAAGTTCGTCTTCGACGGCAACGGCACGAATTTCGCCAAGGCCGCGGTCAAGAGCGCGGTCGAGCGCTTCGGGCCGGACTGGATGCTGCTGACCAACGACTATGTCTGGGGCCATGACACGGCGAAGGCGACGAAGGTCCTGCTCGCCGAATATGGCGGCAAGGTCATGGAAGAAATCCTGATCCCGCAAGGCACGCGCGACTTCACCTCGGCCCTGCTGAAAATCCAGCAGCGGAAGCCCGGCGTGGTCTCGGCCGCGATCGGCGGCGACGACCAGAAGGCGATGCGCCAGCAGGTCGTGCAGGTCAAGATGGGCGACAAGCCGGCCTGGATCAACAGCCAGCAGGACTGGGACGACGTCTACGGCCTGCCGCTCGACAACCTCTTCGGCGTGTTCGGCACGACCTGGTATTACCGCCTCGACCTCCCGGGTGTGGCCGACTTCGTCAAGCGCTACCAGACGATGTATCCCGAAACCGCCATGCGCTCCCCCGGCAACGTCTTCTACAATGGCTACATGGCGGTGCGCGAACTTCTGGGCGCGGCCGAACGGGCCGGATCGACCAACAACATCGCCATGATCAAAGCGCTGGAGGGTCACAAGATCTCGGCCAGGGACCGCATGCAGCATTTCGATGCGCAGATCGACGCGCAGACTCATCAGGTCCAGCAGACGATCTATCTCGCCACGGCCAACAAGGCGCCGAAGGAGAAGGACGATCTCTTCGAGATCCTGAGCCAGGCCAAGGCGGAGGACGTCCGCGACACCGATTCCGCCAAGCTCTGCAAGCTCGAAACCTACGAACAGACGCCGAACTTCGACGCCTGATCCGTCCCGCCATCCGCAGCCGCCGCCCGGCGACTGCGGATGGCGGCATCGCTGCCCCCGGACGGACCCGCATGATCGATCTCCTGCCTCATCTCATCAACGGCCTGACGCTGGGCCTGCTCTTCGCGCTGATTGCTCTCGGCTTCACTTTAATCGTGGGCGTGATGGAGGTGATCAATCTCGCCCATGGCTCGTTGTTTGCGCTTGGCGCCTACTTCGCGCTGACCGTGATCGCCGGCAGCTGGTTTTCAGGCACGCCCTTCGGCGCCTGGTGGCTGAGCCTGCCGCTCGGCCTGCGCTATGTACTGGCGCTGGCGATCGGGCCGGCGCTCGCCGGGTTGGCGGGCATGCTGCTCGAGCTCTGCCTGCGCCCGACCTATGGCAAGCCACCGCTTTACGGCCTGCTTCTGACCTTCGGCGCAGCCCTTGTCGTCGAGGAGATGATCCGGCTGGTCTGGGGCACGGGCGAGCAGAACCTCGCTTTGCCCCAGGCGATCAACAGCGCGGTCCTGCTGAACGGCATGATCTTCTCGACCTACCGCTTTTTCGCCGCGGGCTTCAGCATCCTCGCCATCGCCGCTGTCTGGCTCTTCCTGGAGCGCACCTCGGCCGGGGCCGTGATCAAGGCCGGCGCGCATGACAGCGAGATGGTCCGGGCGCTCGGCTACGATCTCGCCAGGCTGAGACTGCTGGTCTTCGGGTTCGGCGCAGGCCTCGCCGGGCTTGCCGGCGTGGTGATGGTGCCGATCTGGGGCCTGCGTCCGCATGTCGGCGTCGACATCGTCATCCCCGCCTTCCTCATCATCGTCATCGGCGGCGTCGGCAGCTTCTGGGGCGCGGTGATCGCGGCTCTGCTGGTCGGCCTCGCAATGGGCATCACCGGCGCCTATGCACCCGCCTGGGCGACCATGTCGATGTACCTGCTCCTCATCGCAGTCCTCGGCTTCCGCAGCCGCGGCCTGCTCGGGCGCAAGAGCGCGCTGGAGAACTGACGCCATGAGCTCGCTCTGCGACATTCCCGCCCGGCCGGCGGCCTGGATCACGCTGCCGATGATCGCGCTGGCCACGGTGCTGCTGGCGACGCCCGACCTGCTGCCTGCGATCGGCCTGTATCAGTATCTCGGCATCGAGATCGCGATCTGGATCATCTTCGCCCTCGGCTTCAACCTGCTGTTCGGCTATACCGGCCTGCACTCCTTCGGCCATGGCGCCTATCTCGGCATCGGCGCCTATGCCTTCGGGCTGTTCCAGCAGAATGTCGCAGTCAGCCTGTGGGGCGGCCTCATGGCGGCAGTGCTGGCGGCGGGCGTCGCCGGCGCGCTTGTCGGGGCGTTCCTGTCCCATCGCCGCGGCATCTACTACGCGCTGCTGACGATCGCCTTCGGCCAGATCTTCTGGTTCCTGGCGATGAAGCTGCATCGGGTCACCGGCGGCGAGGACGGCCTGCTCGGAATTCCGCGGCCGCCCCTGACGCTTGGACCCTGGCAGGTCGCGCTGAGCGACAACCGGGCGCTGTTTTACTTGGCCGCCGCACTGCTGATGATCGTCGTCGTGCTCGGCTGGCGGCTGGCGAACTCGCCCTTCGGCCGCGTGCTGCAGGCGATCCGGCAGAACGAGACCCGCGCGCGCTTCGTCGGCTACGAGGTCTGGCGCTTCAAATGGGCCGTCTTCACGCTTTCGGCGATGATTGCGGGCCTTGCCGGCAGCCTTCTCTCCATGGCCCAGCAGAGCGCCTATCCCGATGTGATGAGCCTGCATCAGTCCGGCCTCGTCGTGATGATGGTGCTGGTCGGCGGCGGCCTCGTCAGCTTCTGGGGGCCGGTGCTCGGCGTGGTCTTCTACTTCGTCGCCCGGGACGTGCTGGGCGGCCTGACCGAAACCTGGCTGCTCTGGTACGGCCTGATCTTCATGGCGATGGTCATGCTGAAGCCGGAAGGACTGGCCGGCATGCTCCAGGGTCTGAAACGGGGCAGCCCGCGGCTCCCGCAGTCTGCGACGCCTGCGACGGAGGCCGCGTGATGGCTCTCTTTGAAGCGCGCAACATCCAGAAGCGTTTCGGCTCGCGCGTCGTCCTGGAGAACATTTCGCTCAGCTTCGAGGCCGGGCAGGTCAGCGGCATCATGGGCCCCAATGGTGCCGGCAAGTCGACCTGCTTCCATGTCCTTACCGGCCAGCACAAACCCGATCGCGGCGAGGTCGTTTTCGACGGACAGCGCATCTCGGGCCTGCCGCCGCAGAAAATCGCCCGGATGGGCGTGTCGCGGTCCTTCCAGCTGATGAACCTCTTCGACGACACCTTGGTTATCGAGAACGTCATGCTGGCGCTGCCGGCTTTCCGGGCGCGCCAGCTCCGCGCGATGTCGGCCGTCTTCTCGGACAAGGCGCTGATCGAGCAGGCGCTGACGGTGCTCGATCAGGTCGGGCTTGCAGGCCGCGCCTGGGAGCAGGCGGCCTCGCTGAGCTATGGCGACCGCCGCGCGCTGGAGATCGCGGTCGCGCTCGCCGCCGAGCCGCGCATCCTGTTCCTCGACGAGCCGACATCGGGACTGGGCGCAGAGGCGACGCGGCGCCTGGCCCTGCTCGTGAAGCGGCTGCGCCAGCGCTACACGATCGTGATGATCGAGCACGACATGCGCTTCCTGTTCGAGCTCGCCGACAGGATCTCGGTGATCCACTGGGGCCAGGTCATCGCGGAAGGCACGCCGGCGCAGCTCGGCGACAACAAATGGGTGCGTCGCTCGGCGCTTGCGGAGGCGGCCCATGCTTGAGATCCGCGACATCGAGACATTCTATGGCGAGACGCAGGCCCTGTTCGGGGCTTCGCTGCGGGTCGGCGAAGGCGAGGTCGTCTCTCTGCTCGGGCCCAACGGGGCCGGCAAGACCACGATGATCCGTTCGATCCTGGGGCTGACGCCGCCGCGGCGCGGGCAGATCGGCTTCGATGGACGCGACATCACGCGCCAGCCGACACATCGCATTTCGGCGATGGGGATCGGCTGGGTGCCAGACGACCGCCGCGTCTTTCCGACGCTGACGGTGGCGCGCAACCTCCAGCTCGGTATGCGCAAGACGCGATTCCGCTCCTGGCAGACCAGCGAGGTGGTGCAGATCTTCTCCGCCCTCGAACATCTGATGCCGCGCGAATGCGAGAACCTGTCGGGCGGCGAGATGCAGATGGTGGCGATCTCGCGCGCGCTGCTCGGCTCGCCCGGCCTCGTCCTGCTCGACGAGCCGAGCCAAGGCTTGGCTCCGAAGATCGTCCAGGACGTGCTGGCGACGGTCAGGCGCCTCAAGGCCGAGGGCATCTCGGTGCTGATCGTCGAGCAGAACGCGCTCGCCGCGCTCGAAGT
This sequence comes from Allobosea sp., assembly GCA_046593015.1. Lineage (GTDB taxonomy): Bacteria > Pseudomonadota > Alphaproteobacteria > Rhizobiales > Beijerinckiaceae > Allobosea. Next base: position 4,230 of record JBKJSB010000044.1, read on the forward strand.
GTCCGACCGGGTCTACGTCATGGATCGCGGCCGGATCATGCATGAGGGACCGGCTCGCACCCTGCTCGACGATATCGCCACCCGCCAGCGCCTGATCGGGATGTGACCATGAGCGTGATGCTGGACGTCAGCCAATTGTCGAAGATCTACACGCGCGGCCGGCTCGACCGCACGCCGACCTTCCGGCTCGATGCGGATTTCCGCATCGCAGAGCCGGCGATCGTCGGGATGATGGGTCCCAACGGCTCCGGCAAGACGACCCTGTTCGAGCTGATCACTGGCTCCAACAGCCCGACATCGGGCAAGGTCGAAGTCTGCGGCCACGACATCCACCGTGTCCGCACCGACGAGCGCGACCGCCTCGCGATCCACTACCACCAGTCCTACCAGGTCCGGCATTTCCGGTCGCTGCGCCCCAACGCCTTCATGCAGCGCGCCGGCAGCGAGTACCCGATGGTGCATCTCTTCGACGAACCGCAATTCCATACGCAGGACGGCTATATCGGCTTCATGCTGGATTTCTTCCGGCGGCTGCGGGCCGAGGGCCGACTGGTCTTCCTCTGCGTCCATCCCAATGAGCGCTTCCACCTCGAGATCCTTGAGGAGATCTGCGAGCGCTTCATCTTCGTCAACAAGGGCGTCGTCACGCTCTTGCCGGACTATGCCGGCCTGCTCGGCCATGAGCCGGCCCGCGCCTATCTCGGCAACCTGCTGACGGAGCGCGCGGCATGAACCGTCCCGAACGCAACCTGACCCCGCAGATCGACATCGATGCGGTCGATCGGCTCTTCGACATCAAGGGCTTGCGGGTTTTCCTGCCAGGGGGCTATGGCGCGCTCGGCGAGGCCATCGCGCTGGCGCTGACACGTCGCGGCGCGCATTGCGCCATCGCTGGGCCCAATGGCGACAAGGCGGCCGCGCTCGCCGATAGGCTCCGTTGCGTCGGTGTCGATACGTTCGGCTTCGAACTCGACGCAAGCCGGCCAACCGCGATCGCTGAGGTCACGGAGCGTGTGGTCGAGGCGCTCGGCGGCATCGACGTGCTGATCAACTGCGTCGGCATCCAGCGTGAACAGGCGCTGCTCGACGTCGACGAGGAGACCTTCGACGACGTCTACCGGATCAATCTGAAATCGGCGATGTTCCTGGGCCAGGCGGTGGCGCGCCACCAGATCGCGCAGGGCACGGGCGGCCGCCAGATCCACCTGCTTTCGGTGCGCTCGCAACTTGCGCTGCGCAATCGCGGCTATTCGGCCTACTGCGCCACCAAGGGCGGTCTCGTCATGCTGGTCAAGCAGCATGCGATGGAGCTCGCCGAGCACAACATCACCGTGAACGGCGTCGCGCCGACCTTCATCCAGTCCGAGCGCATCCGGCCCCATCTCGAACGCGCCGGCTTCCGCGACTTCATCCTCGACCGCAACCCGCTCGGGCGGATCGGCGATCCCGTGGAGGTCGTCGGTCAGGTCATCACATTCGCAGCGCCGGCCGGAAGCTACATGACCGGGCAGGTCGTCTATGTCGATGGCGGCGTCACGGCGAGCCAGTGACCGAACACCCTTCACATCATCGCCCGCGCTTGCGCTGACTCGAAATGAATGAACCAGAGGACGTCATGTCTGATCTCACGCCCAAGCTCCTGATCGGGGGCGAGTTCCGGTCGGCGACCACGCTGGCTCCCTTCTCCGTCTGCAATCCCTGCACCGAGGAGTTGCTCTGGACGGCCCCGCGCGCTGGCGCAGAGGAGGTTACGGAGGCGCTCCACCATGCGCGCGCCGCGCTAAAAACCTGGTCGAAGGTGCATGGCTGGGAGCGGGCCAAGGTCTTGCGCGGCATCGCCCGGGCCATGGAGGCGCGCAAAAGCGCGCTGGCGAGCGCGCTGTCGCATGAGATCGGCCGGCCGATCGCCCAATCCGAAGGCGAGGTGTTGATCGCGATCGAACAGTTCGACTGGTTTGCCGGCGAGGCCGAGCGCCTTTTCGGCGAGACGATCCCCTCGCGTCAGGGAGGCCGTCTGGCGACCGCGCTGGAGCCTGTCGGCATCGTAGCTGCCTTCACGGCCTGGAACTTCCCGATCAACCTGCTGGCCCGCAAGATCGCTCCGGCGCTTGCCGCCGGCTGTCCGATCATCTGCCGCCCGTCCGAGCAGACACCGCTGACCTCGACCCTGATCGCGCAGGCTTGCGTCGCAGGCGGCGCGCCGGCCGGCGTCGTCCAGATGCTGTTTGGCCCCGCCGAGACAATCACGCCTGCTCTGATGGCGGCCGAGGAGGTGCGCAAGATCTCACTCACCGGCTCCACGCGGGTGGGCCAGATGCTGCTCGCCGAGGCGGCCAAGACCGTCAAGCGCTGCTCGATGGAACTCGGCGGTCACGCGCCCGTCGTGATCTGCGAGGATGCCGATGTCGACAATGCGGCTGCGCTGTGTGCGCTGTTCAAGTTCCGCAATGCGGGCCAGGTCTGTATCGCGCCCAACCGCTTCTATGTGCATGAGAGCCTGGCCGAGCGCTTCGCCAGCGGCATGGTCAAGGCAGCCGAGGCGCTCGTGCTGGGCGACAGCCAGGACCGGGCGACGACGATGGGTCCGCTGACGCTCCGCAGCCAGCGCGACCGTGTCGAGGCGCTCTCAGCCGAGACGGAAAGCTCGGGCGCGCGTCGTCTCACCGGCGGACGGCGCCCGGCCGGCCGCAACAAGGGGTTCTATTTCGAGCCGACGGTCTTTGCCGACGTGCCGGACGAAGCCCGCATCATGCGCGACGAACCCTTCGGCCCGCTGGCGCCGATCGCCACTTTCCGCGACTTCGACGACGCGATCGCACGGGCGAACGCGACCCCCTATGGCCTGGCCGCCTATGGCTTCACCGGCAGCCAGCTATATGCCGAGGCGCTCAGCGCCGGACTCAGCGCCGGCATGGTCGGCGTCAACACCTTCATGATCGCCCATGCCGAGGCGCCATTCGGCGGGATCAACCACTCCGGCATGGGCCGCGAAGGCGGCCGTCAGGCCATCCAGGATTATCTCAACGTCAAGCTGACGCATTTCCTGGCGCGCTAGGTGTTTGATCCCGGGCTTTGATGGTGCGATTTTTTCCATGGAATGGAGGGAGGCACTATGGGCCAGGTTCTCCACGGGAGCGCCACGACGACAGCGGCGTCGACGAAAGGACGGTTTGGGGCAG
>JBKJSB010000286.1:0-2836 GCA_046593015.1 Allobosea sp.
CTGGGGCGAGATGGCCCGCTTCATGGGCGCCGATGTCGAGGTGCTGCCCGGAACCTGGCGGGCGGCTGTCGATCCGGCCGCCGTCGAGGCGCGGCTGCGGGCCGACGCCAGCCATGAGATCAAGGCCGTGCTGATGGTGCAGATCGACACGGCCTCAGGCGTCGTCAACGACGTGCGCGCCGTGCGCCGCGCCATCGACGCCGCCGCCCACCCGGCCCTGTTCATGGTCGACGGCGTCGCCTCGGTCGGCTGCATGCGCTTCGAGATGGATGCCTGGGGCGTCGATGTCGCGATGTCGGCCTCGCAGAAGGGGCTGATGACCTCGCCGGGGCTGGCTTTCGTCGCCGCCAACGACAAGGCGCTCGCAGCCCACAAGACCGCGACGATGAAGACGCTGTACTGGGACTGGTCGTCCCGGATGAACACGCTGGCTTACATGAAGCATTGCGGCACGGCCCCGGAGCACCTGCTCTTCGGCCTGCGCGCGGCGCTCGACATGATCCTGGAGGAAGGGCTGGACGCCGTCTGGACGCGCCATGCCCTGCTCGCGGGCGCAACCCATGCGGCGGTGGCGAAATGGTCGGAGGGCCAGGCGCTGTCCTTCAACATCGTCGAGCCGTCGCAGCGCGCGGCCTCCGTGACGCCGATCCTCGTTAAGGGCGTCGAGACGACTGCGATCACCGATTTCTGCCGCGATGTCTGCGGCGTGACTTTGGGGCTCGGCATCGGCGATCTCGGCGGAAAAGCCTTCCGCATCGCCCATATGGGCCATGTCAACGCGCCGATGGTGCTGGGCGCGCTCGGCGCGGTCGAGATGGCGCTGCAGGCGAAGGCGATCCCGCATGGCGCGGGCGGGGTGGCGGCCGCGGTCGAATTTCTCTCCGGCGCGGTGCAGTAGGCGCGTCGCCGAGCCTCAGAGTGCGTGAGCCGGCGCGCTCGTGGTGTCGAACAGATCCGGGAAGCGCTCCGCCAGCCTCGGCAGGGCGCTGAAGATTTCACGCAAATGGACGCGCATCGCGGCTTCCGCCTGCTCCGGATCGCGGGCGCGCAGGCCGGCGAGGATCGCCTCGTGCTGGCTGATCAGCAGGGCCAGCGGCGAGGCCTCGGGCAGGCTGAGATAGCGCACGCGGTCGGTCTGGGCGCGGGCGCTCTCGACCACGCGCATCGCATAGTCGCATTCGACGCAATCGGCGATGGCGCGGTGGAAGGCCTCGTCCAGCGCATAGAAGCGGCTGAAATCGCCCGCGCTGGCGGCCGCCTTCTGCGCGGCGATCAGGCGCTCGATCCGGCCGACGCCATCATCGTCGATCAGCCCCGCCGCCGTGCGGACCAGCGCGCATTCGATCGCCTCGCGCACGAAGCGGGCATTCAGCACCTCGCGCACCGAAATCTTGACGACATAGGTGCCCCGGCTCGGCAGCACCTGCAGCAGGCCCTGTTCGGCGAGCTTGATGAACGCCTCGCGCACCGGCTGGCGACTGACGCCGTAGCGCAGCGCGACTTCCTTCTCCGACAGCCCCTCGCCCGGCCGCAACTGCATCTCGATGATCGCCTGGCGCAGGCGCTGGATGATCTGGGGCACGATCGGGTCGGCGATCTTCAGGGCGGCGGCGCTGGCGGCAGGCGGTGTCATGACGTCTTGCGTTCCTCGAAAGCTGAGCTATCATACCGGTATGGTGCCATACTTCAAGCGTCACAGAGACGTGCGAGCGCCAATCGGGAGGATAGCAGATGTTCACTCTGGCAAGACGCCACCTTTGCGTTCTGGCGCTCGGCTTTGCATCCGCGGTCGCGCTGCCGCTGACGGCGAGCGCGCAGCAGCAGCTCAACGTCAACACCGCGCTCACGCGCGACGATCCGATCTACAAGGGGCTGGAGCGGATGCGCGACCGCGTCGCCGAACGCTCGAAGAACCAGCTCACCATCCGCATCTTCCCGGGCTCGCAGCTCGGCAAGGATGAGGACGTGCTGGAGCAGGCCCGCGCCGGCGCCAATGTCGCCGTGGTCGTCGATGGCGGTCGGCTTGCCGTCTTCGTCAAGGAGTTCGGTGTGCTGAGCGCACCCTATCTCGCCGACGGTTTCCAGGGCATCCGCAAGGTCGTGACCTCGCCGCTGTTCGAGACCTGGGTCGCCAAGCTCAAGGCGACGTCGGGCCATCAGGTGCTCTCCTTCAACTGGTGGCAGGGCGACCGCCATCTGATCACCAACAAGCCGGTCAAGGTGCCGGCCGACCTCGCGGGCGTTCGCATGCGCACGCCGGGCGCGCCGGTCTGGATGGAGACGATCCGCGCCATGGGCGCGACGCCGACGCCGATGGGCTGGGGCGAGGTCTATCCCGCCATGCAGCAGAAGGTGATCGACGCCGTCGAGGCGCAGCACCCCGCCACCGTCGGCTCCAAGCTCTACGAGGTCGCCAAGACCGTCACGAAGACGAGCCATTTCAACCTGATCACCGGCATCGTCACCAGCGCCGGCTGGTTCGACAAGCTCGCGCCCGAGCTGCAGACGATCCTGCGTGAGGAATCGCTGGCGGCGGGCGACTTCGCCTCCAAGCTGACCGAGGAATCCCTCGCCGGCTTCGAGGAGACGATGAAGAAGAACGGCATGACCATCGTCGAGGTGGACAAGAAGCCCTTTATCGACGCGACCAGCGGCGTCTACGAGAAGCTCGGCTATAGCGAGCTGCGCGCCGAGGTGCTCAAGCTCCTGAAGTAAGCGCCCTCTGTCCCCTTCCCCCCGCTTGCGGTGGGGAAGGGCTAAGGATTGGGGGGCCGAACGACCGGGTAAGCCAGAGATCATTGAAGGTCTACCCGGTCGGACCGCCCCCCACCCCAAC
>JBKJSB010000127.1:0-6655 GCA_046593015.1 Allobosea sp.
CCATCGCCAGCGCCGAGGCCTGGATCCTCGTCGCAAACCTCAGGCTCCTGACCCGCCGCCTCGCAAGGTACTGCTATCCCTCGTAGAGTTTTGAGTCGGGCACTCAGACCTGAGCGCGACAGACTTGCGGCGCGCGTCCTGCCACGCACTGTGATTGAAACCGTTTACGATTCAGCCGGATAGCGCAAAGCGCCCGGCAACTTCGCCTTCTGTCGTTCGGTCAGATGATATAGTCTTGCGACGTCGCGGGCCGAACGGGATCGAGCACGCAATCGACAACAGATCATGACGTGACGAGCCCCGGCCAGCGACGGCGCATGGGAGCGGTCAATGACGGAAAACGACATCGCGCTGATCCGTGAGAGCTTCGCCCATCTGCACAGGCGCAAGGCCGAGACGGCGAAACTTTTCTACGACCGGCTCTTCGAGATCGCGCCGGAGATGCGTCCCTTGTTCAAGAGCGACATCAAGGCCCAGGGCGCGAAGCTGATGGAGACGCTGCTGGTCGCCATCGCCACGCTGAACGATCGCGACGGGCTGACGATCCTGCTGGAGAAGCTCGGCCGCGGGCACCGCGCCTACCATGTCGAGCCGGGCCATTACGACCATGTCGGCGCGGCGTTGATCTGGACGTTGCGGACCTCGCTGGGGGATGGTTTCACCCCGGCGGTCGAACGCGCGTGGACGACGCTCTACGCCGATATCGCCGCGACGATGATCGGAGCGGCCAAGGCTGCATGACGGACGCGGACGAAGACGCGGCTCCGCGGAATTTGTTGCCTATCGGCCACAGATCGTATCCGCCTTTGTTTCGCCACGACCTGTTCACCCCGCCGCCATGCGGCGCGCCTTGAACGTGATGGTGCAGTGCTTCTAAGAACTTGGTCTTCCAGGGAACCTGAAGCCTGTCCTGTCGTTATCCGCCCGTACGCAAGATCAAAATCAGCAGAGCCAAACTTCATGTCCCCCGCGACCACCGTTCGAGCCCCTTCCCTCTTCCCGCGTCTGCTGCGGCGGCTCGCCGTCCTGCTGATGCCGCTCGCGCTTGCCGCCTGCGTCAGCGCGCAGCCGCAACCCTATGAGGTGGCGACGCCGCCGGGCGTCAGCGCGCAGTATCTCGCCATGTATGGCGAGCAGCCGGACGAGACCTTTCCGCTGCCGGCGACCGATCTGTCGGAGGTGGACGAGCGCTTCCTGCGGCAGGAGGTCTCCTATCCGACGCGCGAGGCCCCGGGCACGATCGTGGTCGATACCGACAACCGCTTCCTTTATCTCGTCCGCGAGGGCGGCCGCGCGATCCGCTACGGCATCGGCGTCGGCAAGCAGGGCATGTCCTGGCGCGGCCGGGCGACCGTCGCGCGCAAGGCCGAATGGCCGCGCTGGACGCCGACCGCCGCGATGGTCGCGCGGGATCCCGAAAAGAACGGCCCCTGGGCCGGCGGCATGGCGGCCGGGCTCGACAATCCGCTCGGCGCCCGCGCGCTCTATCTCTATCAGGGCAACCGCGACACGCTTTACCGCATCCATGGCACATCGGAGCCGTGGTCGATCGGCAAGTCGGTCTCCAGCGGCTGCATCCGGATGTTCAACCAGGACATCATCGACCTGCACAGCCGCGTGCCGACGGGGACGACCGTCGTGGTGCTGAACCGCCGCACCCTGCTGACGCCCGATCCCGAGGAAGACGGCGCGATCCCGCTGCCCGACGACAGCATCTGACGCAGCGGCGCTATTGCAGCCGGCATTGGCCTCTCGCTAAGGCAACACATCGAAGCCCTCCGTCACGCAGTCCGTGACGGAGGGTTTTGCGTTTGTGGCGATTGCGCCAAAACAGGAGGCGCTTATCCCGGAGTTTCCACCGCATCGCGTGTGCAAGCCCGGGCGGATTAGTTCTTTCGGGTCCGATAGAAACGCCTTGATACCGTCACAGCCCCACACCACCTTCCACTCGGCCGCGCAGCCGCGCTGCCCAACAGTGAGAGGAGATGACGATGACGCCGCAAGAACGCGACGTGATCGCCGGGATTTTCGACCGCCTTCGTCAGGCGGCCAACCAGCCCCGCGACCCCGAGGCTGAACATTACATCGCGGACCGCCTGCGCGAGCAGCCCTATGCGCCCTACGCCATGGCGCAGGCCGTCTATGTCCAGGAGACCGCGCTGACCAACCTGCAGGCGCAGGTCGAGGACCTGCAAGCGCAGCTGCGCGATCTGCAGGATCGCCAGCAGAGCGCGCCGGCCCAGTCGGGCGGATTCCTGTCGGGCATCTTCGGCGGCGGACGCCCGTCCGAGCCTGCGCCACGCGCCGGCGCCGTGCCGTCGTTTCCGCAGCGCGCGCCCGGCCAGCCATCCTCGGCCTGGAACGCACCGCAGAACGGCGCGATGCAGGCAGCTCCGATGCAGGGCGGCAGTCCTCATCAGGGCATGCCGCAGCAAGGCATGGGCGCAGCCCCGCAGCAGCCCGGCCCCTGGGGCGGCCAGCCGCAGCAGCAGCCGCCCGCGCGCGGCGGCTTCATGGCGAGCGCCCTGACGACGGCGGCCGGCGTCGCCGGCGGCATGATGCTCGGCAGCGTCCTGACCAACGCCTTCAGCGGCGGCAAGGCTGGCGAAGCCAAGCCGGCGGAAGCGGCGAGCAGCGGCTCGGCTCCGGCGGACGGGGCGGGCAACACGCAGACTGCGAGCGACAACACGAACTATGATGACGGCTCGTCCAACGAGGCGAACTATCAGAACGCGGGTTACGACGCGCCGCAGGACGCCGGATACGATGACGGCTCCAGCTTCGGCGGCGGCGACGACGACAGCTGGGCCTGACGACAGGCCCAGAGAATGACGACAGCCCGCCCGGCTCGCGCCGGGCGGGCTTTTTGCTGGCCCAAGCTTGAATTCAGACCAGAAGCCCCTGCGTCAGATCACCAGCACCTTCGCGCCGACGCGGACGCGCTCGTAGAGGTCGGTGACGTCGTCATTGGTCATGCGAATGCAGCCCGAGGACACCGCCTGCCCGATCGTGTGGGGCTCGTTGGTGCCGTGGATGCGATAGAGCGACGAGCCGAGATATAGGGCGCGCGCACCCATCGGGTTGTCGGGGCCGCCCGTCATGAAACGCGGCAAATCGGGCCGGCGCTTCAGCATCTCCGGCGGCGGCGTCCAGTTCGGCCACTCGGCCTTGCGGGTGACCGATTTCATGCCGGCCCATTCGAAGCCGGGGCGGCCGACGCCGATTCCGTAACGCAGCGCCCGCCCGCCGGGCTGGACGAGGAACAGGAAGCGGCGCGGCGTGTCGATGATGATCGTGCCCGGCGCGTGCCTGCCGTCATAGGCGACCTCCTGCTTGTGGAAGCGCGGGTCGATCACGCGCTCGATGGGGCGCTGCGCCTCGACCGGCTCGCCAAGCGCCGCCATGCGGCGGCCCGGAACACGCTGCCCGGGGGCCGGCGCGAAGGGATCGGCGCCATAGCCGGCCGGGGCGTGGCTGCGCTGGCCATAGGCGCCCTGCCCGCCCGGGCGGTTATAGACCGCAGCCCCGCGCGCCTGCTGGCCGGGATCGCGGCCGGTCATCAGCATCTCGATGAAGCCGCCGCCATAATTGCCGCCGCGCGCCGGCGTCGAGCCGGTGGTGAAGGGGTCGTGGCGCATGGGCTGGCCGAAGCTCTGCGCGGCGGCGGACCCGGTGAACGCAAGCGCGCCCGCAAGCGCGGTGAAGGTCAGGAAGCGGACTGAACGCATGACGCAAACTCTCTCGACATCAACCTGCGAAAGAGCCTGAGCACCGTCCTTAAAAGGAATGGTGAATCGTTAGCCGTGATGCGGGCGCAGGTCGATTAATCCCAAGAATTCAGCGAATTAACCTTAGCGGATCGGCAACGGACAGGGTGAACGAAAGGTTGTCGCCGTTATCGCCTGTCAGCGCCTGCACTTGACGAAGACCATCGTGCCGTAGCGGCTGGCGACGCTCTCGTCGACCCAGCGCAGCACCAGCGTCGCGCCGTCGAAGGAGACGATCTCGCGGTCCTTCGACCCGCCGGCCTCGCCTGCCGGGCCGATATAGCTTTTGCCGAGCAAGGACGACTTCACGACATGCTCGCTGGTGCGGCTCTCGTCGGGCCGGTGCAGCATGACGCCGCCGCCGGGGCCCTTTCCGATGATGTAGGGCGCGCCGCACTGGCGCATCGCCGCAGCCTTGACGCTGGCGGCGTCGGCGTCGCGGAAATAGGCGGCCAGCCCCCAGCGACCGACAAGCTGGTCGGCGGTCTGCGCCATTGCGGGGCCGGCCGCGCAGGCGGCAAGCGCGGCAAGGCTCATCCTGATCGGTGTCGCGCTCATGTCGGTTTCGCTCCGGCTCGTCTGCTCTTGCGCATCGCCCACCATAGCATCAGGCCGGTGCGCATGCGGGCGACATCGCCGAACCAGACGATCGCGAGATAGACCAGCCCGCCGATCGCGATTTGGAGCGCGAGCTCGACGGGCGCGGCGAGCGTATCCCGCAGCGGCCAGATCGCCGCCGCCATGACGGCGCAGGCGAGCAGGACCAGACCGCAATCGCGCATGGGCGGCCATTGCGGCAGGGCTCGCAATGCGGCGATGGCGGTGACGGCCAGCACGGTCAGGAAGCCCGCACTCTGCGCGACCGCGTAGCCGCGCGGCTCGCCGCCAAGCGCCAGCGCGGCGACGACGGCGACATTGACGGCGAGCCCGAGCAGGGCGACCAGCGTGGCGATGCCGGTGCGCTTGCCGATCAGGAAGACCGGATAGAGCGCAGCCTGAAAAATCGCGATCGCGGCGAAGCCCGGCAGCAGGATGGCCATATAGGCGGCAAAGCGGCCCTGGAAGCTCGCCGGCACGATCAGCCGGTCGAAGGCCGGCAGCGCCAGCCAGAGGCCGACGGCGACGGGCAGCGTCACCGCCAGCACGACGACGATGTTCTTCGCGATCTTCTTTTCGGCGGCGAGGCGTCCGCGCGTCTCGTCGAGGCGGATGATCTCGCGCAGCAGCACGATCTCCAGCGTCGCGCCGAGCGCGCCGAACAGTCGCAGGCCCATGTCGGAGGCGAGCGAGAAATAGCCCGCCTCGGCATAGCCATGGGCGCTGGCGAGCAGCGAGCGGTTCAGCAGCGGGATCAGCGAATAGATCGCGTTGCCAGCGACGAGCGGCAGCGCATAGACGAAGAACATCCACGCCACGTCCTTGCGCGCGGCGCGGATCGAGAGCGGCGCATCGGCCAGCGCACGGCGCACCGCCAGCAGCGCAACCGCGACGCTGACAAGCCCGCCAAACAGCACCACCGTCGGATCGCGCGTCAGCCAGGCGCCGCCGACCATCAGCACCAGCGCCATCAGGTTCTTGACGATGATCAGCCGCGCATAGGCGGCGTCGAGGAAGCGGGCGCGGGCGATCGCGCCATGATAGTCGAACAGGCCGGCCCCGATGCCCGCCAGAACGGCGGCCGAGAGCAGCATCGCCGGCAGCCTGAAATCGACGCCGACCGCAACCGCCGCGACGAGAAGCGCGGCCAGCGAGATGCTGATGCCGGCGACCAGCAGATCGAGCGTGGCGCGGATCTCGGGCTGGGTCTCGCGCGTCGTCAGCGAATAGAAGCGCACCGCCGAGAGCCTGACCCAGTCGAGCAGCGCCGTATTGACCAGAACGATGATCGCCGCGCCTATGGCGTAGCGGCCGAACGCGGCCGGTCCGAGATAATACGCGATGAGCAGTCCGAGGACGAAGTTCAGCCCGGCATTGATGACGAAGGGCACGAGAACGGTCATGTCGGCTCGGTCGCGGCGATATGGAAGCCTCGCGACTCAGGCGCGCGCCGGAGACAGGGCCGGAGACTGGCGTAGCGGCATGCCGGCGGTTTTCCAAGCGCGCCGCCGCAAAGAGGCCGGCACGATCTCCTGATGCCAGTGGATCCGCTGTTCTATCTCGTCGGCTGGACGACGATCCTCGTCATCGCGATCGGCAAGAGCGCCTTTGGCGGCGGGCTCGCCATCCTCGGCATTCCGCTGCTCGCCTTCGTGGTGAAGCCGCTCGATGCGGCGATCATCGTCGCCATGCTGGTCTCGCTGATGGACATCATGGCGCTGCAGCGCTTCGGCAGCGAGACACGCTCGAAGCCCGATCTTGTCTGGCTCCTGCCCGGCCTCGTCGCCGGCATTGGCATCGGCTACCTCGTCTTCGTGCGCGTCGATCCGCGCATCGTCACGCTGGTGATCGGCCTGACGACGCTCGCCTTCACGCTGCAATGGTTCCTGAAAGGCAGGCTCGCCGCGCCGGGCTCGCGGCCGGTCTCTCCCCCGCTGGCGCTGCTGGCGGGCACGGCGTCGGGCTTCACCACCTTCGTCGCCCATGCCGGCGGCCCGCCGGTGGCGATGTATCTGCTCGGGCGCGGCCTGCCCAAGAACCTGCTGGTCGGCACCACGATCGCGCTGTTCACGCTCGCCAACTGGCTGAAGCTGCCGCCCTATCTGCTGCTCGGACTGAAGAACCCCGATGCACTGTGGAGCGCGCTGGCGCTGGCCCCGGCGGTGCCGCTCGGCATCTGGCTCGGGCGGATCGTGCATGACAAACTCGACCAGAAGACGCTGTTCCTCTGGTGCTACGGGCTGCTCTTCGTCGCGGCGCTGAAGCTCACGGTGGATGCGGGGCTGGCGTTG
>JBKJSB010000229.1:0-3208 GCA_046593015.1 Allobosea sp.
CGAGGCAAAGGGCTGGCTGGAGAAGGCGTGTTTGCCGTTGTGAGGCGCCGCGCGCTTCCCTTCCCCCCTTGTGGGAGAAGGGAGGGCGGCGCTACACAGCCGCCCGCAACGCCACCACCGCGACCACACCGACCGCCACCACACCCAGGACCGGCAGCCGCGTCGCGGCCAGCGCGGTGATCGCGGCCGCGCCCGTCTCGGCCCAACCGGTCGCCAGCGCGCTCGGTGCAATGACCGCGATCAGCACGGCTGGCGGAATCGCGTCGAAGGCGGCCTGTGCGCGCGGCGACAGGTCAAGCCGCCCAGCGAGCGCCAGCCCCGCGGCCCGCGTCGCATAGGTGACGAGCGCCATGCCGAGGATGGCGATCAGATTGAGCGTGTCGAAGCTCATGCCTGTGCCTCGCCGACGCTCGCATGCTCGCGCCCCGAAGCCCACCACGCGGCCGCAAGCCCGCACAGAGCGCCTGCCAGCACATGCCAGGGCGGCCCGGCGAGCTTGTAGGTCGCAGCCGAGGCGAGGCCTGCGGCCGCCACCGTCCAGGCCGTGACGCGGCCCTTCCAGAAGGCGGCGACGAGCGCGATGAAGATCGCCGTGAAGGCGAAATCGGCCCCGAAGCGGCGCGGATCGCCGAGCGCGGCCCCGATCAGCGAGCCCAATGTCGCGACGCTGACGAAGCAGAGCACGAAAGGCACGGTCATCGCGAACCAGTAAGCCGGCGTCAGGCGGTGCGTGCGCGCCCGCCTTTCGGCCAGCGCCCAGTTCTCGTCGGCCATGTAGTACAGGCCGCCGAGCCGCTGCCCCAGCGAAAAGCCCTGCAGCTTAGGTACGAGCGATGCGCTCATCAGCACATGGCGCGCATTGATCAGCAGCGTCGAGAAGACCAGCGCCCCGATCGGCGCAGGCGTCGCCCAGAGCTCGACCGCGGCGAACTGCGCCCCGCCGGCGAAGACGAGCGCGCTCATCAGCGCCACCTCCAGCGGCGACAGGCCCTTGGCGGCGGCGAGCGCCCCGAACAAAAGCGCGACCGGCACGGCGGCGAGCATGGCGGGCCAGATGTCGGCCAGGCCCATCCGGGCATCGTCGAAGGATGACGGCATGACGCGCGCGCTCAGGAGAGATGGGCTGAGCGGAATGCGCCCGGCGTCACGCCGTGGCGCGCCTTGAAGGCGCGCGTCAGATGGGCCTGGTCGCAGAAGCCGGTGGCGGCGGCGACGTCGCCCGGCGTGTCTCCGGCCCGCAGTCTTTCGCGCGCCCGGCGGATGCGGACATCGACGAGATAGGCATGCGGCGTCAGCCCGGTCTCAGAGCGGAAGGCCCGTATCAGGTGATGGCGCGGCAGTCCGGTGAGGCGCGACAGATCGGCCAGCGACAGATCCTCCTCGAAGCGCTCCTCGACGATCGCGCGGGCGAGCGCGACAGGTCCCGCCTCGCGCCCGAGCGCCGCAACCGGCCAGAGCGCGTGCCGCGAAAGGCAGCGCGCATAGAAGCGCAGCAGCGTCTCCTCGCCGGCAAACGCATCGCGACCATGCTCGATGACGCGATGGGCGGCGGAGAACATCGCCGCGCCCTCGCCATCCTCGACCAGCGGCTCCGGGAAGAACGGCGTCGCGTCGGTCTCGCGCCCGGCCAGCGAGCCTGCCACCTCGCGCAGAAGCCCGGCCTCCGGATAGGTCATGCGATAGCTGTAGCCCGCGCCATGGGGCTCGCCGTCATGAGTTTCGAGCGGATTGACGAAGGCGATCTGCCCCGGCCGCGCATAATGGCGGACGCCGCGCACGCGAAAAGTCTCGCAGCCGGCCTCGATCGCGCCGATCACGAAGCTCTCATGCCGGTGGGGCGCGTAAGAATGGCTGTGAAATGTCGCGGCCAGGCAGTCCAGCCCGTCGAAGCGGGCGGCCGGAAACAGCTTGGCCCGCTCGCCGGCGGCAAGCGGCTCAAGCCTGAGTGTCTCGCTCTGGGTGATTGCATCCATGGAGCGAGGATATGCGATGCCGGTCTGCGTGTGTCTTGAAGAAAAGTGATGGGGCGGATCAGGTTTTTCCTTCTCCCCTTGCGGGAAAAGGTGGCCCGGCGAAGCCGGTCGGATGAGGGAAGACTGGGTGAGCGTAATGGAAGACCGCGCCTCGGCGCGGCCCTCATCCGTCAGCGCTACGCGCTGCCACCTTCTCCCCCAAGAGGAGAAGGTGAGCCGCCCACCAAGTCGAACCACCCCGCCTCGTCGATCACCTGCACGCCATGCTTCGCGGCGTCCTTCAGCTTCGACCCCGCGCCCGGACCCGCCACCAGCAGGTCGGTCTTCGACGAGACCGAACCCGCGACCTTGGCCCCCAGCCGCTCGGCCATGGCCTTGGCCTCGTCACGGGTCATCTGCTCCAGCGCGCCGGTGAAGACGACGATCTTGCCGGCGACGGGGCTGACGGAGGCGACCGCCTCCAGCGGCTGTGGCGTCACCTGCGCCAGCAATCGCTGAAGCATCTCCTGATTGTGGGCCTCGGCGAAGAACTGCAGCAGCGCCTCGACCACGGTCGGGCCGACGCCGTCGATGGCGTCCAGTTCCTGGCGCTCGGGCGCATCCGGATCGCCCGCCGCGATCACGGCCGCCTGCAAGGCCTCGAACGAGCCGTAATGCCGCGCGAGCAGCCGCGCATTGGTCTCGCCGATATGGCGGATGCCGAGCCCGAAGACGAAGCGGTTGAGCGGTGGCGTCCGGCGATCCTCGATCGCGGCGAAGAGCTTGGCCACGCTCTGCGCGCCGAAACCCTCCTTGTCCTTGAGCTTCTTGAAATTGGCCCTGTCACGCTCTGCCAGCGTAAAAATCTCGGCCGGTTCCTTCACGGGCAGATCCGGATCGGCATGGAAGAATTCGATCTGCCTGTCGCCGAGCCCGTCGATGTCGAGCGCGTCGCGCGAGACGAAATGCTTCAGCCGCTCGACGGCTTGGGCCGCGCAGATCAACCCGCCGGTGCAGCGCCGCACCGCATCTTCCTTGCCCGAGCGCGGATTATGCTCGCGCACCGCGTCCGAACCGCAGATCGGGCATGCCGTCGGGAAGACATAAGGCTTTGAATCCGCCGAGCGCTTCGACAGATCCACCGATTGCACGCGCGGAATCACATCCCCAGCGCGCTTCACCGTCACGGTGTCGCCGACACGGATATCCGACCCGTCGCGGATCGGCAGGCCCTTCGAATCGAAGCCGCGGATATA
>JBKJSB010000245.1:0-4707 GCA_046593015.1 Allobosea sp.
GCCCGTGATTTTCCGGGCCTGCCGCTCAACGAGGCGATCGGCAAGGTCACGGAGAGCACGACGGCGCAGTTCCATCGGGACATTGCGGCGCTGGGCAATCTGCCGCCGGACGCCGAGCCGCGCGCCACCGGCCACATCGCGGAGATGCAAGCGATCATCCATCGCCTGATCGCGCGCGGCGTGGCCTATGTGGCCGAGGAGCATGTGCTGTTCCATGTCCCGGCGGTCGCGCATCTGAAAAGCGCGCCGGGCTACGGCACGCTGGCGCGCCGCCCGCTCGACGAGATGATCGCCGGCGCGCGCGTCGATGTCGCGCCCTACAAGCGCGACCCGATGGATTTCGTGCTCTGGAAGCCGAGCCGCGACGGCGTCGATCCCGGCTGGGACTGGCCGCATGGCGCGCCCGAGGGCATCACGCGTCCCGGCCGCCCGGGCTGGCACATCGAGTGCTCTGCCATGTCGATGGCGACACTGCTTGCCCCCTTTGGCGGCGGGCTCGCCTGCGACGATCCGGGCAAGAACGTCTTCGACATCCATGGCGGCGGCATCGACCTGGTCTTCCCGCACCACGAGAACGAAATCGCCCAGTCCTGCTGCGCCTTCGGGAGCGCGGACGGCTCCGCGCGCATGGCGAACTACTGGATGCATAACGGCTTCCTGCAGGTCGAGGGCGAGAAGATGTCAAAGAGCCTCGGCAACTTCGTCACGATCAATGAACTGCTGGAGACGGAGAGCTTTGGCGGGCGGCGGTGGCCCGGCGAGGTGCTGCGGCTCGCGATGCTGAAGACGCATTATCGCCAGCCGATTGATTGGACGGTGAAGGCGCTGGAGGAGGCTGAGGCGACGATTAGGGGATGGGAACCTCTGGTTCGATACATCTCGAACCACCCTGCCGACGCGCCTACTGAGATTAGTTCAGAAGTCATCGACGCACTCTCTGATGATCTCAATACGGCCAAGGCAATGGCGGCTCTTCATGCGATCGCCCGCGAGGCAAAGGGTGGTAACGGCAAGGCCGCATCGATTCTTGCCGGGACGGCGGACTTTCTTGGCTTGCGACGTCATGCATGGGACGCGGACGATCAGGTTCTTACCTTCAAGATGGCTACGGACGATGTGTTCGACGCTCGGGTCGAAGCCCTCATCTCCGCCCGCCTCGACGCCCGCCGCGCCAAAAACTTCGCCGAGTCCGACCGCATCCGCGACGAACTCGCCGCCATGGGCATCCAGCTCAAGGACGGCAAGGACGCGGACGGCCAGCCGACCACGATCTGGGAGGTGAAGCGATGAGCGATCTCGACGAACTGCTCGCGCCTCCAAGCGATGCTGCGGTCGCGCAGGCGGTCGTGGACTATGCGGCAGCCGTAGCCGGGGCTTATGGCCCGCGTCTCGTTGGAATGTTCCTGTTTGGCAGCCGCGCGCGCGGCGACCATCGGCCCGACAGCGACGTCGATCTGGCTATCGTCGTTGCCGACTTCGAGGCCAGCGTGCTTGCCGAAAAGATGAGGCTGGTCGATCTCGGCTTCGATGCTCTGACCGAGTCAGGTGTGATGATGCAGCCTTGGGCGTTCACGAACGCGCAATGGGTGGGCAACGCGCCCGATGATCGGTTTGCCGATCTGCTGCAAGCGGCGCGACGCGACGCCATTCCGATACCCGTGAATTCCTAGCGGCATGCGCCGCGTTGATCAAAAACAAGAGCGACGACACCCCATGACCCCACGCATCCGCCCCGCCGGCACGCTGTCCGTCGCCATCAAGCTCGTCATGCTGGCGATGGTGATGCCGCGCCTGCTGCGCTTCAAGCTGGGCCGCAGGCGGTGACAGCCGCCCGCATCCACCTCTTCGACACCACTTTGCGCGACGGCGCGCAGACCACAGGCGTCGATTTCTCGGTCGACGACAAGCGCGCGGTCGCCGGCATGCTGGACCGGCTCGGCATCGATTATGTCGAGGGCGGCTACCCGGGGGCCAACCCGCTCGACACGGCGTTTTTCGCGCAGAAACCGACCAAGAAGGCGAGATTCGCCGCTTTCGGCATGACCAAGCGGGCAGGGCGCTCGGCGGCCAACGATCCGGGCCTCAAGGCGCTGCTCGACGCCGACGCCGACGCCATCGTCTTCGTGGCGAAGAGCTGGGACTACCACGTCCATGTCGCGCTGGAGATCTCGCTGGAGGACAACCTCGCCGGCATCGCTGAGAGCGTCGCAGCCGCGAAGGCCGCCGGCCGCGAGGTGATGCTGGATTGCGAGCATTTCTTCGACGGATTCAAGGCCAACCCGGATTATGCGCTGGCCTGCGCGAGGGCCGCCTTCGATTCCGGCGCGCGCTGGATCGTGCTCTGCGACACCAATGGCGGCACGCTCCCCGACGAGCTCGGGACAATCGTCGCCGAGGTCGCGAAATCCATCCCCGGCGAGAACCTCGGAATCCACGCCCATGACGATTGCGGCTGCGCCGTCGCCAATTCGCTGGCTGCGGTCGAGGCCGGCGCGCGCCAGATCCAGGGCACGCTGAACGGGCTCGGCGAGCGCTGCGGCAACGCCAATCTCGTCACGCTGATCGGCGCGCTGAAGCTGAAAGAGCGCTACCGCGAGCGCTTCACGATCGGCGTGGACGACAGGCAGCTCGGCGATCTGACCCATGTCTCGCGCGCGCTCGACGAGATGCTGAACCGCGCGCCCAACCGCCATGCGCCCTTCGTCGGCGCGTCCGCCTTCGCGACCAAGGCCGGCATCCATGCGTCGGCCGTGCTGAAGGACCCGCGCACCTATGAGCATGTCCCGCCCGAGGCGACGGGCAATGTCCGAAAGGTGCTGGTCTCCGATCAGGGCGGCAAGTCGAACCTCGTCGCAGAGCTGGAGCGTATCGGCGTCACGCTCGGCCGCGACGACCCCCGGCTCGGGCGCGTGCTGGAGGAACTCAAGGAGAAGGAGGCGCAAGGCTACGCCTTCGAGGGCGCCGACGCCTCCTTCTACCTGCTGGTCAGGCGCATCCTGCGCGAAGTGCCGGAGTATTTCGAGGTCGAGCGCTTCAAGGTCAATGTCGAGCGCCGCTACAACGCCATCGGCGAACTCGTCACCTTTTCGGAGGCGATCGTGAAGGTGAAGGTCGGCGACGAGGTGCTGATCTCGGCGGCCGAGGGCGCGGCCGGCCCGGTCAATGCGCTCGATGTGGCGCTGCGCAAGGATCTGGGCAAATACCAGTCGCTGATCGAGGGCCTGCGGCTGGTCGATTACAAGGTCCGCATCTTCCAGGGCGGGACCGACGCCGTCACCCGCGTGCTGATCGAATCCGCCGACGAGACGGGCGAGCGCTGGACCACGGTCGGCGTCAGCGCCAACATCATCGACGCCTCGTTCCAGGCGCTGACCGACTCGATCATCTACAAGCTGATGCGCGAGGGCGCGACGGCCTGACGCCGCGCCCTCGCAATCACGCGAAAACTACTCCGTCAGGCGGATGACCTTGTCGGCGCAGAGGTCCATGCCCTCGCTGTCGCTTTCGACCTCGTCGCCGAATTTGGCCAGTATGTAGTAGCTGCAGCCGGCCGGCCGGTTCAGCTTCAGCGCGATGCTCTTGCCCGGCGCCAGCGGCTTGGCCAGTTTGGCGACGAGACGCGGCTGCTCGCCCGTGGTGGCGATCTCGAAGCCGGTCAGCGGCACGCTGCGGGCGTTGGTCACCGTGACCTGCGCCGGGGGCCTGGCGGAGCGCTGGGCTTCGGCGGGGCCGGTGGCCAGCACGAGGGCGGCCGATGCCGCGACGAGGGCGGCGGCGGTAACGCGTTGAACTCGCATCGTGATCTTTTCCCCAAAATACGGGCCTTTTCGGCCCTCGGCGGCATCTGACACCGCGCTTGGGACGAGAACAAGGCAATTTGAGATATGTCCCGGCGAGCCTCGTCCAGCCGCCACGCGCCGCATGCATTCGCGCGCGAATGCGCCTATATCGGCAGCCCAACCTGGAATCGTTTCAAAATGTCCCCGCCTGCCGCGCCGTCCCCGGCGCCGACCTTCGCCGCGCTCCAGCCGGGCTCCGGCTTCATCGCGACCTTCCGCGCGCTCTGGCCCTATCTCTGGCCCGATGACCGCGCCGACCTGCGCCGGCGCGTCGTGCTCGCCTTTGCTTTGTTGGTCGCCGGCCGCGTCGTGCTGATGGGCGTGCCCTTCGCCTTCAAATGGGCGACGGATGCGCTCGCCAACACGCCGTCCTCCTTGCAGAACTGGCTGCCCTGGCTCGTCGGCGCGCCGCTGGCGCTGACCGTGATCTACGGACTGGCCCGCGTCGGTTCGGCTGCCTTCATCCAGCTCCGCGACGCACTTTTCGCGCCGGTCTTCATGCATGCGGTGCGCAAGCTCGCGCTCCAGACCTTCGGCCATCTCCACCATCTCTCGCTGCGCTTCCATCTCGAGCGCAAGACCGGTGGGCTGACCCGTGTGCTGGAGCGCGGCCGCAACGGCATCGAGGAGATGGTCCGGCTCGGCCTGAACCAGCTCGTCCCGGTCATCGTCGAGGTCGTGCTGATCATCGCCGTGCTGCTGGCGATCTTCGACTGGCTCTATGTCGTCGTCCTGGTCGTGATGGTGACGACCTACATGGCCTACACCATCAAGGCGACGGAGTGGCGCATCGCCATTCGCACCAAGATGAACGAGAGCGACACCGACGCCAACTCGAAGGCGAACGACTCGCTGCTGAACTACGAGA
>JBKJSB010000002.1:0-19741 GCA_046593015.1 Allobosea sp.
CGCGCCGGCGTCGATCGCGTTCTCGACCAGCTCCTTCACGGCCGCAGCCGGGCGCTCGATGACCTCGCCGGCAGCGATGCGGTCGACGAGGACGGGATCGAGGCGGCGGACGGTCATTGTGTGGCCTGATGGTTCATTCGCCGGCAGCCCGCTCTCTCCGTCATGCTCGCCCTTGTGGCGAGCACCCACGTCTTGGGCGTAGCGCTCGACGGAGGAAGACGTGGATGGTCGGGACAAGCCCGACCATGACGGAGAGGGCGATCGTCTTCCCTTCATCAGTCGGCGCGAACCGCTAGCTGCGCCCCTCGGCAAGATAGCGCTTGGCGAGGAGTTTTGCCTCCTCCACCGCCGGCTGGTCGAAGGGATCGACGCCCATGGCGTAGCCGGTCAGGATCGTCTCCAGCATGAAATGCATCAGCACCTCGCCGTGAATCGTCTCGTCGATTTCGTCGAGATGGAAGCGGCGCACCGCGCAGCCGTTCCTGGCGAAGGTGTCGATCATTGCGACGCCCTGCGCAGCCACCAGATCGCCGATGGTCTTGCCCGCGAAATCCTGCTGGCCGATCTGGCCGGCGAGTTTTGCGTCGACGGCAGGCCCCTTGCCCTTGGCTCCGACGGTGATGACCGTGAAGAACTTGTCCTTGGGTCCGGCGAGATAGAGCTGCTGCTGCGAATGCTGATCGACCGGGCCGAGCGCAGAGACGGGCTGCGTGCCCTGTCCGTCCTTGCCCAGGCTCTCGGCCCAGAGCTGGACCCACCAGCGCGTCAGCAGGCTGAGCTTGTCGGCATAGGGCATCAGCACGGCGATGCCTTTTCCCGAGCGCATCGCGGCGAGATGAAGCGCCGCGCCGAGTGCCGCCGGAGTCTCGCGCACGCTTTGGCCGGCGAGCACGGGGGCGAGCGCCCTGGCCGCGCCGGACCGGAACGCCTCGATATCGAGGCCCAGCGTTGCGGCCGGGAGCAGACCGCAATTGCTCAGCACGGAATAACGCCCGCCGACGCCGGTGTGGTGCTCGAGGAAGGGCACACCGAACGGCTCCAGCAGCGCCCGCAGCGGGTGCAGCTTGCCGG
The DNA here is from genome assembly GCA_046593015.1 of Allobosea sp. GTDB lineage: Bacteria > Pseudomonadota > Alphaproteobacteria > Rhizobiales > Beijerinckiaceae > Allobosea. The sequence goes on from JBKJSB010000002.1 coordinate 1,072, forward strand.
GGATCGCCGGCTCCGACAGGCCCTGGAAGCGCTCGCCGATCTCGGCGTCGCTCATGCCGGCCGCGCGCATCGCGGTGATGGCGGCGATGCTCTGGAGCAGGGTCTCGCCGGTGCCGCCGGATTTCGAGATCGCGACGAATTTCGTCGTCTTCAGGGGCAGTTTGGCGAGCAGGCGCTGATAGGTGTCGGGGTCGAGATTGTCGATGAAATGCACGCGTGGCTCGGGTGCAAAGCGCGACAGGCCGGTGATGCCGTAGTCCGCAAGCTGCGCCAGCGTCTGGCCGCCGAGCGAGGAGCCGCCGGTGCCGAGGACGAGGATGTCGGTCGCGCCATCCTTCAAACGTGAGGCGGCGGCCTGGACCGGCGGCAGATCGGCGGTGTCGGAGGCCAAGCCGAGCAGCGGCAGCGAGCCGTCTCCGGCTTGCGCCTTCAGCCGGGCCAGCGCGGGAGCAAGATCGGCCAGCGCCTGCTCGAAGGCGGCGTCGGGAATGCCGCCTGTGCCGACGCCGGATTCAAGCGCGAGATCGTAGCTTTGCTGGAGCATGGAGAGCCTGCCTGCGAAGGGTTGAATTCAATTCCAGAACAACGCCGTCATCCCGGACGCAGCGAAGCGGGGCTCCGGGATCCATCATCGAGCAACGTCCTAGCCCCAGGATGGACCCCGGAGCGGTGCGGCTACGCCGCTTGTCCGGGATGACGGAGAGTTTCGTCCATAAGTCGGCACAGCCGCAAGCTGTCACACCAGCCCGACCGGGCGGCCCACCGCCTGCACCAGCAGCCGCGGATCGCCGAACAGGCGCTTGGCCACGCGCTTGACGTCGGCGAGAGTCACCTCGGCGAAGAGCCGGTTGCGCTCGGTCAAGAAGTCCGGCTCGAAGCCGTAGACGGCCAGGCCGAGCAATTCGCTGGCGATCTTGGGGGAGGTGTCGAAGCGCAGAGGGTAGGAGCCGATGATGTAGCGCTTGGCCTCCTCGACCTCGTGCTCGCTGGGACCATCCTCGGCGAGCTTGGTCATCTCCTCGCGGATCACGGCAAGCGATTCGGCGACGCGGTCGTTGCGGGTCGAGGTGCCGCCGACCACCATGGCGCTCTCGCGCATCGGCAGCAGGCTGGAGGAAACGCCGTAAGCCAGGCCGCGCTTCTCGCGCACCTCCATGAACAGGCGTGAGGTGAAGGCCGAGCCGCCGAGGATGTGGTTGAGCACGCTGGCTGAGATGAACTCGGGATCGTTGCGCATCGGCCCGGGCGCGACGAAGCGCAGCACGGTCTGCGGCACGTCGAGGTCGATGACCTGCGTTTCGCCCAGACCATGGATCGGCAGCGGCTCGGATGGCAGCCGGCGCGGCGATCCCTCCGGCAGCGCGCCGAAGATCGCGTCGATGCGCTGGGCCAGTTCGCCGGCCGTGATGTCGCCGACCACGACGAGCTTGAGGCCGGCACGCGACAGGAGTTCGCGCGAGAGCCCCCTGAGGCCGTCGGCCTCAAGCCGCGAGACGCTGTCGACATCGCCCTTCTCGGGGCGACCATAGGCGTGGCCGGGGAAGGCGGTGGCATAGAGCGCGTTGCGGCAGAGCGTGTCGGGGTTCTGGGCCTGACGCTGCAGGCCGGCGACGACCTGCGACTTCACCCGCGCGACGGCGTCGGCGTCGAAGCGCGGCTTCTGCAGCGCCAGGGCCAGCAGGTCGAAGGCGGTGTCGCGATGGCGCGAGAGCGTCTGGAGATGGCCGTGGAAATCGTCGCGCCGCGCCTCGAAGCCGAGATTGATGGCGTGATCGGCCATGCGGCCCTGGAAGGCTTCGGCGTCGAGATCGCCGGCGCCCTCGTCGAGCAGGCCGGAGACGAGATAGGCGCTGCCGGCTGAATTGTCGGGATCGCGCGTCGCACCGCCGTCGAAGGCGAAATCCAGCGCGATCAGCGGCAGGCTGTGCTCCTCGACCAGCCAGGCCTCGACCCCGCAGGAGCCGCGCACTTTCTGCACGGTGACGGAGGGGCCGGCGACAAGGGTGGGGGTGGCGATCGGCGCGTTCATGAGCAGTTCCCGCATGTGCAGTTCCCGTCGGCGGCGATCATGACCGCCCCGCAAAGGTTGAGAGGCAGGCTTGAGTCAGATCAGGCCGCCGGCAGCAGCAGGCCGGTGACCGAACGGTCGGGCCTCAGATAGCGCCGCACGGCCTCGACGACGGCGTCGCGGGTGACGGTCTCGATCCGGTCCGGCCAGGCCAGCACGTCCTCGACGGCCTCGCCGACAGCGAGCGACGCCCCGAAGGTGCGCGCCAGCGAGGACTGGCTGTCGCGGGCGAAGATCGTCTCGGCGATCAGCCGCGTCTTGGCCCGCGTGAGCTCGACCTCGCTCGGGCCGTCGGCCAGAAAGAGCGCCAGAGCAGCATCGAGCCCGGCCTCCAGCGCATCCATCCCGACGCCCGGGCGCGGGCTGACCGAGAGCTGGAAGGCGGCGCGGTCGACCATCGAGCCCATGAAATAGGCGCTCGCTCCGGCCGCAAGCTCCTGCTCGACGCAGAGGCTGCGATAGAGCCGCGCGGTGGTGCCGCCGCCGAGGATCTCGGCGGCGATCTCCAGCGCGAAGACCTCAGTCCGCTCGCCGGCGGTATAGGTCGGCGTCAGCCAGCCGCGCCGCAGCGAGGGCTGGTGCACGCGCGGGTCGTTCAGTGCGACGCGGCGCGCGGCGCGCGGATCGGGCTCGGCCGGGCGCTTGCGCTGGGGCGTCTCGCCACGCGAGGGAATGGCGCCATAGCTCGCCTGCGCGAGCGCGCGCACCTCGGCGGCATCGGTGTCGCCGGCGACCACGAGGATCGCGTTCTCGGGCGTGTAGAAGCGCTGGTAATAGGCGAAGGCGTCCTGCCGATCGAGCCCTTCGATCTCGTGCTCCCAGCCGATGATCGGCGTGCCATAGGGATGATGCACGAACAGCGCCGAGGAGAACTCCTCGCCGAGCTGGGCGGCCGGGTCGGAATCGACGCGCATCTTGCGCTCTTCGAGCACCACGTCGCGCTCGGGCGCCACGACGCTTTCCTCGAAGGCGAGCCCCGTCATCCGGTCGGCCTCGTAGTCCATCATCGCGCCGAGATGCTGCTTGGGCACGCGCTGGAAATAGGCGGTGTAGTCGAAGGAGGTGAAGGCGTTCTCCTGACCGCCGAAGCCGGCGACGATCTTGGAGAATTCGCCAGCCGGCCATTTGGCGGTGCCCTTGAACATCAGATGCTCGAGGAAATGGGCGATGCCGGACTTGCCGGCCGGATCGTCGGCCGAGCCGTTGCGATACCAGACCATATGGGTGACGACGGGAGCGCGCCTGTCGGGAACGACGACGACGGCCAGCCCGTTCTCCAGCCGGAAGGATCCCACGGGCTGGGCGGCCTGACTCGGACGCGAATGCATGTTCACCTTCGGCCGTCTCCTGATGATGGACGCGCCGGAACCGGCGCGTCGTTGAGGGTTGACCCCCTGCGAGGTCGAGACCGTGCAGAGCCGCGGCCTGCGACATAGGCTGACGGCGCGCCCGTGCCAGAGGGCAAGGGCGCGCCGGAGCCGCGAAGCCGAAATCCTTATTGCAGCGGCACGGTGCCGAGCAGGAACTCGCGCTGGCCGACCGCCTGCTTGTCCTCCTGCGGCCCGCCCTGGCCGGGGCCGACGGGGGCGGAGCCTGCAGGACGGCGATAGCCGACCGGCGGCTCGGAGAGCAGGCGGCGTGGCGGTTCGGAGCCGTAGTTGAGCTGCGCCAGATCCTCATGGCCGCGGCGGGCGGCTTCTTCCTTGGCGCGGCGGATCGGCTCGATCTGGTTGTTGGAGTTGCTGAGTTCTTCGACCACGACCGGGCGGCCGGTGGCGCGCGGCGCCGGGCCGCGACGCAGTTCGGTCTGGTTCAGCCAGGCGTTGTTGCGCGTCTTCTCGCTTTCGGTGAAGGGCAGGATCCTGTTTTTGGCCGCTTCCCGGCGGCGGGCGACGTCGGGATCGTTGGGCCAGGAGGCGGTGCGGGCGCTGGCGGGCTCCTGCGGTCGCGGCAGAGCGGAACCGGGCGGCACGACCAAAGGCGGACGCTCGCGATATTCGATGTCCTCGCCGCCGCGCTTGCCGATGACGCCTTCCATCAGGTTCTTGAACAGCATGCCTTCCTGGGCGAAGGCCGGCGACGCCGCGAGCAGCAGGCCGCCGGCGAGCAGAAGACGCGAAGCGCGATGGGCCATCTGATTATCTCCCTTGGACGATCCTTAGCCTGCGTCTCAACCGCATTCGCGCGGCGAAACGATGGCGAAGTCCGTTTTTCAGCTCGCAGCCTTAGCAGCCGGACGGAACGATTCATACAGGAGCGCGGCGACCCCGACAACGATGGCCGCATCGGCGACATTGAAGATGTACCAGCTGAAGCGGCCCCAATGCAGGTGGACGAAGTCGACGACCGCGCCATAGACGGCGCGATCGACGCCGTTGCCGAGCGCGCCGCCGATGATCAGCGCCAGCGCGACGACCGTCAGCACGCGCGGCTCCCGCCACATCCAGCGCCCGAGCCAGATTGCCGCGACGAACGAGATCACGACCAGCCCCCAGCGCCCGACCGCGCTGTATTGCTGGAACAGGCCGTAGGAGATGCCCCGGTTCCAGGCCAGCACGATGTCCATGAAAGGCAGCACGGCGAAGGGGCCGTTCTCGGCCAGCCCGACCGAAAACAGCAGCCAGAGCTTGCTCGCCTGATCGAGCGCGAAGACGGCGAGCACGATGGCGAGGCCGAGGCGGCGGGCAGGCGTCATCAGGCGCGCGCTCCCAGTTCGCGCAGCGCCCTGGCGTCGCGCGGCGTCACCGCGGGATAGGCCGGATCGGCGCTGGCGGGATCGAAATACTTCCACGAGCGGGCGCATTTCACGCCGCCGGCGCGCGCCGGCACGACCGCGACGCCGGGCACGTCCGGCAGGCGGAAGGCCTCGGCCGGGCCTTCGCCGTTCCGCACCAGAATCGTCGAGGTGATGCTGATCTCGGCGAGATCGGCCCCCGACAGCGCCGCGAACAGGTCGGGATCGCTGACGAAGACCTCGGGCGCCGCTTCCAGCGACGAGCCCAGCCGCTTGGCGGCGCGCTCCAGCTCCAGCGCGCCGGTGACGACGCGGCGAACCTTGCGGATCTTGGCCCAGCGCTCGGCGAGTTCGGGATCGAGCCAGGCTTGCGGAGTCTTGGCGAAGAGTTCGAGATGGACCGAGCCGTCGAGGCTCTTCGCTTCAGGATAACGCTCGAGCCAGGCCTCTTCCGTGGTGAAGACCAGGATCGGCGCGAGCCAGGTGGCGAGGCAGGAGAAAAGGTGATCGACCACCGTCAGCGCGCTCTTGCGGACATGGCTCGACAAGGGTTCGCAATAGAGCGCGTCCTTGCGGATGTCGAAATAGAAGGCCGAAAGCTCGGTGTTCATGAACTGCGAGAGCAGGTTCACGACCTTCTTGTAATCATAAGTTGAGTAAGCCTCCTCGACCTGCGGGCCGAGTTCGGCCAGCCGGTGCAGCATCAACCGCTCCAGCTCCGGCATGGTCTGCGTCTCCGCGACGCGGATGTCCTCGCTGAAATGGGCAAGCGTGCCGAGCATCCAGCGCGTGGTGTTGCGCAGCTTGCGGTAGGTCTCGACGAAGGTCTTGAGGATCTCCTTGCCGATGCGCAGATCGTCGGAATAGTCGGCCGCGGCGACCCAGAGGCGCAGGATGTCGGCGCCCGAATCCTTGATGATGTCCTGCGGGGCGGTGACGTTGCCCTTCGACTTCGACATCTTCTCGCCCTTCTCGTCGAGGCAGAAGCCGTGCGTCAGCACGATGTCGTAAGGGGCGCGGCCGCGCGTGCCGCAGCTTTCGAGCAGCGAGGAGTGGAACCAGCCGCGATGCTGGTCGGAGCCTTCGAGATACATCACCCGGTCGTTGCCGCCGTCGCCGCGCCGGCGGGCGCGCAGGTCCGGCCGCTTTTCCAGCGTGAAGGCGTGGGTCGAGCCTGAATCGAACCAGACGTCGAGCACGTCGGTGACGCGCTCGTACAGCGCCGGGTCGTAGCCGAATGGGGCGAGGAAGCGCGCGCCGTCGGTGTCGGTGAACCAGGCGTCGGCCCCTTCCGCCTCGAAGGCCTCGGCGATGGCGGCATTCACCCTCGCATCGACCAGGATCGCGCCGGTCTCCTTCTCGACGAAGACGGTGATCGGCACGCCCCAGGCGCGCTGACGCGACACCACCCAGTCGGGCCGGTTGGCGATCATGCCGTTGATGCGGTTCTCGCCTGCGGCCGGCACCCATTGGGTGTCCTTGATCGCCTTCAGCGCGCGGTTGCGCAGGGTGTCGACGTTGCCGCCGGCAGTGGGAGCCGGGTCTTCGGCGGACGCCGCGCCGCCCTCGCCGCCGATCGGCTTGTCCATGGCGATGAACCATTGCGGCGTGTTGCGGAAGATCACCGGCTTCTTCGAGCGCCAGCTATGGGGATACTGGTGCTTCAGCCGCCCGCGCGCGACGAGATTGCCGGACGCGGCGAGCGCCTTGATGACGGCCTCGTTGGCGTCGCCCTTTTCACCCTTGTCGGTGATGACCTGCGCGCCCTCGAAGCCCGGCGCGTCTTTGGTGAAGCGGCCATCGGCATCGACGGTGTAGGGGATATGCGTCTCGATGCCGCGCGCCTGCAACTGGCGGCCGTTCGCCATCCAGATGTCGAAATCCTCACGGCCATGGCCGGGCGCGGTGTGGACGAAGCCGGTGCCGGCCTCGTCGGTGACATGGTCGCCGTCGAGGAGGGGAACGTCGAAATCGTAGCCGTGGCCGCGCAGCGGGTGGGCGCAGGTCAGGCCGGCGAGCTGGCCGGCCGGCACGTCCATGACGAGCTCAAAGGCCTCGACCTTGGCCGCCTTGAAGACGCTATCGGCGAGATTCTTGGCGAGGATATAGGTCGCACCGACCTTGGCCCAGTTCTGCTCGGGTGCCGAGGTAACGCGATACAGGCCATAGGCGATCTTATTGTGGAACGAGATCGCGCGGTTGCCGGGGATCGTCCAGGGCGTCGTCGTCCAGATGACGATTGAGGAGCCCTCAAGTTTTTGGCGTTCCAAAACACGGTCTGGCGTTAGCGTTCCAGGCGAATCGCGGGAAACCATCGGAGCCATGTAATTGATCGGGCAAACAGGAAACGCCACGAACACCGTGTCGCTGACATGCTCCTCGTATTCGACCTCGGCCTCGGCCAGCGCGGTCTTCTCGACCACCGACCACATCACCGGCTTGGAGCCGCGATAGAGCTGGCCGGTCTCGGCGAATTTCATGATCTCGCGGGCGATCTGCGCCTCGGCCACGAAGGCCATGGTCAGATAGGGGTCGGCCCAGTCGCCCTCGACGCCGAGCCGCTTGAATTCCTCGCGCTGGACGCCGACCCAGTGCTCGGCGAAGGCGCGGCATTCCTTGCGGAATTCGACGACCGGCACGTCGTCCTTGTTCAGCCCCTTGGCGCGGTACTGCTCCTCGATCTTCCACTCGATCGGCAGGCCGTGGCAGTCCCAGCCCGGCACATAGTTGGAATCGAAGCCGAGCATCTGCTGCGAGCGCGTGACGAGGTCTTTCAGCACCTTGTTCAGCGCATGGCCGATATGGATGTTGCCGTTCGCATAGGGCGGGCCGTCATGCAGGATGAAGCGGTCGCGGCCCTGTGCCGCCTCGCGCAGCTTGCGGTAGAGGTCGATCCTGGCCCAGCGGGCGAGCAGTTCCGGCTCGCGCTGCGGCAGGCCGGCCCGCATCGGAAACTCGGTCTGCGGCAGGAACAGCGTCTGGGAATAGTCGATGGCGTCGGCTGGCTTGTCGGTCATGTCGTCCGGCTCGGGCAATGGACCAAGCGGGCCATCTGCGGTGGCGCGGCGCTGGTCCGTGATGAAATGGGGAAAGGCTTTATGTCGTCCCGGCCTGCGCTGGCGCCCGCGCTGCTGTCAGCGCGAGGCGGCGGCCGGGCCCGTAATTCGCCGGGGCGAGCTTTTGCGGATGGCTCGGAGCATGATCATCGACAGCTTCTAGACCACGTTTTCTGTTCCAGAAACAACCGAGTCGTCCCGGGCGGAGCGAAGCGAAGACCCGGGACCCATTCCTGAACCGTTCCGGAATGGATCCCGGGTCTCCCTTTGGTCGCCCGGGACGACGGCGCGTTGTTGCAAAATTCCACTGTGCTCTAACAAACACGGCTTACGGAAGGAAGGGCGGCGTACGACCGAGAATGTCGCGCGCAGCGGCGCTGTCGGCGTCCATCTGCACGATCAGGGCGTCGAGCGTCTCGAACTTCGCCTCGGCCCGCAGCCAGGCAATGAGCGCGACATCGACCTGCCGGCCATAGAGATCGCCGGAAAAGTCGAAGACGAAGGTTTCGAGCTTCGCCGCGCCGTCGTCGAAGGTCGGGCGGCTGCCGAAGCTCGCGACGCCGTCATGCCAGATGCCTTCGATCCTGATGCGGACCGCATAGACGCCGTAGCGCAGCTTGCAGTCGCGGGGCAGATGCATGTTGGCGGTCGGATAGCCGAGGTCGCGGCCGCGCTTTTCGCCATGGACGACGGCTCCGCGCACGAACCAGGGCCGGCCGAGCAGATCGGCGGCGCGGGCGACGTCGCCCTGCCCGAGCGCATTCCGCACCAGAGTCGAGGAGACCGGCTCGCCCGCAAAGGCGAAGGGCGGCACGATCACGACGGGCACGCCTTCCGCCTCGCACTGGGCCTGCAGCATCTCGGGCGAACCCGCCCTGCCCTTGCCGAAGTGGAAATCATAGCCGCAGACGAGGCCGGCCGCGCCGAGCTTGCCAAGCAGCAGATCGTCGATGAAGGCTTTCGCCTCGATTGCGGCGATGTCGCGGTCGAACGGGAGGATGAAGGTGGTGGCTAAGCCGACCGAGGCCAGAAGCTCGGTCTTGATCGCCGGCGGCGTGAGCCGGAACACCGGCTGGTCGGGCCGAAAGACGCTGCGCGGATGCGGCTCGAAGGTCAGCGCCGCCGGCCTGCGGCCCAGTTGCTCGCCCAGTTCGACCGTCTCCCGCGCCAGTTCGGCATGGCCGCGATGGACGCCGTCGAAATTGCCGAGCGCGATCACCGCGCCGCGCAGATCAGCGGGCACGGGCTTGGCGAGGTCGATCACGAAGGCGGTGTGTGGCGCGGCCGAAATCGCGTCAGCGGGGGATGTCATCGTGGCTCAGCGTCCGGAATGCCGGGGCTTCAGCCCCGCGCGGCGCTGTTTGGCCTCAAGCCGCCGGACGCGTCAAGCCGGGCGCGACGGCGGCAGGGCGACCCAGGCCTCGCCTTCCAGCACCGCCTTGCCATCGACGAGGCATTCGCAGAACAGGCGGGCGCGGCGACGCTCGGCCACGAGTTCGACCACCTCGACGCGCGCGGTGACGACATCGCCGATCTTCACCGGCGCGAGAAAGGTCAGCGTCTGCGAGAGATAGACCGCGCCCGGGCCCGGCAGCCTTGTACCGAGAAGCGCCGAGACCAGGCTTGCGGTCAGCATGCCATGGGCGATGCGCTGGCCGAAGCGGGTGCTGGCGGCGTAGCGGTCGCAGAGATGGATCGGGTTGGCGTCGCCCGAGAGGTCGGCGAAGAGCGAGACGTCGCGCTCCATCACCGTGCGCATCAGGCTTTCGCTCTGGCCGAGCGCCAGATCCTCGAAAGCATGGACCTGATAGAGCGTCTTCGTCATCGTTCCCGGCCGGGCTGGCGAAACGGGGCCCGAGGGCGCCATAACGCGTCGATTGGATTTGGATAAGCCTCTCACGCGCCCGCCATCCGCGCCATTGGACTTTGGAACGGCGCGCCCTTCCGGCGTATGTCGCCTTGTGTCCCTGCGTCACTCGGGCTTTCAATTAACGGCTTTGAAACGCCGCTGGTCTAAGACGGTTGATCTATGGACGCTGCCTTGCGAAGGCCGCGTCGCGCAGGTTTGCCCTGCATCTATCCGCGACGTTTTGGAGCACCATCATGGCTCTCGACCCATCCATGCCGATCCTCGTGGTCGACGACTACCAGACGATGGTCCGGATCATCCGCAACCTGCTGAAGCAGCTCGGTTTCGAGAATGTCGACGACGCCTCCGACGGTTCCGCCGCGATCGAGAAGATGCGCGACAAGAAATACGGCCTCGTGATCTCCGACTGGAACATGGAGCCGATGACGGGCTTCGAGCTGCTGCGCCGCGTCCGCGAGGAAGAAAAGCTCTCGGATACGCCCTTCATCATCGTCACCGCCGAATCCAAAACCGAGAACGTCATCGCCGCCAAGAAGGCCGGCGTGAACAACTACATCGTCAAGCCGTTCAACGCGCAGACGCTGAAGTCGAAGATCGAGTCGGTCTGCGCCACCTGAACGCATCCGGGAGCGCTACTCCGGCGGCCGTCTGACGCGGCGCTCTCCGCTTCCGGTGCTCACGGACAAAAGTCCGCTGCCGCCTGACATCTGCTCAATTCAACCCGAAGCCCTCATCCTGAGGAGAAGCCGAAGGCTTCGTCTCGAAGGATGCTCCAGAGTTCGCTGGACTATCCTTCGAGACGCCGCTTCGCGGCTCCTCAGGATGAGGGCGGAGGGGTGGCTGGCGAGGGCTGGAGCCTCACCAAACCAGATGCGGCAGCGCGTAGTCCGGCCTGTGGAGCTGGTCCGCGAACCAGCTGTGGCGCTGGTCCCAGTCCGCTTCCATCAGATCCTGCGCGTGGATGCCCGCCAGCACCATGACGCTCGCCGCCCCAAAAGCGTTGGCCCCGGCGATGTCGGTGCGGATGGCGTCGCCGACGCCGCAGATGCGGGCGCGGTCGATCGCCGCGCCGCGCGCCTCCTCGCCCAGCGCCAGCGCCGCCGCGTAGATCGGCGCATGCGGCTTGCCGGCATAGATCGCCACACCGCCAAGCTGCTCATAGGCCAAAGCGAGCGAGCCGGCGCAGGGCACGATGCGCCCGCCGCGCTCGACCACGAGATCAGGATTGGCGCAGATCAGCTCGAGCTTGCGCGCAGCGAAGCCGGACAGGAGCCCGGCATAGGTTTGCGCTGTCTCGGTCTCGTCGTCGAACAGGCCGGTGCAGAGCACGTAAGCCGCCTCGTCCGGCGCGACGCGCGGCGCGTCGAGGCCGGCGATGAGCGGCAGGTCGCGGTCGGGGCCGAGCATGTAGACGGGCTGGCCGGCCCGCGCCCGGATCAGGCCCCGGCAGACATCGCCCGAGGTGACGATGGCGTCGTAAGCCTCGGCCGGCACGCCAAACCCGTCGAGCTGGCGTTTGATCTCGGCGCGCGGGCGCGGCGCATTGGTCACCAGCACCACACTGACGCCGGCCTTGCGCATCGCGACCAGCGCCTCGACCGCCTCGCGATGGGCGGCGACGCCGTTATGGACCACGCCCCAGATGTCGCAGAGGCAAAGATCGAACCGGTCGGCGATCGTCGCGAACCCGGTCAGGGGAATGGTCGGTGTCTCGGGGCTCGACAAAACGGAAGGCTCCATGGCTGCAACGCAGCCTTAGCCCTTCGCGGTTGCGAAAAAAAGACGGTTGCTCAGGCGCTGGCGCGGCGCAGCACGGAGCGGAAGGGCAGCCTCTCGGGCTTTGCTTCCTCGGCCGGCGCGGGCGCGGGATAGCCGACGATCTCGGCTGAAGGCCGGGCCGGCGTGGGCTCCGGCTCGCGCGCCTGCGCGGCGGCGGGTTCGGCGAAGACCTCGGGCCTGACCGGGCGCGGCGGCGAAAACACCAGCCCCTGAGCAAGGCCTACGCCGAGTTCGATCATGTCGGCCACCGTCGGATCGTCCTCGATGTCGTCGGCGATCAGCGTGATCGAGGCGCGGGCGAGCAGGGCCGAGAGGTCGCTGGCGGCGATGTCGGTCGCCACGCGACCGACCGCGTCGGCCTGCAGAAGCGCGGCCGGCGCCTTGACGAAGCGGATGCCGCGATCGGCGAGCGAGGCCGGATCGAGCCGCAGATCGACCAGTTGGTCGAGCGCGAAGCGGACGCCATTGGCCGACATCGCGCCGAGAAAGCCCAGACTCGTCGGATCCAGCGCCCGGAACACGGTCTGCGGCATCTCGACGACGAGATGGCCGGCATGGTCGCGATATTTGTCGAGAATGCGCGAGAGCGCCGACAATGCCTTGGCCGAGCCCCAGGTTGCCGTCGAAAAATTGCACGAGACGAAGAGCTTTCCCTCCTTGGCCCCGAGATGGCGGGCGATGGCGAGCGCGCGCGTCAGCACGAGCGCATCCAGCGTCGGGCCGAAGCCGCGCTCCTCGACGATTTTGACGAAGTGTTCGGGCAGCAGCAGCGTCTGCTCGTCGAGGCGCAGCCTGACGAGGGCCTCGTAGCCGCGCGTGCGCCGCTGCGGCAATTGCACGATCGGCTGAAGATGGACCTCGACGCGGCCTTCCGACAGCGCCTGGCTGATCACGGCGGCGCGCTCGTCGGCGGCGCGGCGCTCGGCCTGCGCGATCGCCGCCTCGCGCTCGGCCGTCTTGGCCTCGATCCGCGCCCGCATTGCGGCCTCCGGGTCGATCACCACCGGGAGCGGCGCGGGCGCGGGCAGCGCCGCCTGCTGGCGCGAGCGCGCCAGGGCCAGCTCCGCGTCATGGTCGGACAGCGTCGTCGCGACCTGATGGATCAGGTCGCCGAGCAGCCCGACTTCCGCCGTGAGTTCGTTCAGCGTCGCGCGTGCCGGCGCGGCGTCGGCCTCGCGCATCGGCATTTCCTCGACGCGCCGCGCCAGCGAATCGAGCCGGATCGCATTGGTCGCCAGCCTGACCTTGACCTCGCCGATCGCCGCCAGAACCTGCTCGCGCTGACCTAAAGCCCGCTTCTCCGAGACCAGCGCCGAGCCGATCAGCCCGCCGCCCGCCAGCAGCAGGCCAAGCGCGCCGCCGAGCGGGCCCGGCAGCAGCAGCGCGGTGACGGCGCCGGCCGACAGGCCGGTGACGGCGCTGGCGAGAGGGTGCAGGGCGTTCAGGCGGACAGGAGCCAAGAGAGCGACCGTGCAAGAGGGACGGGACGATAGCGGCGAATCACGAGCGATCGTTGCGAAACTACCTGCGCCGGAGGCGTCAAGCGAGCCTCCCGGCCCAGGTTCACGACCAGATCGCGCAGAAAGCAGTGGAATTCGCCGACAGGCCGCTGCCCGGGCTCGCTATCGCGGCGTCAGGGCTCCGAGCGCGTCTGGCCCCAGGCCGGCAAGCACGCGGTCGATCAGCTCAGGCGCAAAGCCCTTCTGGGCGAGATAGAGCCGCGGATCGATGGCGAAAAGCGGCGCGGCCTCGCCCAGCGCGCGCAGGCAGCTCGCAAGCTCGACCTCGTCCTTCGCCTTGGCGGCGGCGAGCGAACGGCCGAGCAGGCTGAGCGCGCCCTGATCGGCCACCAGCGCTGCGGCATAGCTCTCGGCGAGTTTGTCGGCTCCCAGCAGATACGCCGCGAGAAAGGCGTAGAAATCGTACCAGGGCGGCCGGCCGGCGCTGAGTTCCACGGCGCGGGAGAGCAGCGGCAGGCCTTCCGCCGGCCGGTTGAGCCGGACGAAGCGCGAGCCGAGATCGGCCATGATGTCGGGATCGTAGGGATTGCGCGCCAGCGCCTCGCGGCCGTTCCTGATCGCGTCTTCCAGCGCGCCCCGGGAAAACAGCACATCCATCATGACCTGCTGGGCGCGCGCGCTCGACGGGGCGAGCCGCACAGCCGTCAGCGCCGCGCTCAGCGCGCGGTCGAGCGGCGGGCCGGGCTGCGGGTTGAGACCTTGCGTGTACTCGTCGAGTATCAGCAGGGCGAGCTGGGACCAGGCCGGATGAAAACCGGCATCCTTGGCCAGCACGCCTTCAAGGCAGGCCCGGGCGGCGAGGTGCTCGGCCGGCTGCATGGTGCGGCGGAAGTCGAACGCCTGGAACATGCAGCGCATCGCCGGCGAGGTCGCCGACTGCCGGAAATCGGCATGGATGATGCCGAAGGGCTCGGCCAGCCGGATCGCCAGCCGGCGCGCGAGCTCGAGCAGTTCCGAATCGTCGGAGCCGCTTTCCAGGCTGCGCGTGCTCGATGTCGTCCAGACGATGCGCCCGTCCCTGACCGAGCGCAGGCGGCCGAAGCCCTCCGTATCCGCGCCGACGCGGCTGGCGTTCATCTCGAAAACGTAGTCGCCCGCCTCGACGCCGCTCGCGCCGGGCGGCAGGGCCTTGACCGAGATCAGGTCGTCGAAGCGCGCCATCGCATCGACCAGCAGCCGGGCGAAGCGCTCCATCACCGCGGCGAGCGCCGGATCGTCCGGCGGCGCGCCCACCGTCACCACCACGACAGGGAGATGGACCGGCTGCGGCGAGGACACGGCGGGGGCGGGGGCGGCTGCGGGCGGCGAGGCCGGGCGGGCCTGCTGCGCGACGCCGGCCGGGGACGGGCCCGCCTCACGGCGATGGCCGATCCGGGTCGACGCCACGGCGACGGCCATGATCACGATGATCAGCACAAGCCCGACGATGGCGAGCCGGGCCCGGCCGCTTTCGACGCGGGCCGCGGCCTGCCGGGCGCCGGACGCGATGCGCGGCGACTGCGCCGCGACCACCGCCTCCGCCGCAGCATCGCCGGCGGCGGGAACCGGCTCCTCCGCATCGAACACGAAGCTCGGAACATAGCCGCCGACCGGAATCGCGATCCTGAGCGGCTCGGCCGCGCCTTCGCCGGCGTAATACTGCACCAGCGCCTTGCGCAGGCGGCCGGCCTCGACGCGCACGATCGGATCGGTCTGCGGATCGAAATCTGGGGACCGGCCGAACGCCTCGACGGCGATGGTGTAGCCCTTCAGCTCGGCCGCGCGGCCGGCAAGGCTGCGCTCGACGATGAAGCCGAGAAAGGCCGCAAGCTGCGGCGCGCTGCGGAAGGCGTCGGAGGCGAGGATATGGTCCAGCGCCGCGCGGATCAGCGCTGCGGTCTGGTCGTCGGGCCGATCCGGGGTTTCGCCGCTAGCGACCATCGGGGTCCTGATGCAGTTTGCTGTCTCCCCCGATGACAAGCTACGCCGGACACGACGTAACGTCACCTGTCTTGTTGCGCGACCCTTGGTCCCCGGTCGGCGCAGGGATGCCCCGCCCGGCGTGTGATTTACACCCCCCGTCGTCCTGTTAGGTTGAGAGACGCTTAACCGGATCAGGAACGCCGCCGATGACATCCGCCCTCAAGCCGCTGGGTACGCCCAACGACCTCGAAGCCTTCTGGATGCCGTTCACGGCCAACCGCTCGTTCAAGCAGAACCCGCGCATGATCGCCCGCGCCGAGGGGATGTATTATTACACCCCCGAGGGCAAGCCGGTGATGGACGGCACGGCCGGCCTCTGGTGCTGCAATGCCGGCCATGCGCGCCGCCCGATCATCGAGGCGATCCAGGCCCAGGCCGAGGAACTCGACTACGCGCCCTCCTTCCAGTTCGGCCATCCCAAGGTGTTCGCCGCCGCAGCCCGGATCGCTGCGCTGGCGCCGGGCGACCTCGACCATGTCTTCTTCGCGGGCTCGGGCTCGGAGGCCGCCGACACGGCGCTGAAGATCGCGATCGCCTACTGGAACATCTCCGGCAAGGGCAGCAAGACCCGCCTGATCGGCCGCGAGCGCGGCTATCACGGCGTCGGTTTCGGCGGCATCTCGGTCGGCGGCATCGTCTCCAACCGCAAGTTCTTCGGCTCGCTGCTGGCGGGCGCAGACCATATGCCGCACACCTACGACCGCGAGAAGCAGCGCTTCACCAAGGGCGAGCCGGAATACGGCGCGCATTTCGCCGACGAGCTCGAGCGCATCGTTACCCTGCATGACGCCTCGACCATCGCCGCCGTCATGATCGAGCCGATGGCGGGCTCGACCGGCGTGCTGCCGCCGCCGAAAGGCTATCTCAAGCGCCTGCGCGAGATCTGCGACAAACACGGCATCCTGCTGATCTTCGACGAGGTCATCACCGGCTTCGGCCGGCTCGGCACGGCGTTCGCCGCCGAACGCTACGGCGTGGTTCCCGACATGATCACCTTCGCCAAGGGCGTGACCTCGGGCACGGTGCCGATGGGCGGCGTGATCTGCCGCAAGCATATCTACGACGCCTTCATGACCGGCCCCGACAACGTCATCGAACTGTTCCACGGCTACACCTATTCGGGCCACCCGCTGGCGGCCGCAGCGTGCCTGGCGACGCTCGACATCTATCGCGACGAGGGCCTGTTCGAGCGGGCCAAGGCGCTGGAGCCGGTCTGGGCCGACGCGATCATGTCGCTGAAGGACGAGCCCAACGTGCTCGACATCCGCACGCTCGGGCTGGTCGCCGGCATCGACCTCGCCTCGCGCCCCGAGGGCGTGGGCAAGCGCGCCTTCGAGGCGATGGACCACGCCTTCCGCGAGGAAGGCCTGATGATCCGCATCACCGGAGAGACGCTGGCGCTGACCCCGCCGCTGATCATCACGGAAGAGCAGATCGGGGAGCTGGTGGAGAAGGTGCGGCGGGTGGTGAGGAAGGTGGCTCACTGAATGAAAGGCACCGCTCGCGCGGCATTTGTCGCGGCCCTCCTGCTGGCCACTCCCGCCCCCGCCCAGGAACTGCGCGGGCATGGCGGGCCGGTGCGGGCCGTTGCGGTGTCGCCCGATGGGCGGTTCGCCATGACCGGTTCGTTCGACCAGTCGGCGATCCTGTGGCGGCTGGAGACAGGCGCGGCCGACAGGGTGCTGCGCTTCCATCAGGGCGCGATCAACGCGGTCGCGACGGTGAACGGGCTCGGCTTCGCCACCGGCGCGGAGGATGGCAGGATTGCGCTCTGGCGCGGCGATGCGGCAGAACCGGCGCGGGTTCTGGAAGGCCATAAGGGGCCGGTTTCCGCCATCGCCGTCTCGCCCGAGGGCGGGCATCTCGCCTCGGCCTCGTGGGACGAGACGGTGCGGGTCGTTTCGCTGGCGGACGGCAAGGCGCGCGTGCTGGAGGGGCATAAGGGGCCGGTCAACGGCGTCGCGTTCGCGCCCGGCGGCGTGATCGTCTCCTCGGGCTATGACGCGACCTTGCGGATCTGGCCGGCCGATGACGGGCCGGCGAGGATCGTCGCGCTGCCCGCCGCGCTGAACGGCGTCGTGGTCGCGCCCGATGGCGAGATCGCGGTGGCCGCCGCCGACGGGATGCTCCGGCTGTTTGGCCCCGATGGGGCGGCCCGCGCCGAAATCGCCATCGGACAGACGCCGCTGATCGCGCTGGCGCTGTCGTCCGACGGCGCGACGATCGCGGTTGGCGGCCTGCGCGGACAGGTCGCGCTGATCGATCGCAAAACGCGTGCGATCCGGGCGACGCTGGTCGGGCCGGGGCTGCCGGTCTGGTCGCTCGCCTTTCTCCCGGACGGCAGGACCCTGCTTTCGGGCGGGGCGGACCGGCTGGTGCGGCGTTGGAACGCGGTGACGGGCGAGCATATCGGCACGGTGGTGCCGCGCGCCGGCGAGGATGTGCTGGCCGCGTTTCAGGGCGAGCGCGGCGCGCAGGTGTTTCGCGCCTGCGCCGCCTGCCACACGCTGACGCCGGCCGACGGCAACCGGGCCGGCCCGACTTTGCACGGGATTTTCGGGCGCAAGATCGCGAGCGCGCCGGGCTACGCCTATTCGGACGCGTTCAAGGGCATGGACATCGTCTGGACCAAGGAGACGGTGGCGAGATTGTTCGAGGTGGGGCCGAACGCCTTTACGCCGGGCACCAAAATGCCAGAGCAGACGATCGGCAGCGCGGAGGATCGGCAGGCGCTGGTGGACTGGCTGGAAAAGGTGACGCGGTAAAATACAACCGCCGATCACACCCTCTCCGTCATCCCGGACAAGCCGCTTAGCGGCGCAGCTCCGGGATCCATCATCGAGCGCCGTCGTGCCTTACGATGGATCCCGGAGCTCCGCTTCGCTGCGTCCGGGATGACGGAGAGGGTGGGACGAGCGACAGGGCGCTACTGCAGCGGGTCTTCGCCGCGCTCGCGGCGCTCGCGCAGGTAATCCTCGGTCGTTCGCACCGGCGGGCGCTGCGGCGAGAGGTGCGGGTCGAAGCTCTCGTTGACCACAACCTCGACGCGGCAATCCTCGCACATTTTTATCACCGAGATGCGCGGGGCCGAGGCGCCGGAGAACATCCAGTGCTTGTTCTCCAGCTTGGCAGCGATCTTCTCGATCGTGCTGCGCACGCCGAAGGGCTTTGCGCAGTTGATGCAGTGGAACGGCTCCTCCTGCTTGAGCACGCGCTTGCCGCCCTTCCAAGCGTCGAAATCGATGCGGGCCTCCAGCGTGATGACCTTCTCGGGGCAGGTCGCGGCGCAGAGCCCGCATTGCACGCAGAGGTCTTCCTGGAAAGCGAGCGTCGGGCGCTCGGGATCGTCCGAAAGCGCCTGCACCGGGCACGCGGAGACGCAGGCGAGGCAGAGCGTGCAGCCCTCGGTATCGACATGGATCGTCCCGAAGGGCGCTCGCTCGGGCATGGCGATGGCCGACACCGGCGTGGGCGCGGCCGCGTGCAGTTCCGACACCGCCTGCCGCAGCAGCGGACGGCCCTCGCCCATCGGGCGGAAGCGGGCGGGGTTGGCGGAGGGCTGGCAGGAGGCGATCTGCGCCAGCGCCAGCGCGAGCTGGTCGGGGCCGTCGGTCTCGATCACGCCGGCCCTGCCCTCGCCGAAGCCGAGAGCCCGGCCAAGCGTGCTGGCGTAGTCGAGAT
>JBKJSB010000318.1:0-8726 GCA_046593015.1 Allobosea sp.
CAGCTCCTGATAGGAGGCGTAGACGACGTTGTTGCGCTCGGCCCAGTTACCGACCGCCGTGAGGTCGATGTTGAGCGCAACGGTGGCGTAGTCGCGCCCCTGCCCGAAGGCCACGACCTCCTTGATATTGGGATAGAACTTCAGCTTGTTCTCGATGTATTTCGGCGGGAACAGGTCGCCGCTGTTGAGCTTGCCGACATCCTTGGCGCGGTCGATGATCTTGAGGTGGCCTTCCTCGTCGAAGAAGCCGGCATCGCCCGAGCGCACATAGCCGTCGGCGGTCATCGTCTCGGCGGTCTTCTCCGGGTCCTTGTAGTAGCCGCCGAAGATCGAGGGCGAGCGGTAGAGCACCTCGCCATTGTCGTCGATCCTGATCTCGACCAGCGGCGCGGGCTTGCCGACCGTGTCGGCCTTGATCTCGCCATCGGGCTGCATGGTCACGTAGACGCCGGCTTCGGTCTGTCCGTAGAGCTGCTTCAGGTTGACGCCGATCGAACGATAGAACCTGAACAGTTCGGGGCCGATCGCCTCGCCCGCCGTGTAGCCGACCTTGATGTTGCTCAGGCCGAAGCGGTTGCGCAGCGGCGCGTAGATCAGAAGATCGCCGAGCTTGTAGAGCAGGCGCGCGCCCAGCGGGACGCTCTCGCCGTTGAGGATCTTTTCGCCATGCGTCTTGGCGACACTGAGGAAGTAATGGAACAGCCGGCGCATCAGCGGGCCGGCATCCTCCATGCGCACCATGGTCAGCGTCAGCATGGTCTCGAACACGCGCGGCGGGGCGAAGGCATAGGTGGTGCCGACCTCGCGGCGGTCGTCGATGACGGTTTCCGGCCCTTCCGGGCAGTTGACGCAGAAGCCGGCGATGATCGCCTGGGCGTAGGAGAAGACATGGTCGCCGACCCAGGCGATCGGGAGATAGGCGATGATCTCGTCGCGCTCGGTCAGGCCATCGAACTGGCAGCCGATTTCGGCGGCGGTGATGACGTTGAAATGGCTAAGCATCACGCCCTTGGGCCGGCCCGTGGTGCCCGAGGTGTAGAGGATGATGCCCAGATCCGAGCCTGCGCCCGCCTGCATCTCGCGCTCAAGCGCCTCGGAGGCCTCCGGGCTCGCCTTCAGCGCGGCGGAACCCGCCTCGATGACGCTGCCGATCTCGTGCAGCTTGCCATGGTCGTAGTCGCGCAGGCCCCGGGGCTCGTCATAGAGCATGTGGCGCAGGTTCGGCAGGCGCTCGGCGATCGAGAGGATCTTGTCGACCTGCTCCTGATCCTGCACGCAGGCGAAGACGGCCTCGGCATGGTCGAGCACATAGGCCATCTCGTCGGCGACGCTGTCGGCATAGACCGGCACCGGGATTGCGCCGAGCCACTGCGCGGCCGCCATCGACCAGTAGAGCCTCGGCCGGTTGTAGCCGATGATCGCGACCTTGTCGCCGCGCTTCAGGCCGAGATCGGAAAGGCCCTTGGCATAGGAGCGGACCTGATCGGCAACCTGCGCCCAGTTCCAAGACTGCCAGATGCCGAGATCCTTGTGGCGGAACGCCGGCCGCGCGCCGCGCTCGCGCGCATTGCGCAGCAGCAGCTTCGGAAACGTATCCGCCTGGCCGGCGCTGACGCTTGCCACGATCCTCGATCTCCACCCTGTGAGGCCGCGATTGTGCTGCGGCCATTATCCGGGCCGCTCCGGGCCCTTTTTCTTCATGCAAGCCTTGCAGCCGCCCATCAACTTCGCAAGGGGGGACTTGACAGACAACTCGCCATTTGGTCGCTATCGTCCTGCGGAAGTCTGCATGGGCGTTTTCGCACGCGAATGTGACTGCGCTGCCGCGCTCTCCGCGCCGATGCCAATCCCGTCTTTGCGATCGCAAAGACCGCAGAGCGGTCAACTTTCGTAGCGCGCGAGCCGCTCCAGATCCCTGATCGTCACGCTGCCATGACCGACCTCGAGGAGGCCCAGCGCCTCGAGCTTGGCCAGCCCCTGATTGGCGATCTGCCGCGACATGCCCGCCAGCAGGCCGAGTTCTTCCTGCGAGATCGCCAGCGTCTTGTCCTGGTCGGGATAGAGGATCGGGTTGAACAGCCAGGCAAGGTTGCGCGCCAGCCGCCCGGTCGAATCCAGCGTCCGCTCGGTCTCGGCCAGCGCGATGAACTGGGCCAGACGCTCGTTGAACTGGTGGACGAGGAAACGGTTGAAGGCGGCCGAATGCTCGAACAGCCAGAGGAAGGTCGAGCGCCGCATCAAGGCGAGCCGCGTCTCGCGCAACGCCACCAGTTCGTAGCGGCGGGGCTCGGCCTTGATCACGGTGCCCTCGCCGAACCAGGCTCCGGCGCGCATGCCCGCCAGCGTCGCCGATTTGCCCGTCTTGGAGGTGGTCGACATCTTGACCAGCCCCTCGGCGACGCCGGTCCAGGATTCGAGCCTGTCGCCGACATGGCAGATATTGCTGCCCTTGCCATAGGTCTTCAGGCTGACGCCGCGCCGCGCCTCGTCGAACTCGGCCGGCGTCAGGTCGCGCGACCAGGCGGCGATGGCGCGCAGCTCGTCTGGGGTGATCACGGCGGGGCGTGTCCTTGGCGCGAAGGGTCGGCCAGTATGGAGAGCTTTGGCGACCGAACTCAAGCTTGGGCGCTTGGGCGCGTTTCCTTCTCCCCTTGCGGGAGAAGGTGGCGCGCAGCGCCGGATCAGGGGTGGTCGCGCCCTATCCGGCAAAGTGTGCGTCACAAAACGGCAGACGTCGGGCCGACCCCTCATCCGTCTCGGCTTCGCCGAGCCGCCTTCTCCCGCAAGGGAGAAGGGACAGCGCGCTCTACTCCGCCGCCTTCGGCATCGCCAGCGCCGCCGCCGAGCCATCGCGCAGCCTTGCCAGCAGTTCCGCCTCTTCCGCCTTGGCGGCCTTGAGGTGGCGCTCCTTGACGTGGCCGAAGCCGCGGATCTTTTCGGGGATCGCGGCGAGCGCGACGCAGAGCGCGTGGTTCTCCGGCGTCAGCTTGCCGATGATCTCGCCCAGCAGCGCCTCGTAGTCGGCGATCAGTTGCCGTTCGGTCTTGCGCTCATGCGTGTAGCCGAAAACGTCGAAGGCCGTGCCGCGCAGGCCCTTGAGCTTGGCCAGCATTCCGAAAGCCGACATCATCCACGGCCCGAAGCTCATCTTGCGCGGCTCGCCGGTGACGGGATCGACCTTCGCCAGCAGCGGCGGGGCGAGGTTGAACTCGTAGCGCAGCTTTTCTCCCGAGGCGCTCGTCGCCTCGAAGGTCGCCTCGACCTGTTTCTGGAACGAGCCGTCGGCATAAAGCCGCGCGACCTCGTATTCGTCCTTGTAGGCCATCAGCTTGAAGAGATAGCGCGCGACGGTTTCCGACAGCGCCGACTGTCCGGGCAAGACGGCCGCTTCCTTCGCCTGCACGCGGGCGACGAGATGGCGGTAGCGCGCGCCATAGGCCGCGTTCTGATAGGCGGTCAGGAACGTCACGCGGCGCGCGATGATCTCGTCGAGCGTCTCCGAGATGTGGCGCGCCTGCGTCGGAGCCTTGGCTTCCGATAGCGCGGCGACCAGCGCCTCGGGCTGATGAGCGGCGCGGCGGCCCAGTTCGAACGCCTGCTGGTTCATCGGAACGGCTTCGCCGTTGAGTTCGATCGCGCGCAGCAGCGCCTCGCGAGACAGGGGCACGCCGCCGAACTGCCAGGCGTAGCCGAGCATGAACATGTTGGCGGCGATGGCGTTGCCCGTGAAGGCGACTGCGGCCGCCGTCGCATCGACGAAATGGGTCTGCTCGCGTCCGCCCGCCGCGAGGATCGCCCGCTTCAGCCGCTGCGTCGGCAGCGAGTAGTCGGCGTTGCGGGTGAAGTCGCCGCCCAGGCTCTCGGCGGTGTTGACGACGACAGTCGCCCCCACGGGCTTGATCGCGCCCAGCACCTTCTTCGAGCCCGTGACGGTGAGGTCGCAGCCGAGCACGAGATCGGCCTGGCCTGCCGAGACGCGGATGGCGTGGATGTCCTGCGGTGTTGGCGCGAGCTTGACGTGGCTGAAAACCGCGCCGCCCTTCTGGGCGAGGCCGGCCATGTCGATCATGCCGCAGCCCTTGCCTTCGAGATGGGCCGCCATGCCGAGGATCGCGCCGATGGTGACGACGCCGGTGCCGCCGACGCCGGTGACGATGACGGCATAGCTCTTCGTCAGCGCCTGGATGACGGGCTCGGGGATGTCGCCTGAGCCAAACCCTCCGGCATCAAGCCTGCGCGGGACGGCCTTCTTCGGCCGCGCGCCATGCACGGTGACGAAGGAGGGGCAGAAGCCCTTCACGCAGGAGAAATCCTTGTTGCAGTTCGACTGGTCGATCTGGCGCTTGCGGCCGAACTCGGTCTCCAGCGGCTGCACCGAGACGCAGTTCGACTTGACGCCGCAATCGCCGCAGCCCTCGCAGACCAGTTCGTTGACGATGACGCGCTTGTCGGGGTCGGGATAGGTGCCGCGCTTGCGGCGGCGGCGCTTTTCGGTGGCGCAGGTCTGGTCGTAGAGCAGCAGCGAGACGCCGGGCACATCGCGCAATTCGCGCTGGACGGCGTCGAGATCGTCGCGGTGATGCATCGTCGTGCCGGGCGGCCAGACCGTGCCGGAGGGGTATTTGTCGGGCTCGTCGCTGACCACCGCGATGCGCTGCACGCCCTCTCCGGCGATCTGGCGGGCCATCTGGTCGGGCGTCAGGTGCCCCTCGGCCTGCTGGCCTCCGGTCATGGCGACCGCATCGTTGTAAAGCAGCTTGTAGGTGATGTTGACGCCGGCCGCGACCGCCCAGCGGATCGCGAGCGAGCCGGAATGGGTGTAGGTGCCGTCGCCGAGATTCTGGAAGACGTGCTGTCGCGTCGAGAACGGGGCCTCGCCGACCCAGTTCGCGCCCTCGCCGCCCATCTGGGTGAAGCCGGTGGTGTCGCGGTCCATCCACTGCACCATGTAGTGGCAGCCGATGCCGGCATAGGCGCGCGAACCCTTGGGCACGACGGTCGAGGTGCTGTGCGGGCAGCCCGAGCAGTAATAGGGCGTGCGTTTGGCGACTTCCTGCGCCTCGGCGAGGCGGCCTTGGGCCCTGGCGATCTCCTCCAGACGTGCCCGCAACGCCGGGTCGTCCTGATACTGCAGCAGCCTGCTGCCTAGTGCGATGGCGACGTCGTTGGGGTCGAGCGCGCCATGGACCGGGAACAGCCACTCGCCGTTCTCGTCCTTCTTGCCGATCACCATGGGCTGGGCCTGAGCGCCGTAAAGCTCCTCGCGAACCTGCACCTCGATCAGCGAGCGCTTCTCCTCGACGACCATGACGAGGTCGAGCCCTTGGGCGAAGCTCTTGAGCTCGGAGGGGTCGATCGGCCAGGGGCAGGCGACCTTGAACAGGCGGATGCCGAGATCATTCGCCCGGACCTCGTCGATGCCGAGATCCTCGAACGCCTGGCGCACGTCGAGATAGGATTTGCCGACGGTGATGATGCCGATGCGGGGCTGCCGGCCGCCCGACGTGATGGTCTGGTTGAGCTTGTTGGCGCGCAGATAGGCCAGCATGGCGGCGCGCTTGTGGATGTGCAGGCGCTTCTCCTGATCGAGGAAATCGAGCTCGCGGCGGATGCTGAGGCCGCCCGGCGGCATCTCGAAATCATCGGGGATGACGATCTTCACGCGCTCGGGATCGCCGTCGACCGACGCCGTCGATTCGATGTTGTCCTTGACGCATTTGATCCCGACCCAGACCGAGGCGAAGCGCGAGAGCGCCAGCCCGTGCAGGGAGTAATCCATGATCTCCTGCACGCCGGCGGGATTCAGGATCGGCATCATCCGGTCGACGAAGACGAATTCGGTCTGGTGGGCGTTGGTGGAGCTCTCGGCGGTATGGTCGTCGCCCATCAGGCAGATCACGCCGCCATGGGGCGAGGTGCCGGCCATGTTGCCGTGGCGGAAGACGTCGCCGCTGCGGTCGACGCCGGGACCCTTGCCGTACCAGAGCGCGAAGACGCCGTCATATTTGCCCTCGCCCTGCAATTCGGCCTGCTGCGTGCCCCAGACGGCTGTGGCGGCCAGATCCTCGTTGAGGCCGGGCGTGAAGACGATGTCGGAACCCTTGAGGTGCTTCGTGGCGCGGGCGAGCTGCTGGTCGAGCCCGCCGAGCGGGGAGCCGCGATAGCCCGAGACGAAGCCCGCCGTGTTGAGGCCGGAGCGCCGGTCGCGCTCCTTCTGCACCATCAGCATGCGGGCGATGGCCTGCGTGCCGGTCAGGAAGATGCGGTGCTTGCCGAGGTCGTATTTGTCGTCGAGCGCGACCTCGCGCAGCCCGTTGGGGCGGGCCCGTCCGTCCGAAGTCGAATGCGCTTCAGATGTGGAGTGGTCCAGATTCTCGGCCATGGCCGACCTCCCTCGATCGTCCCGTTCACAAGATATGGGGCCGGTTGATCCAGCCTCCAAGCACATTGCGATTTATGTCAGCATTGCTGACATATTTCGAGCGGCCGGTCAATCAGGCTGGCATCGTTCCAAACTGTCCGGCGCGAGCGATCCATGCCGCGATTTGGCCTGCTTTCCGAGAGATGGCTGTCGTCGCGGCGTCACGCCCTGTGACGCGGGATTTACGCGGTGTTAACCATGATGTTCCCAGCCTTCGCGCTCAGCAAAGGAATGCGACCGTGACTCGATGCGCCATCTTCCCGGCCCTGCTCGGATGGATCGCGGCGGGGCTGTGCCTTGCGGGCTTCGCGCAGGCGCATCCGCATGTCTTCGTCCAGGCGAAGGCCGAGGTGCTCTATGCGCCCGACGGCGCGGTCCGGGCGCTGCGGCATGTCTGGAGCTTCGACGAAGCCTATTCCGCTTTCATTACGCAAGGGTTGGACAAGAACGGAGACGGCAAGCTCTCAGTCGAGGAACTGGCCGAACTCGCCAAGGTCAACATGGAATCGCTGCCCGAGGTCGGCTTCTTCACCGTGGCAAAGGCCAACGGCAAGCTGCAGGAATTCGGCGCGCCGACCGAGGCCGGGCTCGTCTTCGAGAACAGGATCCTGACCCTGACTTACACGCTGCCGCTGAAGTCACCGGCGCAGGCAAATCGTTCATTCGGGCTGGAGATCGGCGATCCGAGCTATTTCGTCGCCTTCGACATCGTCGATGCCGCCGATGCGGTGACCGCGCGAGATGCGCCCAAGGGCTGCATCGTGCGGGTGCAGCGCCCGCCGAAGCTCGCGAGCGACGTCCAGCAGAAACTGGCGCAGGAGGACATCACCGCGACGCCCGACATGAGCAGCTATCAGGTCACGACGCGCGCGCTGGTGGCATGTCCCTGAGCGCATCCGGCGCAGCGCACTGGCCGTCGCTGTCGCGCCGGCTGATTGTCGCCGTTCTGGCGCTGGCGCTCGTCGCCGCGCTGCTCGCCGCGCTTGGCGCGCTGATTGCGATCTGGAGCCCGCCGCCGTCACCGCCGCCGCGCAATCCCTTCGGCGGCGCTCTGCCGCGCGAAGCCATGCCCGTGACGACGGGCCTCTTCGGCATGCTTCTGGCTTGGCAGTCGCAGTTCTATCGCGAGATGACCGCGACTCTGAAGGCCGTCGCCCAGACGCCGGCTGCCTTATGGAGCCTGCTGCTGCTCGGCTTCGGCTATGGCGTCTTCCACGCCGCCGGCCCCGGCCACGGCAAGGCGGTGATCTCGGCCTATATCGTCGCCGACGACCGCAGCCTCAGGCGCGGACTGGGCCTGAGCTTCGCCGCGGCGATGTTGCAGGCGCTGGTCGCGATCACGGTGGTCGCCGTCCTGACGCTGGCGCTCAAGGCGACGGCCAACACGATGAGCGCCACGACGCGCGTGATTGAGCAGGCGAGCTTTGCGCTGGTCGCTCTGGTCGGGCTCTGGGTGGTGTGGCGCAAGGCCGGCGCACTGCTCGCCCTGGGACGCGGTGCGCAGGCGCATGACGCCTCCTGCGACCATGTCCACATGCCCGGCCCCGACGCGATCGCGCGGCTCGCCGGCTGGCGCGAGATGGCTGGCGTCGTCTTCGCCGCTGGCTTGCGGCCTTGTGCGGGTGCGCTGATCATCCTCGTCTTTTCCGCCTCGCAGGGTCTGCTCTGGGCCGGCATCGCGGCCACTTTCGCCATGGCGCTGGGCACAGCCCTGACGACGGGGGCGCTGGCGGCGCTGGCGGTCTTCTTCAAATTCCTGGCGCTCAGGCTGGCCGGCGGCGGCTCGCTGCTGGCGGCACGGATCGTCGCCGGTGGCGAACTGCTCGCAGGGGCTTTCGTCGCCGTTCTGGGACTGGCGCTGTTTCTGGGCCTCTGGGCCAGCGGGCAGGGCAGCTAGTGCGCCCTACGCGCCCGGCGCCAGCGGAACCGCTTGACTTATATGTTATGTTATACTGTAACAAAACTGAGCGCTGCGCCTGAAGGCGTCGCCCGCGCCGGACACGCTCCGGATCGTAGCAGGCGAGATCCGATTTCCAATGAGATGCGACATTCTGTCTTGCGGTGCAGCATTCCGCATGCTTCCTTCGATTGGTCGGTTCCCGAGAGGGATCAAAAGGGAATCCGGTGAGCGCGCGCAGGCGTGCGATTCCGGAGCTGCCCCCGCAACTGTCAGCGGCGAGCGACGTTCGATCATGCCACTGGGTTCGCCCGGGAAGGCCGAACGAAGCCTCGACCCGCGAGCCAGGAGACCTGCCGACATCGTGAAGCCATGCAACCGGGCGGGGTGCCCCGGAAGGAGTTTCGA
>JBKJSB010000082.1:0-9356 GCA_046593015.1 Allobosea sp.
CGGCCGGGCGTCTCGTCATCACCTCGGGCGGCTGGATCGCGGATGCGGTTCCAGCGCTCACGAAGACGGTCGCGACCGTCCGGCAGGCGATCGGCTGGTTCACCACGCGCCGC
Organism: Allobosea sp.; assembly: GCA_046593015.1. Taxonomy (GTDB): domain Bacteria; phylum Pseudomonadota; class Alphaproteobacteria; order Rhizobiales; family Beijerinckiaceae; genus Allobosea. Next base: position 114 of record JBKJSB010000082.1, read on the forward strand.
CCGGAACTCTACCGGCCCGCTGTGTTTCCCGTCTTCGTGCTCAGCGCCGATGAGGGCACCTTCTACGGCTTCCCGCTCTACGAGCATCCGGGCTTCAAGCTCGGCGGGCCGCATTTCGGCCGAGAACCGATGGACCCGCGCGACGACGACCGGACGCCCAGCCCGCGCCAGGTCGCGCTGATCCGCGAATGCCTGAAGCGCTACATCCCCGACGCGGCCGGCGAGCCGCTGACACTGAAGGGCTGCGTCTACAGCGTCACCCCCGACGAGGACTTCATCATCGACACGGTGCCCGGCGCGCCGCAGGCGGTGTTCGCCTCCTGCTGTTCCGGCCACGGTTTCAAATTCGCCAGCGCCATCGGCGAAATCCTCGCCGATCTCTCGACCGAAGGCCGCCCGGCCTTCGACCTCGCGCCCTTCTCGCTCGCCCGCTTCGCGGCCTGAGCGAGCGCGCCGACAGGATCATCGCCTTGGCCAGTGCAGCCGACAACAGACGCGGCATCGTCGCCATGGTCTTGGCGATGGCGCTGTTCATCGGCAACGACACGCTGATGAAGCTCGCCCGCGAGGTCTATCCGGCCGGGCAGGCGATCGCGCTGCGCACGGTCTTTGCCGTCATGGCCGGGCTCGCCATGGTCTTCCTGCTGAAGGAGGGCGGCAAGCTCAGGCTGGCGCTGCGGCCGATCGTGCTGCTGCGCGGGCTGATCGAGAGCGCGGTCGCGCTCTCCTTCATCTGGGCGCTGGGGCTTCTGCCGCTCGGCAACATCACCGCGATCCTGATGACCTCGCCGCTGATCATCGTCGTGCTCGCCGTGCTCTTGCGGATCGAGCGGATCGGCTGGCGGCGAACGGTTGCCGTGGCGGTGGGCTTTTGCGGCGTGCTGCTGATCGTGCGGCCGGAAGCGGACGGCTTCAACCTGGCTGCGATCGTCGCGCTGATCAGCGCCATCCTGGTCGGCTGGCGCGACCTCCTGACCCGCAGCATCGGCAACGAGGTGCCGTCGACGGTGATCTCGCTGACCACAACCGTGCTCGTCGGCCTGGTGTCGATCGGCTACGGCCTGTTCGAGGTCTGGCAGCCCTTCTGGCGCATCGAGACTTTATATCTCGCCGGCGCGGCCGTGCTGGTCTCGACCGGGAGCCTGTGCATCGTCAGCGCCTTCCGCAACACCGATATCGGCGTGATCTCGGGCTATCGCTACAGCATCGTCGTCTTCGCGGTCGTAATCGGCTACGTCGTCTGGGGCGAGGTTCCCGACGCGCTTGCCATCGCCGGCATCGCGCTGATCGTCGGCAGCGGGCTCTACACCATGCACCGCCAGCGCGTACGGCCGGATTCCAACCTGAAGCTCCCCGGTGGCCCGCCGGCATGACCGCGAGCCCGCTCCCGGCGAAACCGACGCTGATGGTGCTCGTCGCGATCTCGACGCTGCAGCCGATCGCGCTCAACCTGCTTGCGCCCGCGACGCCGACGCTGGCGCGGCATTTTTCGACGAGCTACGCCACGATCCAGCTCACGCTCACGCTGTTTCTTGTGGCGGTGGCGGTGACGCAGTTGATTATCGGCCCGCTATCGGACCGCTTCGGCCGACGTCCTTGCGTCAATGCCGGGATCGCGCTCTTCGTCGCAGGCTCGGTGCTGGGCGCGCTGGCCGAAACGACCGGCGTGCTGCTGGCGGCGAGGCTGCTGGAGGGCGCGGGCGCGGGCTCGGCCTTCGCCTTGTCGCGCGCGATCATCCGCGACACGGCGAGCCGCGATGAGGCCGCGAGCATGATCGCCAGCGTCACCATGGTCATGGTCGTCGCCCCGATGCTTGCGCCCTATCTCGGCGGCCATATCGAGACCTGGCTGGGCTGGCGGATGATCTTCTGGTTCATGACCGCAGCCGGCGTCGTCGTGCTGGCGCTGACGACATTGCGGCTTCCGGAGACCGCGCCGCGCATCGGCGTCGGGACCTCGTTCCTCGGCATCTTCCGGGCGTTCCCGGGGCTGATCGTCGACCGCGGCTTCGTCGTCAACGTGATCGCGCTGTCGATGACCTCGGGCGCGTTCTTCGCCTTCATCGCGGCTGCGCCCTTCATCGTGGTCGAGACCATGGGCCGGGGGCCGGATGTCTACGGGGCCTATTTCATCCTGAACGCGCTCGGCTACATGGTCGGCAACTTCGCCATGTCGCGGCTGGCCGTGAAGCTCGGCACGGCGCGCCTGGTGCGCACCGGGCTCGCCATCTCCTTCGTCGCGATGAGCGGCGCCATGGCGCTCTCGCTGACGCCCTACTGGACGCCGCTGACGCTGTTCCTGCCGCTTGCGATCAACGCCATCGGCAACGGGCTGACGATTCCGGGCGCGACGGCCGAGTCGCTGTCGGCCAAGCCCGAACTGGCGGGCTCCGCCGCCGGGCTCATGGGCGCGATCCAGCTTGGCTCCGGCGCGCTCGCCACCATCCTGGCGAGCTGGGCCGTGACGGTCTGGCCGCAGGCGCTGGTCCTGATGATGTGGCTGATGATGGCGGCAGGGCTCCTGGCAGTGGCCCGGGCCCCGGCTGCCGGCGGCCGCTGAGGCGCGGCCGCCGGCAGTCGCTTTCAGTCCTCGAGGCGCGCGATCAGGCTGGAGGTGTCCCAGCGCCGGCCGCCCATCTTCTGGATCTCTGCGTAGAACTGGTCGACCAGCGCCGTGACCGGGAGCTGCGCGCCGTTGCGGCGGGCCTCCTCCAGCACGATGCCGAGATCCTTGCGCATCCAGTCGACGGCGAAGCCGAAGTCGAACTTGCCGGCATTCATGGTCTTGCCGCGGTTCTCCATCTGCCAGGAGCCGGCCGCGCCCTTGGAGATCACCTCCAGCATCGCCTCGACATCCAAGCCCGCGCGCTTGGCGAAATGGACGCCCTCCGACAGGCCCTGGACGAGGCCGGCGATGCAGATCTGGTTGACCATCTTGGTGAGCTGGCCGGAGCCTGCCGGGCCCATCAGCTTGCACATGCGGGCGAAGCTCGCGATCACAGGCTCGGCGCGGGCATAGACCGCCGGATCGCCGCCGCACATCACGGTCAGCACGCCGTTTTCCGCTCCGGCCTGTCCACCCGAGACCGGCGCGTCGATGAAGCCGAAGCCAGCGGCCGTGGCGGCCGCGTCGAGCTCGCGGGCGACGCCGGCGGACGCCGTGGTGTGATCGACGAAGATCGCGCCCCTCTCCATGCCGGCGAAAGCCCCGCTCTCGCCGAGCGTCACCGAGCGCAGGTCGTCATCATTGCCGACGCAGCAGAAGACGATCTCCCGCCCCCTGGCGGCGTCGGCCGGCGTGGCGGCGGAGGCGCCGGCATGCTGAGCGACCCATTTGGCGGCCTTGTCGGGATTGCGGTTGTAGACCGTGACGTCGTGGCCCTTGGCCTTGAGATGGCCGGCCATGGGCTATCCCATGGCGCCGAGACCGATGAAGGCGACCTTGGTCATTGTTTCGCTCCGCTGGATCATGTTGTCTGGGCTGGGGTTTAGCGCGCCGGGCCGCCGGCGCAAAGCAGCGCGGACGCGATGTCAGCTTGCGCGAAACGGGAAGAATGGGGCGCGGAGACCGATCAGCGTCTCCGCACCAACCCCTTCTGTCCAACCTCAGCGCAGCGCCATGTGCCGCGTCAGCCTGAGCTCCAGCCTGTCCCAGACGCGCCGGATGATCTCCACCATGATGAGGTAGATCAGCGCGGCGTAGAGATAGATCGAGAGGTCGAAGGAGCGCGCGAAGGCGAGCCGGGTCGCCCCCATCAGGTCGAACAGCGTCACCAGCGAAGCGACCGCGCTGGCCTTGATCATCACGATCAGCTCGTTGCCGAGCGGGCGCAGGCCGAGGATCATCGCCTGGGGCATGATGACGTGGCGCAGGCTGGCCCAGCGATGCAGGCCGAGCGCGAGCGCGCCCTCGAACTGGCCCCGCGGGATCGACTGGATCGCGCCGCGCAGGATCTCGGCCTGATACGCCGCCGTGTTGATGGTGAAGGTGAAGACCGCGCAATAGAACGGCTCCCGGAAAAACCACCACAGCCCGACATCCTGCCAGAACAGCCGGAACTGGCCGAGGCCGTAATAGACGAGGAAGAGCTGGCAGAGCAGCGGCGTGCCGCGGAAGAAGGTAGTGTAGCCGTTGATCAGGCTTTGGGCCCAGCGCGGCCCGTAGAGCCTGGCGATGGAGAGCCCGATCGCAAGCGCGAAGCCGAGCGTGACCGAGATCGCAACCAGTTCGAAGGTGACCCAGAGGCCCGAAAACATCCGGCAGCCATAATTCTGGAAGACTTCGCTGCCGACGATGGAACCCGGATACTCGCACCACCTCATCGCGTCGCGCCCCCGAAGGCGGCGTAGCCACGGTTGGTGCGCGCCTCAACCTTGCCTAACCCCCAGGCCGAGACGAGCGAGAAAAACAGATAGATCAGCATCGCCGCGCCGAAGAACAGGAACGGCTCCTTGGTCGCGACATTGGCGCGGGTGGTGATGAACATGATGTCCGGAAGGGTGATGACGGAAACCAGCGAGGTCTCCTTCAGCAGCACCATCCAGTTGTTGCCGAGACCCGGCAGCGCGACGCGGACGAGCTGCGGCATCACCACCAGCCGGAAGGCCTGGCCCTTGGACAGGCCGAGCGCGGCGGCGGCCTCGCGCTGGCCCTTCTGGATCGAGTTCAGCGCGCCGACCCAGACCTCGCTGGAGAAGGCCGAGAGCACGACGCCCAGCGCCACCATGCCGGCGACGAAGGGCGGCATCGAGAAATTGCCCGGCAGACCGAGCCAGACCCAGAGTTCCTGCAGCAGGATCTGGATGCCGAAATAGATGATGTAGAGCGTCAGCAACTCCGGCACGCCGCGAAACACCGTGGCGTAGCCGGTCGCGAGCCAGCGCAGGACGACATTCTCTGAGCGCTTGCCGAGCGCCACGATCAGCCCGAGCGCGAGGCCGAAGGGCAGCGTCGCCAGCGCGATCGAGATGGTGATGCCAGCGCCCTGAAGCAGAGCGAGGCCCCAGCCGCCATCGCCGAAGCCGAGCAAAGCGAGCTTTTCGATCATCGCTTCCTACTCTGGCGATTTGACTCTGACGGCGTGTGCTTGGAGCCGCCCGCCGACGCAATGCCGGCGGGCGCGTGTTCGGCGGGTCAGTTCGTGGCCGCCAGCTTGAACCACTTGTCCTCGAGCTTCTTGTTCGAGCCATCGGCGATCGTCTCGGCGATCGCCTTGTCGAACAGGGCCTTGAGCGCCGTGTCAGCCTTGCGGACGGCGCCTGCGACGCCCGGACCGTGGATCGCGGCGTCGCGCGGCACCTCGGCGATGAGCCTGCAGCAATCCTTGCCCTTGCCGTTCAGGAAATCCGAGAGGGCGAGCGCGTCGGCGACGATATAGTCGAGCCGGCCGTTGATCAGGTCGAGATTGGCCTCTTCCTGCGTCGGGTAGAGGCGCGGATTGGAGTCCTTGTAAAACTTCTCGAGGAAGTTGGCGTGGATCGTCGAGCCCTGCGCGCCGACGGCCTTGCCCTTGAGGGCGGCGGGCGTGATCTCGTTGCCCTTCGTCGCCTTGGGCCCGACCATCCAGATCGGCGTCTTGTTGTAGACGGCGGTGAACTCGACCTGCTTCTTGCGCTCGTCGGTGGCGTTCATGCCGGCGATGATGATATCGTATTTGTTGGCGAGCAGCGCCGGGATGATGCCGTCCCAGTCCTGCACGACCCAGGTGCATTTCACCTTCATCTTCTCGCAGAGCAGGTTGGCGTAGTCGATCTCGTAGCCCTCGAGTTCCTTCTTGGCGTTGAGGTTGTTGTAGGGCGGATAGGCCCCCTCGGTGCCGATCCGGACCTCCTTCCACTCCTTGGCCTGGGCCAGAGCGCCGGTCGCGCCGACAACCGTCAATGCGGCGGCGGCGAGAAAACGAACGAAACCTTTCATGGTGCCTCCCACGGGTTTGACCGGGCGGGCGTTTCGATTTCCCGCATCCGGCTTGTGCTCACAGATTGGGCGAGGATGCGCCCTGCCCGCAAGTGGGGCCTTGCAGCTTTTTGCAGCGGCAGCGCCCAAAGAACCGGCACAGCGCCGGGCGGATTTCTTCATGTTTTTCAGACAACTAGTCGCTCTTGACCGCGCGGCGGCAGGCCGAGCCGGCAGATGATCACGCTGCCGCGGCTTCCGGCCAGGCGCCGGCTTTCCTGAAAACCGCCGCGCAGCGGGCCAGGCCCCAGTCCAGTTCGGCCCGGCTGATCGTGAGCGGCGGGGCGAAGCGGATCACCGTTTCATGGGTCTCCTTGGTCAGCACGCCCGCCTTGGCAAGCTCGGCCACCAGCGCTTTGGCGGAGGCGATGCGCGGGTCGATCTCGACTCCGACCCAGAGGCCGAGACCCCGGACCTCGCGCGCCAGCCCGCGCGTCATGGTCGCGAGCCGCGTCTTGAGATAGACGCCGTGCTCGGCCGAGCGCGCGACCAGCCCCTCCTCCTCGATGACCTTGAGTGCCTCCAGCCCGATCGCGGCCGCGAGCGCGTTGCCTCCAAAGGTCGAGCCATGCGAGCCCGGCCCGAAGACCTGCATCACCGCGCGCGACGACAGGAAGGCCGAGACGGGATAGACCCCGCCGCCGAGCGCCTTGCCGACGATCAGCCCGTCGGGACGGACACCGTCATGCTGATGGGCGAACCAGGCCCCGGTGCGGCCCAGCCCGGACTGGACCTCGTCGAGGATCAGCAGGACGTTGTTCGTATCGCAACGCTCGCGCAGACGCCTGAGATAGCCCGGAGGCGGCAGGACGATGCCGGCCTCCCCTTGAATCGGCTCGATCAGGATCGCGGCGGTGTCGGGCGTGATCGCGGCCGCGACCGCATCCGCATCGCCGAAGGGCACGCTGAGGAAGCCCGGCGCGAAGGGGCCAAAGCCGTCGCGATAGCTCTCCTCCGAGGAGAAGCCGACGATGGTCGTGGTGCGGCCATGGAAATTGCCGTCGGCGACGATGATCTGCGCCCTGCCCTCCGCAATGCCCTTGGCGCGATGGCCCCAGCGCCGCGCCGCCTTGATCGCGGTCTCGACCGCTTCCGCGCCCGTGTTCATCGGCAGCGCCATGTCCTGGCTGGAGACCGCGCAGAGCTTTGCCAGAAAGGGCCCGAGCGGCTCGGTGTGGAAGGCGCGGCTGGTGACGGCGAGCTTTGCCGCCTGCTCCGACATCACCTTCAGGATACGGGGATGGCCATGGCCGAGGCTGACGGCGGAATAGCCGCTCATCATGTCGAGCCGCCTGGCTCCGGCGATGTCGGTGAGCCAGACGCCCTCGCCATGCGAGAGCATAATCGGCAGCGGCGCATAGTTCTGCGCGCAGACTTCGTTTTCGCGGGATATCTGGCCTTCGCGGATGATGGCGTTCATGGCGTCTCTTCCTCGCTGCGGCGAGGTTAGGCACACGATGGCGGCAGGTGTGGTGCGGGGCATCGAATACAGCAGCCGATTCTGTCGTTTCGACGACAGAATCGGTGCCCTGAAGGACTCCGTCATGCGCGGATCGCAGTGACAGATCCGTCAGATGGATGTTGCAACGCAGCATCGTGCTGGGTTAGAAAACGATATCGCAATGGACCCGGTGAAATTCCGGGTGGCTCTTCCGGCCGCCGACCCGCCGGACCACGCAATTCACAGTGACATTGTCGCGGCTCTCCAAAGAGGCCGCCTTCCCGTGATGCGAGCCTCGCAAACCATCGGCGCTTTGCGCCTGCGAGGCGATGAAAGATCAGATCTTATGAACCTCATGCATTTGCGGAGCGAATGGGCTCCCAACATCACGAAAGAGCTCCTTGCCGGCACAGTCGTCGCGTTGGCGCTGATCCCGGAGGCGATCGCATTCTCGATCATCGCTGGCGTCGACCCGAAGGTCGGGCTCTATGCCTCGTTCTGCATCGCCGTCGTCACGGCCTTCGCCGGCGGTCGTCCGGCGATGATCTCGGCAGCCACGGGCGCGATGGCGTTGGTGATGATCACGCTCGTGAAGGAGCATGGCGTCGGCTACCTCTTCGCCGCGACGATCCTGACCGGTCTGTTCCAGATTGCCGCCAGCGTGCTCAAGCTCGGCGACCTGATGCGCTTCGTCTCGCGCTCGGTCGTGACCGGGTTCGTCAATGCGCTGGCGATCCTGATCTTCATGGCGCAGATGCCGGAACTGCTCGGCAAGGGACCGACCGTCTACCTGATGACGGCGATCGGCCTCGCGCTGATCTACGGCCTGCCCTATCTCACCAAGGCTGTCCCGTCGCCGCTGGTCACCATCGTGCTGCTGACGGCGGCCTCGATGTATTTCGGCTTCGGCGTGCGGACCGTCGGCGACATGGGCGCGCTGCCGAGCGAACTGCCCTTCTTCGCCCTGCCGCAGGTGCCGCTCACGCTGGAAACCTTGCAGATCATCCTGCCCTATGCGCTGACCCTGACCATGGTCGGGCTGCTGGAGAGCCTGATGACGGCGGCGATCATCGACGAGATGACCGACACGACCTCGGACAAGAACCGCGAATGCGCCGGGCAAGGTCTGGCCAACATCACCGCAGGCTGCTTTGGCGGCATGGCCGGCTGCGCCATGATCGGCCAGTCGGTGATCAACGTCTCGTCGGGCGGGCGCGGACGGCTCTCGACGCTCTGGGCCGGGAGCTTCCTGCTTTTCCTGATCGTCGTTCTCGGCCCCTATGTCGCGCAGATTCCGATGGCGGCGCTGGTCGCGGTGATGATCATGGTCTCGATCAACACTTTTCAGTGGCGCTCGCTCCAGACATTGCTGACGCATCCGAAGAGCTCCAGCTTCGTCATGCTCGGCACGGTCGCCGTCGTCGTCGCCACCCATGATCTCGCCAAGGGCGTCCTGTTCGGCGTCGTGCTGAGCGGCCTGTTCTTCGCCCACAAGGTGACGCGCTTTTTCAGTGTGGGTTCGGTGCGCGACGAGGCGACCTCGGTCAGGACATACGCCGTCTCGGGCCAGATCTTCTTCGCGACCGCCGAAGCATTCCACTCCGCCTTCGACTTCCGCGAGGAAGGCCTGAAGGGCGTGGTGATCGATCTCGAAGCGTCGCATTTCTGGGACATCACGGCGATCAACGCGCTCGACCGCGTGGTTCTGAAATTCCGCCATCACGACGTGCCCGTCGAGATCATCGGCATCAATGCGGCGACAGCGACCATGATCGAGCGTCTGGCGACACACGACAAGCAGGGCGCGGCTCTCGCATCGCCGGGTCACTGACACCATGATCCCGTG
>JBKJSB010000282.1:0-23337 GCA_046593015.1 Allobosea sp.
AGCGGGCGCTGGCGATGTGCTCGGGCGTCGCGCCGGCTTGCGCCTCGGCGGCGAGGAAGCGATCCAGCGTGTCGCGGCGCGGGCTGCCGGCGCGGCAGGCGGAGGCGCGCGAGACGATGTTGGCCAGCTCCGAGGCGCGCGAGGCGCTCGGATTGGACGGGCCGGAGACGCACGCCGCCAGCGGCAGCGTGAACAGGCAAGCGACCGCGAGCGGCCGGAGGAGGACGACAACGCGCATGGATCAGCCGTTCTTCTCGGGAGCGTTGATGCGCAGATGCGCCTCGCGGAGCTGCTTGGGCGAGGCTTCCGACGGCGCGCCCATCAGCAGGTCGACCGCCTGCTGGTTCATCGGGAACAGCGCGACCTCGCGCAGGTTGGTCGCGCCGGCGAGCAGCATGATGATGCGGTCGATGCCGGCCGCCATGCCGCCATGGGGCGGCGCGCCATACTGGAAGGCGCGATACATGCCGCCGAACCGCTCGACCACCGTCTCCTCGCCATAGCCGGCGATCTCGAAGGCCTTGACCATCGCCTCGGGACGATGGTTGCGGATGCCGCCGGAGGCGAGCTCGTAGCCGTTGCAGGCGATGTCGTACTGGAACGCCTTGATCGTCAACGGATCGTCGTTCTTCAGCGAGTCGAGGCCGCCCTGCGGCATCGAGAACGGGTTGTGCGAGAAATCGACCCGCTTGTCGTCCTCGTTGTACTCGTACATCGGGAAATCGACGATCCAGGCGAAAGCAAACGCATTCTCGTCGATCAGCCCGAGTTCGTGACCGACCTTGTTGCGGGCCGCGCCGGCGAATTTGTAGAACTTGCCGGGGTTGCCGGCGGCGAAGAAGCAGGCGTCGCCGGGCTTCAGGCCCAGTTGCGCGACGATCGCAGCAACGCGCTCAGGCCCGATGTTGTTGGCGATCGGCCCCTGCCCTTCGCCGTCATCCTTGATCATCAGGTAGCCCAGTCCCGGCTGCCCCTCTCCCTGCGCCCAGGAGTTCATCCGGTCGCAGAAGGCGCGGCTGCCGCCCTTCGGCGCGGGAATCGCCCAGACGCGGTTCTTCTCGTCCTCAAGAATCCGTGAAAACACCTTGAACCCCGAGCCGCGGAAATGCTCGGAGACGTCCTGCATCACCAGCGGGTTGCGCAAATCGGGCTTGTCGGAGCCGTATTTTGCGATCGACTCTGCGTAGGGGATGCGCGGCCAGCTCTTGGTCACAGATTTGCCGCCACCGAACTCCTCGAAGACGCCGGAGATCACCGGCTCCATCGTGGCGAAGACATCGTCCTGTTCGACGAAGCTCATTTCGACGTCGAGCTGGTAGAACTCGCCTGGCAACCGGTCGGCGCGCGGGTCTTCGTCGCGGAAGCAGGGCGCGATCTGGAAATAGCGATCGAAGCCCGCCATCATCAAGAGCTGCTTGTACTGCTGCGGGGCCTGCGGCAGCGCGTAGAATTTGCCGGGGTGCAGCCGGCTCGGCACGAGGAAGTCGCGCGCACCTTCAGGCGACGAGGCCGTGAGGATCGGCGTCTGGAACTCGTTGAAGCCGGAGTTCTTCATGCGGGTGCGGATCGAGTCGATCACCTTGCCGCGCAGCATGATGTTGTTGTGCAGTTTTTCGCGGCGCAGATCGAGGAACCGGTACTTCAGCCGCGTATCCTCGGGGTATTCGAGGTCGCCGAAGACCGGCATCGGCAACTCCGCCGACGGCCCCAGCACCTCGATCGCGGTCGCGAACACCTCGACCGCGCCGGTCGCGAGGTTGGCGTTCTCGGTGCCGGTGAGGCGCGGCTTGACCTTGCCGTCGATGCGCACGACCCACTCCGAACGCACCGCCTCGGCATCCGCGAAGGCCGGCGAATCCGGGTCGATCACGACCTGCGTCATGCCGTAATGGTCGCGCAGGTCGATGAAGAGCACGCCGCCATGGTCGCGGATGCGGTGGCACCAGCCCGAGAGGCGGACCTGCTGGCCGACATCGCTCTCGCGAAGCGCGCCACAGGTATGCGAACGATAGCGGTGCATCGAGACGGTCCGGTCCGGTTCCTGAAACTTCGCCCGTCAGTCTCCCCCCGCTTGGCTCTTGTCAAGCAGTCACAGGCCGTTTGTTATGCCGTGTGCGGCAGTGCAACAGAGGCCAGCGCCATGTCCGTCTTCGATCGTGCAACCGGCGCCTTCGTCAACGCCGTCAAGATGCAGCTGGCCGCTGCGGTCGCTAACAAGGGCCGCAACGAGCGCTTCTGGGCCAAGGTCGGCGGATCCTATTCGGGGCCCCGCGTCTTTGCGGAAGGCGATTCCTGGTTCTGCTACCCGTCCGAACTGGTCCTGGGCGGACCGGAAGACATCATCACGCAACTCGGCCGCGAATTCGCCGTAGCGACGCAGGCCGTGCCGGGCGATCTCGTCGCGATGATGCGAGACACGCTGTTCAGCACAGGCGGCCTGCTGACCGGCCTGAAGCAGTTCAAGGCCGACGTGCTGCTGCTCAGCGGCGGCGGCAACGATCTCCTCGGCGACGGCGCGCTGGAGCGGACGCTCGCGCCCGGCCCGCGGCCGCTGGCAGACTATTTCAAACGCGAGGCGTTTGCCGACAGCTTCTGGGGCGTGCTCGACGATCTCGAATTCGTGCTGCGCGAGGCGCTCAAGGCCAATCCCGGTCTCAAGGCGGTGATCCATGGCTACGATTACGCCATCGCGACCGGCAAGGGGCCGTGGCTGCGCGCCCCCATGCTCAGGCTCGGCATCCCGCAGAGCCAGCATCAGGCGGTGATCGACCGCATCGTCGACTGGTTCAACCGGGCGCAGATCGAGATGGCGGCCAAGATCAACGCCGATTTCGGCGAGCCGCGGGTCTTCCAGGCCAATCTGCGCGACGCCGCGCTGACCGCACAGTGGTACGACGAGATCCATCCGAGCACGGCGGGTTTCAAGACGATCACGACGCGGATCCGCACGGCGGTGCTCAAGGCCCATCCGCTCGTCGCGTGAGGCGCTCAAACGGAGCAATCCGGTTTCCACACCCGGCATCTTGCTCTAAGAGCGCCTGATGAGCCTCATCACCACGACCGCCGCCCTTGCCGACGCCTGCGCGCGGCTGGCCAAACATCCCTTCGTCACGGTCGACACCGAGTTCCTGCGGGAGACGACCTACTATCCCAAACTCTGCCTGATCCAGCTCGCCTCGCCCGACGAGGCGGTGCTGGTCGATCCGTTGTCGCCCGATCTCGACCTCGCGCCGTTCCTGCTGCTGATGGCCAACCGGCATGTGGTCAAGGTTTTCCATGCGGCGCGGCAGGATCTCGAAATCGTCTGGATCATCGGCAAGCTGATCCCGGCGCCGCTGTTCGACACGCAGGTCGCCGCCATGGTCTGCGGCTATGGCGATTCGGTCGGCTACGAGCAGCTCGCCAACGATCTCGCCAAGGCGCGCATCGACAAGTCGTCGCGCTTCACCGACTGGTCGCGCCGGCCGCTCAGCGAGGCGCAGCTTTCCTACGCCGAATCCGACGTGACCCATCTACGTGACGTCTATCTGGCGCTCGACGCCGATATCAGGGCGAGCGGCCGCGAAGCCTGGGTCGCCGAGGAAATGTCGGTGCTTAATTCTCCGGGCACCTATGAGGTCAAGCCGGAGAACGCCTGGCAGCGCCTGAAGGGCCGCATCCGCAAACCTAAGGAACTGGCGCTGCTGATGGAGCTCGCCGCCTGGCGCGAGCGCGAGGCGCAAGGTCGCGACGTGCCGCGCCAGCGCGTCCTCAAGGACGACGCGCTGATGGACATCGTCCAGCGCGGGCCGCGCTCTGTCGAGGCGCTGGCCGAACTGCGCTCGGTGCCGAACGGCTTCGAGCGCTCGCGCGCCGGCGGCGAGGTGCTTGCCGCCATCGAGCGGGGCATGGAGCTCGATCCCAAGACCCTGCCCCGGCTGGAGCGCGAACGCGGGCGCGGCGGCAACGGCGCGGTGCTCGATCTGCTCAAGGTGCTGCTCAAGGCGGTGTCGGACGCCGAGCGTGTTGCGCCCAAGATCATCGCCTCGTCGGACGATCTGGAGGCGATCGCCTTCGACGACGAGGCCGATGTTCAGGCCCTGCAGGGCTGGCGGCGCGAGGTCTTCGGCGAAAAGGCGCTGGCGCTGAAGAACGGCGCCTTGAGCCTCAGGATCGTGCGCGGTCGCGTCACGGTCGCCTGATTCAGCCCGATACGATGTCGTGCTCGCGACCCAGGAGCTTGGCGAGCTGCTTCAGCCGGCCCATGACGCGGTCGCTGGCGAGCGCCGTCAGGTCGGAGGGCAGGCGCAGCACCAGCCGGCTGTCGACGCAGAGCAGCGTCGTCCGCGACAGGATGCCGGGCATGCCCGCCGAGAGCAGATAGGCCACCCGGAACGCGCCGGCGAGCACCTGCGACATCTCGATCTGGCGCGGCGTCAGCAAGGTGCGCAGCCGCTCGGCCGACAGGCTATTGGTCTTGTTGCCGGCATAGCGGTGAAACACCGCCAGCGCCAGAAGGGCGCGGCCGCGATGATCGACGCCGCTGAAAGCGGCATGCGCGATGACATTGAGGCTCTGCTCGCCGCGATAATCGGGATGGGCCCGCCAGCCGATGTCGGACAGCAAACAGGCCGCCTCCTCCAGCCGGCGGTCGCCGGTTTCGTCGGGCAGACCCGCGCTGGCGATCAGCCGCCGTGTCCAGGCGATGAGGTCCGCGCCATGGCGCGGCTCGCGCGAGCGGAGCTGGTTGTAGTCCTGCGCTGCGCGCAGCAGCGGGTCGACGGCGCGCTCATGGCCGGGCAGCATGTCGTGCAGCAGGCCCTCGCGCACGCCGCTGGCCGAGATCACGACGGCACGAGGTCGGCCGCGCTTGATCAGGAGGTCTAGGACCAGCGCGCCATAGGCCAGCAGCGGCCGGCGGGCGGACGAGACCGCGTCGATCGCCTCCAGCACGCTGGCGTCGGCGCGCTCGACCAGCCGGGTGAAATCGGCGACGTCGCGGGCCGGCACGGTATAGCCATGCATCACGCTGAGCGGATAGCCGGCCTGGCGCTGGTGCAGCGTCGCCAGCGCGCGCCAGGTGCCGCCGACCGCGAAGAAATCCTTGCCGCGCATGGCCGCGACCTGCGGCAGGTCGTCGAGTTGGTCGCGTACGATCTTCTCGGCCGCCTTGAGCGAGCCTTTTGAGCGGTCCATCAGCGCCAGCCCGCCGATCGGCATGCTGACGCCCTGCCCCACCCGGTCGCCATCGACGGCGATGAGTTCGAGCGAGCCGCCGCCGAGATCGCCGACGACGCCTTCGGGCTCCGCAAAACCCGAGATCACGCCGAGCCCGGAGAGAAATGCCTCGCGGTCGCCCGAGATCAGTTCGATCGGCTGGCCGATCGCATTTTCCGCCCGCGCCAGGAAGTCCGGCCCGTTAGCGGCGTCGCGCGCAGCCGCCGTGGCGATGACGCGGATCGAGCCGACTTGCATCGCCTCGCAGAGGATGCGGAAGCGCACCAGCGCCTCCAGAGCCCGCGCCATGGCGTCGTCGGCGAGGCGGCCCGTGGTGGCGACCTGCTTGCCGAGGCCGGCCATCTCCTTTTCGTTGAAGACCTGGGCCGGCGCGCGCGCCAGCATCTCGTAGACCACGAGACGCACCGAGTTCGAGCCGATATCGACGATGGCGATCGTCTCGCCGAAGCTGAGCCGCCCCGGCGCGAAACCGGGGAGCATGAACTGGTCAGCCCTTCTTGCCCGACTTTCGGGCGAGACTGCGGGGGCTGGAGTTAGAAAGCGATTTGCCACGTCCGGACAGGCTCGGATTCGTCATGAAATATTTGTGGGCGTTGAACGACTCGTCGCCCGGGGCCGGGACAATGCGTCGCGAACCACCATCGGGCAAGATCGTCCAGCTCTGTTCGTTGTCGAGGAAGTTCGCCTGCATGATCTGCTCGAGCAGTTGCTGGTGCACCGTCGCGTTCAGGATCGGCGTCAGCGCCTCGACGCGGCGGTCGAGATTGCGCGGCATCAGATCGGCCGACGAGATGTAGAGCTTGGCCTTGGCCGAGGGCATGCCGTGCCCCGCCCCGAAGGCGTAGACGCGGGTATGCTCCAGAAAGCGCCCGACGATCGACTTGACCCGGATGTTGTCCGAAAGGCCCGGCACGCCTGGCCGCAGGCAGCAGATGCCGCGCACGACGAAGTCGATCTCGACGCCCGCCTGACTCGCATCATAGAGCGCGTCGATGATCTCGGGGTCGACCAGCGAGTTGCACTTGCCCCAGATCGCGCCCTTCCGGCCCGCCTTCACATGGGCGATCTCCTCGGCGATGTCGTCGAGCAGGCGCTGCTTGAGGCCGACCGGCGAGACCGACATCTTTTCCAGCTCGGCGGGTTCCGCATAGCCGGTGATGAAGTTGAAGACGCGGGCGACATCCTGCGACATCACCGGATCGGCGGTGAAGAACGACACGTCGGTATAGATGCGCGCCGTGATCGGATGGTAGTTGCCGGTCGCGATATGGCAGTAGCTGACGAGCTGGCCGGCCTCGCGCCGCACCACCATCGAGAGCTTTGCGTGGGTCTTCAGCTCGATGAAGCCGTAGACGACCTGGACGCCGGCGCGCTCCATCTCCTTGGCCCAGCGGATATTGGCCTCTTCGTCGAATCGGGCCTTGAGCTCGACCAGCGCGGTCACCGACTTGCCGGCCTCGGCGGCCTCGGCCAACGCATGCACGATCGGCGAGTTGGACGAGGTGCGGTAGAGCGTCTGCTTGATCGCGACCACGGACGGATCGCGGGCCGCCTGCTGCAGGAACTGCACGACGACGTCGAAGCTCTCATAGGGGTGGTGGACGATCAGGTCCTTCTGGCGGATGGCGGCAAAGCAATCGCCGCCATGCTCGCGGATGCGCTCGGGGAAGCGGGCGTTGTAGGGCTTGAACTTCAGATCGGAGCGGTCGACGCCGACGAGCTGCGAAAGCTCGTTGAGGCCGATCATGCCCTCGACCTCGACGATCTCGTCATGGTCGACCTTGAGCTCGCGCACGATCAGCCGGCGCAGATGCGCCGGCATGGCGGTGCTGACCTCGAGCCGGATCACCACGCCGCGGCGGCGCAGCTTCAGCATCGTCTCGAAGACGCGGACCAGATCCTCGGCCTCCTCCTCGATATCGAGGTCGGTGTCGCGGATAACGCGGAAGGAGCCGGTGCCCTTCACGTCGTAGCCGGGGAACAGCTTGCTGATGAACAGCGAGACCGTGTCCTCAAGCGTGATGAAGCGGTGCAGCCCCTCGCGCGCCAGATCGGGCAGCTCGATGAAGCGGTCCATCTTGATCGGCACGCGGATCAGCGCGTCGAGCTGGCGGCCGTCGCTGGTGCGCTCCAGCGCCAGCGACAGGGTGAAGCCGAGATTGGGAATGAACGGGAAGGGATGGGCCGGGTCGATCGCCAGCGGCGTCAGCACCGGGAAGACGTAGTGCAGGAAATAGTCCTCGAGCCAGAGCCGTTCCTGCGGGCCGATATCCCCGGGCGCCAGCAGATGGATGCGGTTCTCGTGCAGGTCGCGCTTGAGCTCGACCCAGCGGGCCTGCTGGTCGGCGGTGAGCGCAGTGACGGCCTTGCCGAGTTCGGCGAGCTGCTCGGCCGGCGTCAGCCCGTCCTGGCTTGGCGTCACGACGCCGGCCTTGTGCTGTTCGCGCAGGCCCGAGACGCGGACCATGAAGAACTCGTCGAGATTGGCCGCCGAGATCGAGAGGAAGCGCAACTGCTCCAGCAGCGGATGGTTGCGGTTCGATGCCTCCTCCATGACCCGGCGGTTGAACTGCAGCCAGGACAGCTCCCGGTTCATGAACCGCGACGGCGACTGGCGCAGATCGACCGCCTCCATGGAGGCGGCCGGTTCGGCGACCTTGAGCGGCGCTGGTTCCATGTTCATCGGCTGTCCCGTCCGTCTGGTCGCTGCTTTGGCCACGCTTGGTCTCCTTGAAGGCGTTGAAGCCATCCTAGCGTGACGGTTCGATGACGCGCGCAAGTTTTTGGGTCATGATCTGGCGCCATCGCGGCTGCGGCGAGCCGCCCCCTTGCGCGATCCGGCTCCCTCCTGTTTCGTGCATATGTGAACGATATCGTTTCGACTCGTCGAAACCAGCCCATTATCCGACCGCATCCCCCGAGGCTTTCTTGACCGACAATGCGACCTCCCTCGACGACGGCGATATCGTCTATCCGTCTGCCGTCCCCTTCGTGCTCGCCCATCTCGCCTGCTTCGGGGCGCTCTGGAGCGGCGTGACCGCGACGTCGCTCTGGCTGGCTTTCGGCCTTTACTGGCTGCGGATGTTCGCCGTCACCGGCGGCTATCACCGCTATTTCTCGCACCGGACCTACAAGACCAGCCGCGTCATGCAGTTCGTGCTGGCGCTGCTGGCGCAATCGACGGCGCAGAAGAGCGTGCTGTGGTGGGCCTCCAAGCACCGCCACCACCACCGCCATGCCGACACCGAGCTTGACGTGCATTCGCCGGTCCACACGACCTTCATCTATTCGCATCTCGGCTGGATCTTCTCCAAGCAGCATCACCGCTTCGATTCCGCCACCATCACCGATCTGACGAAGTTTCCGGAACTGCGGCTGCTGCACCGCTTCGAGTTGGCGCCCGCCATCCTGCTGGCGCTGCTCTGCTATGGCATCGACGGCTGGGCCGGGCTGTTCGTCGGCTTCTTCTGGTCGACGGTCGCCGTCTATCACGGCACTTTCTGCATCAACTCGCTCGCCCATGTGCATGGCGACAAGGACTATGTCACCGGCGACGAGAGCCGCAACAACTGGTGGCTGGCAGTCATCACCATGGGCGAAGGCTGGCACAACAACCACCACGCCTACCAGTACAGCGTCCGCCAGGGTTTTCGCTGGTGGCAGTGGGATCCGACCTTCTACATCATTGCCGGCCTCTCGAAACTCGGCCTGTTCTGGGATCTGAAGGCTCCGCCGCAGGCGATCGTCGAGCGCTCGCAGGCGCTGCCGCCGCGCGTGATCGAGCGCTCGGCCGAGCGGCTGGCGGCCTCGGTGCCGCTCGACCGCGCGCTGACCGCCTTCCGCGAAGCCTATGCGGCGACGCCGGCGCTCGCCGATCTGCATCTGCCGACGATGACGCTGGCGGAGCTGCGCGAGGCGCTGGCGCAATTGCAGCACCGGGCCAGCGACCGGCTCAGCCAGATGCAGCTTCAGGCGCAGGAGGCGATGGCGCAGTGGCACATGCCGGTGCTGCCGAGCCGCGAGGAGCTGACCGAGAAGGCCGCCGCCATGTTCGTCAGGACGCCGTCGCTGGATGCGATCGCGGCGCGTGCCCATGATCTGCTGATCGAGGCGATGCACGCCCGGCTGGTGGCGTCGGAAGCGAACGCGACCTCGCGCGCCTGATCAGCCGCCGGGGATTTGCCCAGCCAGCGCCTCGGCCGCCAGCACGCGGGTGACACGCCGCCCGCGCTCTAGCGAGAGCCTGTCGAGCCCATCGACCAGCGCGCGCGCGGCCGCAAAGGACCGCTCCATACGCAGCGCCAGCATCTCGACGATGCCGGCATCGACGATCAACTGCCGGTCGATGAAGAGCTTGACCAGCACGGCGCGCAGCAGCGCGTCGTCGGGCGGCTCGATGATGGCGTGCGGGGCGAGTCGCAGCCGCGACAGCAGGTCGGGCAGCTTGACGCCCCACTGGTCGGGCGCGGCGCGCGCGGTCAACAACAACGAGCCGTCGCGGGCTTTCAGCGCATTCATCAGGTGAAACAGCGCCGCCTCGTTGCGCGGGCCGCGATCGCAATCCTCGACGACGAGCGCACCGTTGGAGACCAGATGCGGCACGCTGTCATCAGTCACCGCCTCGACCGGCACGACCCAGGCATGGGCGCGCCTGGCCCAGATCGCGGCGAGATGGGTTTTGCCCGCGCCCTCGGCCCCGACAAGCCGCAGCCAGGCGTCGGGCCAGGACGGCCAGGCCTCGATCAGGTTGTAGGCGGCCTCGTTGGACGGGCCGATCAGGAAATCCTCGATGCCGTGGCGGCTGTCGACAGGCAGGTCGAAGGCGAGCTGGCGCGGGCGGGCGGGAAGATCCGGCATTGCGATCAGGTATCGGACTCGATGCGCGCCTTGACGATGGCGGCCTTCATCCTGTCGCCGCCATGGTAGAAATGGCTCGCCATGTACTGCTTCAGCGCGAAGCGGCAGAGCACGCCGACGACCGCCGCCAGCGGCACCGCCATCAGCAGGCCGACGAAGCCGAACAGCGAGCCAAAGGCGAGCAGCGCAAACATCAGCCAGACCGGATGAACGCCGATCGAATCGCCGACGAATTTCGGCTGGAAGATATTCCCCTCGAGGAACTGGCCGGCGGCGAAGACGGCCAGCGTCGCCAGCGGCAAGGTCCAGTCCGGCCAGAACTGCACCAGCGCGACGCCGACCGAAAGCACGAGGCCGATCAGCGAGCCGACGAAGGGGATGAAGGAGAGCACGCCGCTGATGATGCCGATCAGCGCGCCGAAATTGACGCCGAGCAGGCTCAGGCCCACGGCATAGAAAATGCCGAGCAGCAGGCAGACCAGCGCCTGTCCGCGCAGGAATCCGGCGATGGCGACATCCATCTCGCGCAGCAGACCGCGGATCGTGTCGCGATGGTCGAGTGGCAGCCAGCCATCGACGGTGGCGCACATCCGGTCCCAGTCGACCAGAAGGTAGAACGCGATCACCGGGGTCAGGATGAACAGCGAGAACACGCCGACGATCGCCGCGCCGCCGGTCCAGAGCGAGCCCAGCATGCTGCCGGCCCATTTGGTGCCCTCGCCGACGAGATTGCCGAGCGAACTCTGCGCGTCCTCTGCGAGCTTGCTGCCTCCGAGACGCTCCAGCAGCGGCGCGCCCTGCTCCAGCACCAGCGCCTGCAGCCGCGCCGCCAGCGTCGGCAGCCGCTCGACAAGGCCGACGAGCTGTTGGCCGAGCAACGGCGCGAGCAGGATGAGAGCCAGAGCGATCACAAGCAGGAACAGGCAGAGAATGACCAGCGTCGCGGTCAGACGGCCGAGCCCCATGCGCTCCAGCCTGTCGGCCAGCGGATCAAGCAGATAGGCCAGCGCCAGCGCGGCGATGAAAGGCAGGAGGACGTCGCGCAGCAGGACTAGCAGCAGCACGAGGACGACCAGCGAGCCGAGCCAGAAGCCGATTTGACGTTGCAAAGTCATCGATCAGGCCTCTCGCGCCGTCATTTATGTGCAGTGCAGAAATGGGTGGAGCCGGAGGAGGTTCCAAGCCGCAGCGCGACAAAATGCGTCGCCCTGCCCGACCGCCGGTCTCACGCCGCCATATGGCGCAGCCAGAAGGCGAGATAGGCGGTCATGGAGCCGACCGTCAACAGCGCCACCAGCAACTGCCCGAGCTGCATCGCCTGCCCCGCATCGACTCCGAAGGCCTGCGTGCCGAGCACCAGCGCGGCAAAGGCCAGTTGCGCCGCCGTGTTCAGCTTGCTCACCACGATGGGGGCGATCACCACCGGTCTCTCCATCACCCAGGACAGGATCACCGCCGAGACGATCATCAGGTCGCGCGCCACCACCAGAATGACGAGCCAGACCGGAATGACGCCGATCACCGCCAGCGTGACATAGATCGAGACGATCAGCGCCTTGTCGGCGACCGGGTCGAGATAGGCCCCGAGTTCGCTAGCCATATCGAAGCGCTTGGCGATGAAGCCGTCGATCGCATCCGAGACGCCGGCCGCGACGAACAGCACGAAAGCGGCCTGCCAGCGCTGGTTGACGATCATGACGATCACCAGCGGCACCAGGATCAGCCGGCCTACGGTGATGAGGTTCGGGAGCGTCATGGCGCGAGCTTCGCGCAAACGCGGCGGAGTCGCTAGCCCCGAAGCGGTGGAGCAAGGCTCCGAAAGCGCGCTGCCGGCTTGCAAGCTCGGGCCCGGTTGCCTATCGCTCGCCTGACTTTAAGCGAAAGCGGGTATCATGACCAAGCCGGGCCAGAACGGATTGACCTATGCGCAGGCCGGCGTCGATATCGACGCTGGCAACGCCATGGTCGACCAGATCAAGCCGCTGGTGCGCGCCACGCGCCGGCCCGGCGCCGACGCCGAGATCGGCGGCTTCGGCGGGCTGTTCGACCTGAAGGCGGCAGGCTTCACCGACCCGATCCTGGTCGCGGCCAATGACGGCGTCGGCACCAAGGTGAAGATCGCGATCGAGAGCGGCCTGCACGCCACGATCGGCATCGATCTCGTGGCGATGTGCGTCAACGACCTGATCGTGCAGGGCGCCGAGCCCCTGCTCTTCCTCGACTACTACGCCACCGGCAAACTCGACCCAAAAGTCGGCGTCGAGATCGTGCGCGGCATCGCCGATGGCTGCCGGCAGGCCGGCTGCGCCCTGATCGGCGGCGAGACGGCCGAGATGCCCGGGATGTATGCCGAGAAGGACTACGACCTTGCCGGCTTCGCCGTCGGCGCGGCAGAGCGCGGCACGCTGCTGCCGCGCGCCGACCTCGTACCGGGCGATATCGTCTTCGGCCTGCCCTCCTCGGGCGTGCATTCGAACGGCTATTCGCTGGTGCGCCGCATCGTGGCTCTCAGCGGGCTGGCATGGGACGCCCCTGCCCCCTTCGCACCGGGCATGAGCCTCGCCGAAGCGCTGCTGATCCCGACGCGGATCTATGTCAAGCCGCTACTGCAGGCGCTCAAGGACACCGACGGCATCAAGGCGCTGGCGCATATCACCGGCGGCGGCTTTCCCGACAACATCCCGCGCGTGCTGCCGGACGGACTCGGCGTCGCGCTCGACCTCGCCGCCATCCCTGTGCCGCCGGTCTTCGGCTGGCTCGCGCAACTGGGCGGCGTCGCCGAGCGCGAGATGCTGCGCACCTTCAACTGCGGCATCGGCATGATCGTCGCCGCGGATGCCGCCAAGGCCGACGAGGTCGAGGCGGCGCTGGCGGCGGCAGGCGAGGCGCCGGTCAGGCTCGGCGAGATCGTCCCTGTCAGCGCGGGACAGGAGCAGGTCTCCTATCGCGGCAAGCTCGCCCTGTGACCTACGCCCCGTCCCGCCGTCGCACCGGCATCCTGATCTCAGGACGCGGCTCCAACATGGTGGCGCTGGCGCTGGCGGCGCAGGCGCCGGACTTTCCCGCCGAAATCGGACTCGTGCTGTCGAACCGGCCCGATGCCGGCGGGCTGGAACGGGCACAGGCCATGGGCATCGCCACGGCCGTTGTCGATCACCGCGCCTTCAACAAGGACCGGGAGGCCTTCGAGCGCGTCATGGACGAGGTGCTGCGCGTCAACCAGATCGAACTGATCGCGCTCGCCGGCTTCATGCGGATCATGACGCCGTGGTTCGTGCGGCGCTGGGAAGGCAGGATGATCAACATCCACCCGTCCCTGCTGCCGCTGTTCAAGGGCACGCATACGCATGCGCAGGCACTGGCGGCCGGCGTCGCCGAGCATGGCTGCAGCGTCCATTTCGTCGTGCCCGAACTCGACGCCGGCACGGTGATCGCGCAGGCGCGCGTGCCTGTGCTGCCCGGAGACGACGAGGACGCGCTGGCGGCGCGCGTGCTGGCGGAGGAACTCGTGCTCTATCCGCAGGCGCTGGCCGAGGTCGCTTCCGGGCGGGTCGCGCTGGTCGATGGCGCGCTGCGGCGCTCCTGAGGCAGGTCGCAGGCCGCGTTGGCGGCCCGGACCTCCTCCTCCTTCTGCCAGCGCCGGAACAGGTCGGCCCGGCGCGCCGGATAGCGCTCGTCGCGCGCCACGAGATCGGTGATCCGGTCGGTGCGGAAATGGCGGAAGGCCTGCCGCAATTCGCACCAGGCGATGACGATGCGGACGCGGTCATAGAAGGTCATGCCGATCGGCCAGATCATCCGGCGGGTCGCCTGTCCGGCCTCGTCGCGGTATCCGACATCGAGCTTGCGGCCGAGCCGGATCGCGGCGCGCACGGCTGCGACATCGACCTGATCGGCCGGCAGGTCGCGGCCATAGACCGGCGCAAACAGCGCGCCGTCGAGCAGGATCGGCTTGAGATGGACGGGGAGGACGGCCGCGACCTTACTGACCACGTCCTCGGCGGCCCGCGCCAGCACCGGGTCGGCGCGCTCGGTCAGCCAACGCATGCCGACCAGCACGGCCTCGATCTCGTCAGGCGACAGCATCAGCGGCGGCATGTCGAAGCCGGCGTCCAGCACATAGCCGATGCCGGCCTCGCCCCTGACCGGCACGCCCTGGCGGGCAAGCGCGGCGATGTCGCGATAGACCGTGCGCACCGAAACATCGAGCTCTGCGGCCAGCGTATCGGCCGTGACGGGCCGCCGGCGGCGGCGCAGACCCTGGATCAGATCGAGCAATCGTTCGGCGCGCTGCATGTCGACACTTCCCACCCGTCTTGAACCCGAGCACCATGACGCAGTCTGCTGACAAAATTTGTCAGTAGCGTGTCAGTAGTGTCGGCGATGCCGAAAGCGCAAGGGAGACCCGCCATGATCGTGCTGCACAGTTTCGGGCCGGCGTTTGGACTGCCCGATCCGAGCCCGTTCTGCATCAAGGCGGATATCCTGCTGCAGATGTCGGGCCTGGCCTTCACCCGCAAGGCGGGCGATCTGAGACGGGCGCCCAAGGGCAAGCTGCCGCTGATCGTCGATGATGGTCAGACGATCGCCGATTCGAGCTTCATCCGCTTCCATCTGGAGAACCGCCATGGCGTCGATTTCGACAAGGGCCTGAGCGACGAGCAGCGCGGCGTGTCATGGGCGCTGGAGAAGATGCTGGAGGACCAGCTCTACTGGATTATCGTGCAGGAGCGCTGGGTTGACGACGACAATTTCGCACGCGGTCCGGCCGCGTTCTTCAAGGCGGTCCCCGCGCCGTTGCGGCCGGTGATCGTCGCCATGGTCAAGCGCAAGGTCCGGCGCAATCTCGAAGGCCACGGCATCGGCCGGCACAACGATGCGGAGCGGCTCGTGCTGGCGCGGCGCGGGCTCGACGCAGCCGCCGCCATCCTCGGCGACAAGCCTTATCTTATGGGCGCGGAGCCGACCGGCGGAGACGCCACACTCGGCGCCTTCATGATCGCCGGCCTCTGCCAGCTCTTCACCTCGCCGGTCCGGGCCGAGATCGAGGCGCGCCCTGCTCTGTGCGCCTATGCGGAGCGGATCAGGACGTGCTATTTCGGCGAGGCGGCAGCCGTCAGACCGGCCGCTTGAGCTTGCACTGGTCGATGAAGCCAAGGCCCTTCTCGCGCGCTGAATCGTTGAAATAGCCGGTGTCGCGGAAGGCCTGAAGCTCGTCCTTGGTCATCGCGTTGACCGTGCCCTTGGCGTAGCAACTGCAGGGCGTATGCACCGCCTCGCGGGTCGTGCCCATCAGGCGCGACTGCGTCACCAGGCAGGCATCGAAGGCCCTGAGCTGGATCCGGTAGGGCGTCAGATTCTTCGCCGTCGGGTCCGGCGGCGGCAGGGCCGTGGTGCCGCTGGCGGCATGCGCCGCCACCGCGATCGCAAAAGAAAACCCTGCGGCCAGAACAGCCGCTCCCATCCGCCGCATCGTCATCTGTCCGCCGACCCTTCGAAATTATGTCCAGCAGGCATGCTTCATGCCCGCGCCGCCGCCGCGCGGATGGTCCACAGCGGCGCTCAAAGGTCAAGCGGCGCAATGCCTCAGGCCGCCCTGATCCAGACCTTGTTATCGTGGAAGGCAGCCCCGCCGAAGGGCGCGACAGCGTCCGCCCCGGTGATCGTGTTGATGCCGCGGCCATACCGGTGGGCGGAATTGGGCCAGATCGACTCGGCGATGACGACGCCGCGCACCACCCCCTCGAACAGCACGGCATGAAGATGCACGCTGCCGCGCCGGTTGCCGATCACGACCTCCTGCCCCGCCGCGACGCCGAGGCGGGCGGCGTCGTCGGGATGCAGCATCAAAGTCGGCCGGCCTTCCTTCTTCAGCGAGCCGGGCGTCTCGGTGAAGGTCGAGTTCAGGAAGCTGCGCGCAGGGCTCGTCGCAAGCCGGAAGGGATGAGCCTCGTCGGCGTTCTCCAGCACGTCCCAGTAGTCCGGCAGGCCCGGCATCGCGGCCCACGGCCCCATCGGCCCCTCATTGGCGCTCGGCACCTTCGGCCAATCCGGCTTGAAGCGGAATTTTTTGTCGCGATAGCCGAACCCGTCGAGATAATGCGCCGTGCGATAATCGGGCTGCACGTCGTGGAAATCGTTGGCGATCAGTTCGTCGAGCGTGCCGCGCCCGCTCTCGCGCAAGGTCCAGTCCACGATCTCGCGCGGGGTCATGGCGAAGCCGCGATGCTCAGCGCAAAGCCGGTCCGCAAGCGCGCAGATCACCTCGTGGTTCGACCGGCATTCGCCCGGCGGATCGACCAGCTTTCCGCCCCACATGATGTGCTGGTGGCCGCCGCCCTGATAAAGATCGTCATGTTCCATGAACTGCGTCGCCGGCAGCACGATGTCGGCCATCGCGGCGGTCTCGGTCATGAACTGCTCATGGACCACGGTGAACAGGTCCTCGCGGGCGAAACCGGCCTTGACCAGCTCCTGCTCGGGCGCGACCGAGACCGGGTTGGTGTTCTGGATGAACAGCGCCCTGACCGGCCCCTTGTGGCGCAAGGCCTCGGCGTCGCCCGTCAGCACGCGGCCGATCTGCGACTGATCGAGCTGGCGCACCGATTGGTCGGCGACGTCCAAGCCCTCAATCAGGCTCTTGCGCCATTTGTAGATGCCGCTGTTGCTGTGGAAGGCGCCGCCGCCCTCGTGCTGCCAGGCCCCCGTCACGGTCGGCACGCACAGCGCCGCATGCATCGAGACCGCGCCGTTGCGCTGGCGGGCAAAGCCGTAGCCGAGGCGGAAGAAGCTCTTCTTGCGCGTGCCGACGAGCGCCGCGAACTCCTCGATCTCGGCGACGCTGAGGCCCGTGATCGCTGCCGCCCATTCGGGCGTGCGGCTCTTCAGATGCTCCTCCAGCTCGCCCGGCGCGTCCGTGTGCGTCGCCAGATAGTCGCGGTCGGCATGGCCGTCGCGGAAGAGGATGTGCATGACGCCGCAGGCGAGCGCTGCGTCCGTACCCGGCCGCAGCACCAGCGCCAGATCGGCCTGGTCGAGCGTGGCGTTGCGGTAGATGTCGATGGCGACGATCTTCGCGCCGCGGGTTTTGCGGGCCTTGATGGCGTGATGCATCACATTGACCTGCGTGTGCACGGCGTTCGTGCCCCAGATCACGACGCAGTCGGACTGGGCCATCTCGCGCGGATCGGGCCCTGCGAGCCGGCCGGTGCCGGCAATGAAGCCGGTCCAGGCCATGGTCGTGCAGATCGTCGAATACTGGCCGGAGTATTTCTTCGCGTTGCGCAGGCGGTTGATGCCGTCGCGCATCACCAGCCCCATCGTGCCGGCGTAGTAATAAGGCCAGACGGCCTCCGCCCCATGCCCGGCCTCGATCGCCAGAAAGCGTTTGGCGATCTCGTCCAGCGCCTCGTCCCATGTGATGCGCTCGAACGCGCCTGAGCCCTTCGGCCCGGTGCGGCGCAGCGGATGCATCAGCCGATCGGGATGGTGGATCCGCTCGGAATAACGCGCGACCTTCGCGCAGATCACGCCGTCGGTGTAGCTCTGACGCTTGGAACCGCGCACCCGGCCGATGCTGCGGCCGTCGATGACCTCGACCTCGAGCGAGCAGGCCGAGGGGCAGTCATGCGGGCAGACGGAGGGCAGATGCGCAACGCGCGGCAGTTCGGTCATGGGACATCCTCGGCCATGCAGTCGTGCCGTGCTGCGGCGCAGCGGTCAATCCCGCCCGCGTCAACCGGGGGTTAACGCTAACGCTTCAGATTGCCGGGATCGGCCCCGTCTCGAAGACGTGGCCAGCGTATCCGGAGTTGTCTGCCTATGCGTTGCGTTGCGTTGTTTCTCGGCCTCGTGGCCGGGCTCGTGCTGTCGTCGCCGGACCGGGCGTTCGCCCAGTCGAGCGAGTATACGCAGCTCACCTCGCCGGCCTCGGCGCAGAACTGGCACCTGACCCTGGGCGCTGGCCTGCGCTACCAGCCCGACTATGCCGGCTCGAACGACTACGTCTTCCGGCCGCGCCCGATCATCTCGCTTGGCCGGGGCATCAAGAGCACCTGGTGGACGGCCGAGGACGACGCGCTCTCGATCGGCTTCTTTTCGGGGACGGCCTGGCGGGCCGGCTTCTCCGGCAATCTGCTCTGGGAGCGCAAAGCCAGCGTCAATCCGGCGCTGGTCGGCGTGCCCAACACCAAGTTCGGCGTCGAGGCCGGCGGCTTCGTCGAGTTCTACCCGGCCTCCTGGCTGCGGGCGCGCGCCGATCTGCGCCGCGGTTTCGTCACCCATGACGCGCTCGTTGCCGACTTCAAGCTCGACGCCTTCACCAAGATCGGACAGGCCTGGACCGTCGGCGCAGGCCCCCGCATGAGCGTGGTCGGGGCCGACTATATCCGGACCTATTTCGGGCCGAACCCCGGGCTCGCCGGCATGGGCGGGCTGCTGCAGCGCTACAACGCCGGCGTCCACTCGGTCGGTGCGATCGCGCAGGTGACCTATCACTGGAGCGAGAAGCTCTCGACCACGGCCTATGTCGAATACAAGCACCTCGTCGGCGACGCGGCCAAGACGCCGATCGTGCGGAATTTCGGCTCGCGCGATTCGGTCACGCTGGGCATCTCGGCGAGCTACGCCTTCGATCTCGGCTTCTGACGAAGGTCAGTGACCGTGGCCATGGGCATGATCGTGTCCATGGCTGGCGAGTGCGCCGAGATCCTGCCCGGTGCGGTATTCCGTCCAGCTCTGGCGCAGGATCAGCGTCGCCGAGTGCAGGAACAGGCCGGCCATGATGGCCGCGACCGCAAGGTCGGGCCAGGCCGTGCTGGTGCCCCAGACGCCGACCGCCGCCAGCATGACCACGACATTGCCGATCGCGTCGTTGCGCGAGCAGAGCCAGACCGAGCGGACATTGGCGTCGCCATCCTTGTAGCGCGCCAGAAGGAGAACGCTGGCGAGATTGGCGGCGAGCGCGAGGAAACCGACCAAGCCCATCACCTCGGCGCGCGGCAGGCCCGGCCCGAGAAGCTGATAGCCGGTCGAGCCCAGCACCCATAGGCCCATCACGAAGAGCGAGAGGCCCTTGGCCATGGCCGCCAGCGAGCGGGTGCGCAGCGACGCCCCGATCACGGCGAGGCTCAGGCCGTAGGTCAGCGTATCGCCGAGAAAATCGAGCGCGTCGGCCTGCAACGCCTGCGAACGAGCGAGATGGCCCGAGACGATCTCGACCAGGAACATCACGGCGTTCAGCGCGATCACAGCCCACAGGATGCGCTTGTAGCGCGGATCGACGCCGTCGAAGACCGGATTGCCCGAGCAGCCGCAGGCTTCGGGAGCGGGCTTCGCATGGACCGGCGCATGGGCGTGGTCGTGTCGCGAGTGGTCGTGGTGTGAATGCGCGCAGCCGGTCATCGTCTCGAGGCCTTTCATCGGGAAGGCCTGCACGCTACATGCTCTAGCGACTAGAGGATCAAGCGGAGATTTTGCGATGGATGCGATGCCGATCGGGGCGCTGTCTGAGGCGACCGGCGTCAAGGTGCCGACGATCCGCTTCTACGAGCAGATCGGCCTTCTGCCTGCGCCCGTCCGCACGCAGAGCAACCGGCGCAGCTACGGCGAGCCCCATCTGCTGCGTCTGCGCTTCATCCGCCATGCGCGCGATCTCGGCTTCTCGGTGGACGACATCCGCGAATTGCTGGCGATGACGGCGCAACCGCAGGCCTCCTGCGACCGGGCAGACAGCATTGCGTGGCGACATCTGGGCGAGGTCGAGCGCCGGATCGCGCAGTTGCAGTCGCTGCGAAGCGAACTGAAGCGGATGATCGGCGAATGCAGCCATGGCCGGATCGCCGATTGCCGGGTGATCGAATCGCTCGCCGACCACGGGCAATGCCTGCACGAGCACGCATGAAAAAGGCGGGCCTCACGGCCCGCCCCTCAAAACGCATTGAACGACGGAGCGCGTCGGATCAGCCGACGATCTCGTTGCCGGAGAAGAACTGGGCGATCTCGATGGCGGCGGCTTCGGGAGCGTCGGAGCCGTGCGCGGTGTTCTCGCCGACCGACTGGGCGAAGAGCTTGCGGATGGTGCCCTCGGCCGCATTGGCCGGGTTGGTCGCGCCCATCACGTCGCGATAGGCGGCGATGGCGTTCTCGCCTTCGAGCACCTGCACGACGACGGGGCCCGAGGTCATGAACTCGACGAGCTCGCCGAAGAACGGACGGGCCGAATGGACGGCGTAGAAGGTCTCGGCCTGGGCCTTGGTCATCAGGATGCGCTTCTGCGCGACGATGCGCAGGCCGGCCTTCTCGATGACCGCGTTGACCGCGCCTGTCAGGTTGCGCTTGGTCGCGTCGGGCTTGAGAATGGAGAAGGTGCGCTGGAGGGCCATCGGTCGATCCTTGGGGATTTGTGCGGGGATTTCGGCGCGCTCATAGCAGCCACCTCCCCGCCCCACAAGGCTCGCCGGCTTCTCCGGCTCGCAACTTCCTAGCCTGCCCGCTCAGTGGCGGGTGAGGAAGGCGCGGGCCTCGCGCAGCGCCCGGGCGAGCTGCTCGGCGGTCATCTCCAGCGCCAGTTCCTGACGATGCGCGGCGGCCTGCCGGCAACCGCGGGCCAGCGCCACGTTGAACCAGGTCTGGGCGGCGACGAGATCGACCGGCGCGGTGCGGCCGGCCGCATACATCAGCCCGAGCTGGTAATAGGCTTCGGCCGAGGTCTCGCTGGGAACCGTCAGCGAAGCGGGGATCGCGCTCATTTCCATGCGTGCCATGACAAACCACCCTGTTTTTGTTGTCACCGGCCACCCGTCCAAGGCCCCGGCTTGTGAGGACGAGATTTGGCCGCAGCCCTTAAAGGCGACGCTAAAAATTGCGATGAATCGAAGCTCAACGAGACGTAATCGAGTCGTTAAAGCAACGAAGGATTCAGCCTTCGATCGCGAATAGTGACGATATTTCAATGTGATCCGCGCGATGCCGCCAGCGCGTCATTGACGCGGCGTTCACCTTGAAGCGCGGCAGGCCGGATTCATCACTGCCGCAGCGGCAGCTTGTAAGGCCTGCGATCTCGGATATGGTTCACATCAGAACCATGCAGCATAGCGTGGTCGCATCATGGGAGGATGCCGATGCCTGTTCGATCGACGATCGTGAAGGGCGCGCTTGCCGCGCTCGGGTTTGCCGCCGCCGGATTGGCAACGCCGGCCGCCGCGCAGGATGTCACCGGAACCTGGCTGCGCGACACCGGCGCCTCACGCGTGCGCTTCGCCAAATGCGGCGATGCGATATGCGGCACGCTGGCCTGGCTCAAGGACACGGCCGGTCCCGCCAAGGTCGGCCAGCGCATCTTCTACGACATGAAGCCCGACGGCGCCGGCAAGTGGAAGGGCAGCGCCTTCAACCCGGAGGACGGCAAGACCTATTCCGGCACCATGACGCTGTCGGGCGACAATCTGACCACATCCGGCTGCGTCATGGGCGGTCTGATCTGCCGCTCGGTGAAGTGGGCGCGGGCGAATTAAGGAATAAAAGCGGTAGGCAGTTGGAATTGGGCAGTCGGCAGAATTCCTACTGCCTACTGCCTACTGCCTACTGCCTACTGCCTACTGCCTACTGCCCCTCACCGTGCCTTCTGGCCAAACAGGACCGCCTTTTCCTCGTCGGTCCGGATGACGCCGGCGGGGTTGCGCAGTTCCTCGGCGACCTTCAGGCCCCGCTCGACAGCCGGGCGCGCCAGCATGGTCGCGAGCCAGCGCTCGACATGGGGAAACTGCTTGATGTCCTGGCCCTGCCGCTCCCAGCCGCGCGCCCAGCCGATGCAGGCCATGTCGGCGATCGAATACTCCCCGCAGATATAGTCGCGGCCGGCGAGGCGCTTGTTCAGCACGCCGTAGAGCCGGTTCGACTCGTTGGTGTAGCGCTCGATCGCGTAGGGAATAGGCTCAGGCGCATAAAGCCGGAAATGATGGGTCTGGCCGAGCATCGGGCCGAAACCGCCCATCTGCCAGAACAGCCATTCGTCCACCGCGACGCGGGCGCGCTCGTCTGACGGATAGAATTTCCCCGTCTTGCGGCCGAGATATTGCAGGATCGCGCCGGATTCGAAGACCGAGATCGGCTGGCCGTCGGGGCCTTCGGGATCGACGATCGCGGGCATGCGGTTATTGGGCGAGATCGCCAGGAACTCGGGCTTGAACTGGTCGCCCTTGCCGATGTTGACCGGGACCATGGTGTAGGGCAGCCCGCACTCCTCCAGCATGATGCTGATCTTCCAGCCATTGGGCGTGGGCCAGTAATACAGGTCGATCGGCTTGGTCTGGCTGGCGGGCATGGCTTTACGTGTCCTGTCGCTGTTGAGTGCCGGCAGCAGGTTTAAGCCGGCCGCCGCGCGCCCGGAAGGGCCGCGTCGTGCGAGAGGCGCGGGCTCGCCATGTCGTGATGGGCGATGAGCGCTTGAATTCAACCACAGGTTCAGCCGAGACTGGCGTCATCGGCCGGGCGGCCTACGGACTGAGCCCGTCGCCCCGCGCCGGTTCCTCGAGGATCACCGCCATGCGCCTTCCCCTGATCGCCGCCAGCCTCGCCGCCGCCTGCGCGCTTGCGCTCGCCCTGCCTGCCGCAGCGCAGACCAACCCGCTGCAGCAGCGTCCCGCCGCCCCCGCCCGCACCGCGCCGGCAACCACGGCCGCTCCCGCAGCCGAGACGGCCAAGCCCAAGCCCAAGCGCGCGCGCTCCGAGGCGCAACTGAAGAATGACAACCGCCTGCGCGCCTGCGGCGCGGAATGGCGCGCCAACAAGCCCGATCTGACCAAGAAGGGCTACAACTGGATCAAGTATTCGACCGAGTGCCGCAAACGCCTGGCTGCGCAGGGGCAGTGAGAGGTCGCCGGAGCGCCGGCTATGGCGCTCCGCTCACACCGTGATCTTGAAGCCCTCATGGCTCTGGTCGAAGCCTAGATTGCGGTAGAAGCGGTGCGCGTCGATCCGGCCCTTGTTCGAGGTCAGTTCGATCAGCCCCGCGCCGCGCTCCTTGGCGAATGTCACAGCCGCCGCCATCATCAGCGCGCCGATTCCTAAGCCCCGGCTCTCGGGCGCGACATGGACGCTCTCGATTTTGGCGCGCCTGCGACCACGCGCGGCGATGCCGGGTATCAGCGTGACCTGCCAGGTGCCGATCACGACGCCGTCCCGTTCGGCGACGAAGAGGTGGTTGGCCGGGCTGGCCTCGACCTCCTCGAAGGCACACATGTAGTCGGGATGGCGGGCTTCCGC